>NZ_JBHWKO010000030.1:0-110054 GCF_042731035.1 Streptomyces sp. NPDC059895
GGCCGGAACCGTACGGTTCCGGCCACCCCGGCGGCACGTTTCTGCTGAGACGCCCGGCGCTCAGTTCTCCTCGTGGGTGACCGCGCGACGCGCGTCCGCGTCCAGGACGCCCCAGCTGATCAGCTGCTCGGTCAGGACCGACGGCGACTGGTCGTAGATGACGGCGAGCGTGCGCAGGTCGTCCTGGCGGATCGAGAGCACCTTGCCGTTGTAGTCGCCGCGCTGCGACTGGATCGTCGCCGCGTACCGCTGGAGCGGACCGGCCTTCTCGACCGGCACGTGGGCCAGCCGCTCCAGGTCCAGGACGAGCTTCGGCGGGGGCTCGGCCGCGCCGCCCGGCGTGGTGCCCGGCAGCAGTTCCTGTACCGGGACGCCGTAGAAGTCGGCCAGTTCCGCAAGACGCTGCACGGTCACGGCACGGTCGCCGCGCTCGTACGAACCGACCACGACCGCCTTCCAGCGTCCCTGGGACTTCTCCTCGACACCGTGGAGGGAAAGGCCCTGCTGGGTGCGGATCGCCCGGAGCTTGGCCCCGAGCTGTTTGGCGTATTCGCTGGACATATGGCTCCCGGCACTGGGTCGACGCGGCCGGCGTGTTCCCTGCCGCGCGGTTGGTAACTCACTGTGAGGTTACGCAGCGTGATTCTTCTGCGTCAAGCCGAATGGTCCACCCCGACTCTTCCGTGGTATCGATGGCCGGTTGCGCCAGGGGGGTGATCAGGGGTGTCGTTCCGGCCTGATACCGTGGATGGCGCAATTCCGACGTCCTTTAAGGTCCGTCCCGTGAGGCGGAGAAGGAGGTCCGTTTCTTATGGACAAGCAGGACACCCGGCCCGAGACACAGCGGTCCGACGCGAGGCCCGTCCTCGAGGCCCCCGACATCGCGCGGGTGCTGACCCGCATCGCCCACGAGATCGTCGAACGCGCCAAGGGCGCCGACGACGTGGTACTCCTCGGCATCCCCACCAGGGGCGTCTTCCTCGCCCGCAGGCTGGCCGGCAAGCTGGAGGAGATCACCGACCGCGGCATCCCGGTCGGCTCCCTGGACATCACGATGTACCGCGACGACCTGCGCATGCACCCGCCGCGTGCGCTGGCCCGCACCGAGATCCCCGGTGACGGCCTCGACGGCAAGCTGGTCGTCCTCGTCGACGACGTGCTGTTCTCCGGCCGCACCATCCGCGCCGCCCTCGACGCCCTGAACGACATCGGGCGCCCGCGCGCGGTGCAGCTCGCGGTCCTGGTCGACAGAGGCCACCGCGAACTGCCCATCCGCGCCGACTACGTCGGCAAGAACCTCCCCACGTCGCTGCGGGAGACGGTCAAGGTCCAGCTCGCCGAGGAGGACGGTCGCGACACCGTGCTGCTCGGTGTGAAGCAGGCCGCCCCGGGCGCGCAGCACTAGCGGTCCGGCGTACGCCCACGCGTGCGTGCCCCTGTGCGCCCGCATGCCCGAAAACTCCCGAAAGTCTTACGGAGCCTGACAGATGCAGCGTCATCTCATCTCGGCCGCCGACCTCACCCGCGACGACGCCGTCCACATTCTCGACACCGCGGAGGAGATGGCCCGGGTCGCCGACCGGCCCATCAAGAAGCTGCCGACCCTGCGCGGCCGCACGATCGTCAACCTCTTCTTCGAGGACTCCACGCGCACCCGGATCTCCTTCGAGGCGGCCGAGAAGCGGCTGTCCGCGGACGTGATCAACTTCTCCGCCAAGGGGTCCAGCGTCTCCAAGGGCGAGTCCCTGAAGGACACCGCCCAGACCCTGGAGGCCATGGGCGTCGACGCCGTCGTCATCCGGCACGGCGCCTCCGGAGCCCCCTACCGCCTGGCCAACTCCGGCTGGATCGACGCCGCCGTCATCAACGCCGGCGACGGCACCCACCAGCACCCCACCCAGGCCCTGCTCGACGCCTTCACCATGCGCCGGCGGCTCGTCGGCCGGGACGCCGGCCTCGGCCAGGACCTGTCCGGCCGGCGCATCACCCTCGTCGGGGACGTCCTGCACAGCCGGGTCGCCCGCTCCAACGTCGACCTGCTGCACACCCTCGGTGCCGAGGTCACCCTCGTCGCCCCGCCCACCCTGGTGCCGGTCGGCGTCGAGACCTGGCCCTGCGCGGTCTCGTACGACCTCGACAGCACGCTGGCCAAGTCCGACGCGGTGATGATGCTGCGCGTCCAGCGCGAGCGGATGAACGCCGCGTTCTTCCCGACCGAGCGCGAGTACTCGCGCCGCTACGGCCTCGACGCGGACCGGATGGCGCGGATGCCCGAGCACGCCATCGTGATGCACCCCGGGCCGATGGTCCGCGGCATGGAGATCACCGCCGAGGTCGCCGACTCCGACCGCTGCACCGTCGTCGAGCAGGTTGCCAACGGCGTGTCCATCCGCATGGCCGTCCTCTACCTGCTCCTGGGCGGGAACGAACCCGCCGTCCGCCACACCCGTACCACCGGTCCCACCGAGGAGAAGTAAGCGACCATGAGCAAGATCCTGATCCGTGGTGCGAAGGTGCTCGGCGGCGAGCCGCAGGACGTCCTGATCGACGGAGAGATCATCGAGGCCGTCGGTGCCGGGCTGTCCGCCGACGGCGCCCAGGTCGTCGAGGCCGACGGCAAGGTGCTGCTGCCCGGCCTGGTCGACCTGCACACCCATCTGCGCGAGCCGGGCCGCGAGGACTCCGAGACCGTCCTGACCGGCACCCGGGCGGCCGCCTCCGGCGGTTACACGGCCGTGTTCGCCATGGCCAACACCTTCCCCGTGGCCGACACGGCCGGTGTCGTCGAGCAGGTCTACCGGCTCGGCCGGGAGCACGGCTACTGCGACGTGCAGCCCATCGGCGCCGTCACCGTCGGCCTGGAGGGCAGCAAGCTCGCCGAGCTGGGCGCCATGCACGAGTCGGCGGCCGGCGTCACCGTCTTCTCCGACGACGGCAAGTGCGTCCACGACGCGGTGATCATGCGGCGGGCGCTGGAGTACGTGAAGGCCTTCGGCGGTGTCGTCGCCCAGCACGCGCAGGAGCCCCGGCTGACCGAGGGCGCCCAGATGAACGAGGGCATCGTCTCCTCCGAGCTGGGCCTGGGCGGCTGGCCCGCGGTGGCCGAGGAATCGATCATCGCCCGGGACGTCCTGCTCGCCGAGCACGTCGGCTCCCGCGTCCACATCTGCCACCTGTCCACCGCGGGCTCGGTCGAGATCGTGCGCTGGGCGAAGTCCCGCGGCATCCAGGTCACCGCCGAGGTCACCCCGCACCACCTGCTCCTCACCGACGAGCTGGTGCGCACCTACGACCCGGTCTACAAGGTCAACCCGCCGCTGCGCACCGAGCGCGACGTGCACGCCCTGCGCGAGGCGCTCGCCGACGGCACGATCGACATCGTCGCCACCGACCACGCCCCGCACCCGCACGAGGACAAGGACTGCGAGTGGGCCGCGGCCGCCATGGGCATGGTCGGCCTGGAGACCGCGCTGTCGGTGGTCCAGGAGACGATGGTGGAGACCGGGCTCCTCGACTGGGCCGGGGTCGCCGACCGCATGTCCTCCACGCCGGCCCGGATCGGGCGGGCGAAGGGCCACGGGCGTCCCGTCTCGGCTGGTGAGCCCGCCAACCTCACGCTCGTCGACTCGGCATACCGTGGGTCGGTGGACCCCGCGGGCTTCGCCTCGCGCAGCCGGAACACCCCGTACGAGGGGCGTGAGCTGCCGGGCCGTGTGACGCACACGTGGCTCCGGGGCAAGGCCACGCTCGTCGACGGGAAACTCACGTGACACCTGTAATCCTGCTCGCGGCCGAGAAGGAATCGGCCGAAGTGACCGACTGGGCCGCCCGGATCGGCTGGGTCGTAGGCCTCGCCCTGTTCGTCGCGCTCGTGTACTGGCTGATGCGCGAGGGCTGGAAGTGGCGCGGCACGCTCCAGGGCGACCTGCCCGCCCTGCCCACCGTGCCGGACGACCCCGGCCCGGCGAGACTGAGCATGAGCGGCCGCTACCACGGCTCCACCACCGCCGGGCAGTGGCTCGACCGCATCGTGGCGCACGGCCTGGGAACCCGCAGCCGGGTGGAGCTCACCCTGACGGACGCGGGACTGGACGTCGTACGCCCCGGCGCGACCGACTTCTTCGTCCCGGCCGGCGCGCTGCGCGAGGCCGTGCTCGGCAAGGGCATCGCCGGCAAGGTCCTCACCGAGGGCGGACTGCTCGTGGTGACCTGGGCGCACGGCGACAAGCTGATCGACTCCGGATTCCGCTCGGACACCGCCGCCGAGCACAACGAGTGGGTCGACACCATCAACGCAATGATCAAAAAGACGGAAACTCAGACGGAAACGGAAGGCGCGCGATGACGACCTCCACCAGGGGAACCGCCAAGGCTCCCGCCGTACTCGTCCTGGAGGACGGCCGTGTCTTCCGCGGCCGTGCCTACGGGGCCGTGGGGGAGACCTTCGGCGAAGCGGTGTTCTCCACCGGCATGACCGGCTACCAGGAGACCCTCACCGACCCGTCGTACGACCGGCAGATCGTCGTCGCGACCGCCCCGCAGATCGGCAACACCGGCTGGAACGACGAGGACGACGAGTCCCGGCGCATCTGGGTCTCCGGCTACGTCGTGCGCGACCCCGCGCGCGTGCCCTCGAACTGGCGCTCCCAGCGGTCGCTCGACGACGAACTGGTGCGCCAGGACGTCGTCGGCATCTCCGGCATCGACACCCGCGCCCTCACCCGCCACCTGCGCGAGCGCGGCTCCATGCGGGCCGGGATCTTCTCCGGCCAGGCCCTCGCCGCCGACGCGGACCTCGTGGCGCGGGTGCAGGCCCAGCCGCACATGAAGGGCGCCAGCCTCTACGAGGAGGTCGCCACCCAGGAGGCGTACGTCGTCCCCGCGGTCGGCGAGAAGCGCTTCACGGTCGCCGCGATCGACCTCGGCATCAAGGGCATGACCCCGCACCGCATGGCCGAGCGCGGCATCGAGGTGCACGTGCTGCCCGCGACGGCCTCCGCGGACGAGGTCTACGCCGTCAACCCCGACGGCGTGTTCTTCTCCAACGGCCCCGGCGACCCGGCCACCGCCGACGGACCGGTCGCGCTGATGACCGAGGTGCTTCAGCGCAGGACGCCCCTGTTCGGCATCTGCTTCGGCAACCAGATCCTCGGCCGCGCCCTCGGCTTCGGCACCTACAAGCTGAAGTACGGCCACCGCGGCATCAACCAGCCGGTCCAGGACCGCACGACCGGCAAGGTCGAGGTCACCGCGCACAACCACGGCTTCGCCGTGGACGCGCCGCTGGACCGGGTCAGCGAGACCGAGTTCGGCCGCGCCGAGGTCTCCCACGTCTGCCTCAACGACGACGTCGTGGAGGGGCTGCAGCTGCTCGACCAGCCGGCCTTCTCCGTCCAGTACCACCCCGAAGCGGCCGCCGGTCCGCACGACGCCGCCTACCTGTTCGACCGCTTCGTATCCCTGATGGAGGGCCAGCGTGCCTAAGCGCACCGATATCCAGTCCGTCCTGGTCATCGGCTCCGGCCCGATCGTCATCGGCCAGGCCGCCGAGTTCGACTACTCCGGCACCCAGGCGTGCCGCATCCTGCGCGCCGAGGGGCTCCGGGTCATCCTGGTCAACTCCAACCCGGCGACGATCATGACCGACCCGGAGATCGCCGACGCCACCTACGTCGAGCCGATCACCCCGGAGTTCGTCGAGAAGATCATCGCCAAGGAGCGCCCCGACGCCCTGCTGCCCACGCTGGGCGGCCAGACGGCCCTGAACACCGCCATCTCGCTGCACGAGAACGGCGTCCTGGACAAGTACGGTGTGGAGCTGATCGGCGCCAACGTCGAGGCCATCCACAAGGGCGAGGACCGCGACCAGTTCAAGCTGGTCGTCGAGGAGGTCCGCAAGAAGATCGGGCACGGCGAGTCCGCCCGCTCGGTCATCTGCCACACCATGGACGACGTCCTCGCCGGCGTCGACGAGCTCGGCGGCTACCCGGTCGTCGTCCGCCCCTCCTTCACCATGGGCGGCGCCGGCTCCGGCTTCGCCCACGACGAGGAGGAGCTGCGCCGCATCGCCGGCCAGGGCCTCACGCTCTCCCCGACCACCGAGGTGCTCCTGGAGGAGTCCATCCTCGGCTGGAAGGAGTACGAGCTGGAGCTGATGCGCGACAAGCACGACAACGTCGTGGTCGTCTGCTCCATCGAGAACTTCGACCCCATGGGCGTGCACACCGGCGACTCGATCACCGTCGCGCCCTCGATGACGCTGACCGACCGCGAGTACCAGGTCCTGCGCGACATCGGCATCGCCGTCATCCGCGAGGTCGGCGTCGACACCGGCGGCTGCAACATCCAGTTCGCGGTGAACCCCGTCGACGGCCGGGTCATCGTCATCGAGATGAACCCGCGCGTGTCCCGCTCCTCGGCGCTGGCCTCCAAGGCGACCGGCTTCCCGATCGCCAAGATCGCGGCCAAGCTCGCCGTCGGCTACACCCTCGACGAGATCCCCAACGACATCACGCAGGAGACCCCGGCCTCCTTCGAGCCGACGCTCGACTACGTGGTCGTGAAGGCCCCCCGCTTCGCCTTCGAGAAGTTCCCGAGCGCCGACTCCACGCTGACGACGACCATGAAGTCGGTCGGCGAGGCCATGGCCATCGGCCGCAACTTCACCGAGGCCTTCCAGAAGGCGCTGCGCTCGCTGGAGAAGAAGGGCAGCCAGTTCACCTTCGTCGGCGAGACCGGTCACAAGGAGGAGCTGCTGCGCGAGGCGGTGCGCCCCACCGACGGCCGGATCAACACCGTCATGCAGGCGATCCGCGCGGGCGCCACCCCGGAGGAGGTCTTCGAGTACACGAAGATCGACCCCTGGTTCGTCGACCAGCTGTTCCTCATCAAGGAGATCGCGGACGACCTCGCCGCGGCGCCGGAGCTCACCTCCGAGCTGCTCGCCGAGGCCAAGCGGCACGGCTTCTCCGACCAGCAGATCGCCGAGATCCGCGGGCTGCGCGAGGAGGTCGTGCGCGAGGTGCGGCACGCGCTGGGCATCCGCCCGGTCTACAAGACGGTCGACACCTGCGCCGCCGAGTTCGCCGCGAAGACGCCGTACTTCTACTCCTCCTACGACGAGGAGAGCGAGGTCGCGCCGCGCGAGAAGCCGGCCGTCATCATCCTGGGCTCCGGCCCCAACCGCATCGGCCAGGGCATCGAGTTCGACTACTCCTGCGTCCACGCCTCCTTCGCGCTGTCCGACGCCGGGTACGAGACCGTGATGGTCAACTGCAACCCGGAGACCGTCTCCACCGACTACGACACCTCCGACCGCCTGTACTTCGAGCCGCTGACGCTCGAGGACGTGCTGGAGATCGTCCACGCGGAGTCCCAGGCAGGCCCGATCGCGGGCGTCGTCGTCCAGCTCGGCGGCCAGACCCCGCTGGGCCTGGCGCAGGCGCTGAAGGACAACGGCGTGCCGATCGTCGGCACCCCGCCCGAGGCGATCCACGCGGCCGAGGACCGGGGCGCCTTCGGGCGGGTGCTCGCCGAGGCGGGCCTGCCCGCCCCGAAGCACGGCACGGCCACCACCTTCACCGAGGCCAAGGCCATCGCCGACGAGATCGGCTACCCGGTCCTCGTCCGGCCGTCGTACGTCCTCGGCGGCCGCGGCATGGAGATCGTCTACGACGAGACCCGGCTGTCCTCCTACATCGCCGAGTCGACCGAGATCAGCCCCACCCGGCCGGTCCTCGTCGACCGCTTCCTCGACGACGCCATCGAGATCGACGTCGACGCCCTCTACGACGGCGAGGAGCTGTACCTCGGCGGTGTCATGGAGCACATCGAGGAGGCCGGCATCCACTCCGGCGACTCGGCGTGCGCCCTGCCCCCGATCACCCTCGGCGGCTTCG
This sequence comes from Streptomyces sp. NPDC059895, assembly GCF_042731035.1. NCBI lineage: Bacteria > Bacillati > Actinomycetota > Actinomycetes > Kitasatosporales > Streptomycetaceae > Streptomyces > Streptomyces sp. NPDC059895. The sequence continues at coordinate 7,899 of NZ_JBHWKO010000030.1, forward strand.
ACATCAAGCGGCTGCGCGCCTCCACGGAGGCCATCGCCAAGGGCGTCGGCGTCCGCGGCCTGATCAACATCCAGTTCGCGATGGCCGGCGACATCCTCTACGTCCTGGAGGCCAACCCCCGCGCGTCCCGCACGGTGCCCTTCACCTCGAAGGCGACGGCGGTGCCGCTGGCGAAGGCGGCCGCCCGCATCTCGCTCGGCGCGACCGTCGCCGAGCTGCGCGGCGAGGGGCTGCTCCCGGCGACCGGCGACGGCGGCGAGCTGCCGCTGGACGCGCCGATCTCGGTGAAGGAGGCCGTGATGCCCTGGAGCCGCTTCCGGGACACCTCCGGACGCGGCGTCGACACCGTCCTCGGCCCGGAGATGCGTTCCACCGGCGAGGTCATGGGCATCGACTCCGTCTTCGGCACGGCGTACGCCAAGTCGCAGGCGGGCGCCTACGGCCCGCTGCCCACCAAGGGCCGCGCGTTCATCTCGGTCGCCAACCGCGACAAGCGCTCGATGATCTTCCCGGCGCGCGAGCTCGTCGGCCACGGCTTCGAGCTGCTCGCCACCTCCGGCACCGCCGAGGTCCTGCGCCGCAACGGCATCAACGCCACGGTCGTGCGCAAGCAGTCCGAGGGCACCGGCCCGAACGGCGAGAAGACCATCGTCCAGCTGATCCACGACGGCGAGGTCGACCTCATCGTCAACACCCCGTACGGCACCGGTGGCCGCCTCGACGGCTACGAGATCCGCACGGCGGCCGTGGCACGGTCCGTGCCCTGCCTGACGACGGTCCAGGCGCTCGCCGCCGCCGTCCAGGGCATCGACGCCCTCAACCACGGTGACGTGGGCGTCCGCTCGCTCCAGGAACACGCGGAACACCTGACCGCGGCCCGCGACTAGCAAGCAGCCGACGAGGGGGACACCGGAAACGGTGTCCCCCTCTGTATGAGGACACGCCTTCATGTACAAGCTCTTCTTCCACCTGGTCTTCCGGCGGATGGACCCCGAGAAGGCCCACCACCTGGCCTTCCGCTGGATCCGCCTGGCCGCCCGCGTCCCCGTGCTGCGCGTCTTCGTCGCCGCCGTGCTGGCCCCCCGCCACCGGGAGCTGCGCACCGAGGCCTTCGGGCTGCGCATGCACGGCCCCTTCGGGCTCGCCGCCGGCTTCGACAAGAACGCCGTCGCGATCGACGGGATGTCCATGCTGGGCTTCGACCACGTCGAGATCGGCACGGTGACGGGGGAGGCGCAGCCGGGCAACCCCAGGAAGCGGCTGTTCCGCCTCGTCGGCGACCGGGCGCTGATCAACCGCATGGGCTTCAACAACGAGGGGTCGCTGGCCGTCGCCGCCCGGCTGGCGTCCCGCGAGCCCGTCTTCAAGACCGTCGTCGGCGTCAACATCGGCAAGACCAAGGCCGTCCCGGAGGCCGAGGCCGTCGCCGACTACGTGAAGTCGACCGAGCGGCTCGCGCCGTACGCCGACTACCTGGTCGTGAACGTCTCCTCGCCGAACACGCCCGGTCTGCGCGACCTCCAGGCGACCGAGGCGCTGCGCCCCCTGCTCGGCGCCGTCCGCGAGGCCGCCGACCGCACGGTGCTCAACCGCCGGGTCCCGCTGCTGGTGAAGATCGCGCCCGACCTCGCCGACGAGGACGTGGACGCGGTCGCCGACCTGGCCGTCGAGCTCGGCCTGGACGGGATCATCGCCACGAACACCACCATCGCGCGCGACGGGCTCGGTCTGACGTCCGACCCCTCGCTGGTGGGGGAGACGGGCGGACTGTCCGGCGCTCCGCTCAAGACGCGCTCCCTGGAGGTGCTGCGCCGCCTCTACGCGCGCGTGGGCGACCGCGTCACCCTGGTGGGCGTCGGCGGCATCGAGGACGCCGAGGACGCCTGGCAGCGCATCCTCGCCGGCGCCACCCTCGTCCAGGGCTACAGCGCCTTCGTCTACGAGGGGCCCTTCTGGGGCCGCGCCGTCCACAAGGGGCTCGCGGCACGGCTGCGCCAGAGCCCGTACGCCACCCTGGCCGACGCGGTCGGCGCCGACGTGAGGAGCACGGCATGACCCTGGAACCCTTCGGCGCGCGCCTGCGCCGGGCCATGGACGAGCGCGGCCCGCTCTGCGTCGGGATCGACCCGCACGCCTCCCTGCTGGCCGAGTGGGGGCTCGGCGACGACGTCGCCGGGCTGGAGCGGTTCAGCCGGACCGTCGTCGAGGCGCTGGCCGGCCGGGTCGCCGTCATGAAGCCGCAGAGCGCCTTCTTCGAGCGCTTCGGCTCCCGCGGCATCGCCGTCCTGGAGCGGGTCGTCCAGGAGGCGCGCTCGGCCGGGACCCTGGTCGTGATGGACGCCAAGCGCGGCGACATCGGCTCGACCATGGCCGGGTACGCCGAGGCCTACCTGCGCGAGGACGCCCCGCTGTTCTCCGACGCCCTCACCGTCTCGCCCTACCTCGGCTACGGCTCCCTGAGCCCCGCCGTCGCCCTCGCGCGCGAGAGCGGCACCGGTCTGTTCGTGCTGGCGCTGACGTCGAACCCCGAGGGCGGCGAGGTCCAGCACGCGGTGCGCGCGGACGGCCGCGGTGTCGGCGCGACGATGCTGGCGCACCTGGCCGCCGAGAACGAGGGGGAGGAGCCGCTCGGCTCCTTCGGAGCGGTCGTCGGCGCCACCGTGGGCGACCTGTCGTCGTACGACCTCGCCGTCAACGGCCCGCTCCTCGCACCCGGCATCGGGGCGCAGGGGGCGACCGCGGCGGATCTGCCCCGGGTCTTCGGGGCCGCGGTGCGCAACGTCGTGCCGAACGTGAGCCGGGGAGTGTTGCGCCACGGTCCCGACGCGGTCGCTCTGCGTGACGCCGCGGACCGGTTCGCCGACGAGGTCAGGACCGCCGTGGCGGCCGTCTGACCACCGCTGGCCGCCCGACCGGGGATTCGGCCGGGCGGCCGGGGCCGGTTTTGAGCCTGGATACATCCTCAAATCCGGGGCATTATGTCCTCAATGTCCGGCCTGACGGAGGCTGACCAGGACTTTTCCTCTGTTCTCGCTGACTCTGACGGAGTTGGCCGCTAGTCTCCGACGGAGAGTGAACGGGCAAGCGTGTTGCTCGTGGCTCCCCAGGTGTGGGGCGACTAGGTTCCTCACCGGTCCGTATCCGACAGTTCGACATCCGAGGTGACGTAGGCGTGGCTCTTCCGCCCCTTACCCCCGAACAGCGCGCAGCCGCGCTCGAAAAGGCCGCCGCGGCTCGCCGGGAGCGGGCCGAGGTCAAGAATCGACTCAAGCACTCCGGCGCCTCCCTTCACGAGGTCATCAAGCAGGGCCAGGAGAACGACGTCATCGGCAAGATGAAGGTCTCCGCCCTGCTCGAGTCCCTGCCGGGCGTGGGCAAGGTCCGCGCCAAGCAGATCATGGAGCGACTCGGCATCTCCGAGAGCCGCCGGGTGCGCGGCCTCGGCTCCAACCAGATCGCCTCTCTGGAGCGTGAGTTCGGCGAGACCGCCAAGTGAGTCCGAGGTGCCCCGGGCAGCGGGTCCCGGGCACCGCGGGACAACTGGAATAATCGCTGCATGAGTGAACGTCCGCGGCTGACCGTGCTCTCCGGCCCCTCCGGGGTCGGCAAGAGCACGGTCGTCGCCCATATGCGCAAGGAACACCCCGAGGTCTGGCTCTCGGTGTCGGCGACGACCCGCAAGCCCCGCCCCGGTGAGAAGCACGGGGTCCACTACTTCTTCGTCGCCGACGACGAGATGGACAAGCTGATCGCCAACGGTGAGCTGCTGGAGTGGGCCGAGTTCGCCGGCAACCGCTACGGCACCCCGCGAGCCGCCGTGCTGGAGCGTCTGGAGGCCGGCGAGCCCGTCCTGCTGGAGATCGACCTCCAGGGCGCCCGGCAGGTCCGCGCGTCCATGCCGGAGGCCCAGCTGGTGTTCCTGGCTCCGCCCTCCTGGGAGGAGCTGGTGCGCAGGCTCACCGGGCGGGGCACCGAGCCGCCCGAGGTGATCGAGCGCCGTCTGGAGGCGGCGAAGGTCGAGCTGGCGGCGGAGCCGGAGTTCGACGAGACCCTGGTCAACACCTCCGTCGAGGACGTGGCGCGTGAGCTGCTAGCCTTGACAGACGTTGTGTGATCGAGCCTGATCCTTCAGACTGATCCTTTTCCATCCATCGGAAGGTAGAGCGTGTCCTCTTCCATCTCCGCGCCCGAGGGCATCATCAACCCGCCGATCGACGAGCTCCTCGAGGCCACCGACTCGAAGTACAGCCTCGTGATCTACGCGGCCAAGCGGGCCCGCCAGATCAACGCGTACTACTCGCAGCTCGGCGAGGGCCTCCTCGAGTACGTCGGTCCCCTCGTCGACACCCACGTCCACGAGAAGCCGCTCTCGATCGCCCTCCGCGAGATCAACGCGGGGCTGCTGACGTCCGAGGCCATCGAGGGCCCGGCTCAGTAGCCCTTCCGGCTCGCGGTTGTTTGTTCCACAGGCCCGGCAGCGCGACTGTCGGGCCTGCGGTGTGTGATGACCGGTACGCCCGAGCCGCGGCGTGCCCTATCCGAGGTCCGGGGAGAGACGGTGGACAAGCCGAAGGTCGTTCTGGGGGTCAGCGGTGGCATCGCCGCCTACAAGGCGTGCGAGCTGCTGCGCAGGCTGACGGAGTCCGGCCATGACGTACGGGTCGTCCCCACCGCCTCCGCCCTGCACTTCGTCGGCGCCGCGACCTGGTCCGCGCTCTCCGGGAACCCGGTCTCCACCGAGGTCTGGGACGACGTCCACGAGGTCCCCCACGTCCGGATCGGCCAGCGCGCCGACCTGGTCGTCGTCGCCCCCGCCACCGCGGACACGCTCGCGAAGGCCGCCCACGGACTGGCGGACGACCTGCTGACGAACACCCTGCTCACCGCCCGCTGTCCGGTCGTCTTCGCCCCCGCGATGCACACCGAGATGTGGGAGCACCCGGCCACCCAGGAGAACGTGGCGACGCTGCGCCGCCGGGGCGCCGTCGTCATCGAACCGGCTGTGGGCCGCCTGACCGGCGTCGACACCGGCAAGGGACGGCTGCCCGACCCGGCCGAGATCTTCGAGGTGTGCCGCCGCGTGCTGGCCAGGGGAGTGCGCGAGCCCGACCTCGCCGGCCGGCACGTCGTCGTCAGTGCCGGCGGGACCCGCGAACCCCTCGACCCCGTCCGCTTCCTCGGCAACCGCTCCTCCGGCAAGCAGGGCTACGCCCTGGCCCGGACCGCCGCCGCCCGCGGGGCCCGGGTCACGCTGGTCGCGGCCGACACCGGCCTGCCCGACCCCGCGGGCGTGGACGTCGTCCACGTCGGTACGGCCCTGCAGATGCGCGAGGCGGTGCTGAAGGCGGCCGCCGACGCCGACGCGGTCGTCATGGCCGCCGCCGTCGCCGACTTCCGCCCGGCGGCGTACGCGACCGGCAAGATCAAGAAGCAGGACGGCCAGGAACCGGAACCCCTCCTCCTCGTGCGTAATCCGGACATCCTCGCGGAGATCTCGACCGGACGCGTCCATCCGGGTCAAGTGGTCGTCGGCTTCGCCGCGGAGACGGACGACGTGCTGGCCAACGGCCGCGCGAAGCTGCACCGCAAGGGCTGTGACCTGCTGGTGGTCAATGAGGTGGGGGAGCGCAAGACCTTCGGCTCCGAGCACAACGAGGCCGTCGTCCTTGGCGCCGACGGCAGCGAGACCGCCGTACCTTACGGCCCGAAGGAAGCCTTGGCCGAAACCGTGTGGGACCTGGTGGCGCGACGCCTGGGCTGACTGTTTGATGCGCTTCGCCGTTCCGTTACGGCTCGCGCGATCGGGCGTGGCTCATCTGGCCAACGGTGCCGGGCATTCGGCAGAATGCCAGTGCCGCAGGTCACAGCGCTCCCGAGAGGCGAGACGGGTGGGCCGGCGGCGAAGCGCGACCGATAAACTGTTCTCGGACGACGCCGGGCGCAGCTCCTGTCGCGTCCGCCAATGATCAGCCAGCAGCCGCTGCAACCCCAGGGAGCGTTGTGTCCCGTCGCCTGTTCACCTCGGAGTCCGTGACCGAGGGTCACCCCGACAAGATCGCTGACCAGATCAGCGACACCATCCTCGACGCGTTGCTCCGCGAGGACCCCACGTCCCGAGTCGCCGTCGAGACGCTGATCACGACCGGCCTCGTGCACGTGGCCGGAGAGGTCACCACCCAGGCGTACGCGCCGATCCCGCAGCTCGTCCGGGACAAGATCCTCGAGATCGGCTACGACTCCTCCAAGAAGGGCTTCGACGGCGCCTCCTGCGGTGTCTCGGTGTCGATCGGCGCGCAGTCCCCGGACATCGCCCAGGGTGTCGACACGGCGTACGAGACCCGCGTCGAGGGCGACGACGACGAACTGGACCGGCAGGGCGCCGGCGACCAGGGCCTGATGTTCGGCTACGCGTCCGACGAGACACCGACGCTGATGCCGCTGCCGATCTTCCTGGCCCACCGCCTGTCCAAGCGGCTCTCGGACGTCCGCAAGAACGGGACCATCCCCTACCTGCGCCCCGACGGCAAGACCCAGGTCACCATCGAGTACGACGGCGACAAGGCGGTCCGCCTCGACACCGTCGTCGTCTCCTCGCAGCACGCGTCCGACATCGACCTGGACTCCCTGCTGGCTCCCGACATCCGCGAGTTCGTCGTCGAGCCGGAGCTGAAGGCGCTCCTCGACGAGGGCATCAAGATCGACACCGAGAACTACCGCCTGCTGGTGAACCCCACCGGCCGCTTCGAGATCGGCGGCCCCATGGGCGACGCCGGCCTCACCGGCCGCAAGATCATCATCGACACGTACGGCGGCTTCGCCCGCCACGGCGGCGGCGCCTTCTCCGGCAAGGACCCGTCCAAGGTCGACCGTTCCGCGGCGTACGCGATGCGCTGGGTCGCGAAGAACGTCGTCGCCGCCGGCCTGGCCGCGCGCTGCGAGGTCCAGGTCGCCTACGCGATCGGCAAGGCCGAGCCGGTCGGTCTGTTCGTCGAGACCTTCGGCACGCACAAGGTCGACCCGGAGAAGATCGAGAAGGCCATCGACGAGGTCTTCGACCTCCGCCCGGCCGCGATCATCCGCGACCTCGACCTGCTCCGCCCGATCTACGCCCAGACGGCCGCCTACGGCCACTTCGGCCGTGAGCTGCCCGACTTCACGTGGGAGCGCACGGACCGTGTGGAGGCGCTGCGCGAGGCGGCGGGCCTGTAGGACCGTCCACCACGCCACGCGGTGAGCGAGGCCCGGTGCCCCTTCGGGGGGCGCCGGGCCTTTCGCGTGCGGAGCGGGTGTCCCGGGCGGTCGCCCGCCCCTCGGGCGGGCCGGGGCGGCTGGGCTGCGATGGGGGCCGTTGTCGGAGGGGTTTGGTAAGAATGCAAGCGTGAGCAGCGAGAACGGGCACGGGGAAGGCGGCGCCGGTGGCGACGGGGCGCCGCCGGAGCAGCTCGCGCTGATCCGGGAGAGCGTGCGCCGGGCCAAGGTGCCGCGGGCCAAGCCGCGCACGTGGCGGGGGGCCGCCCTGGCCGAGGAGCTGCCGGTCGCCCGGGTGCTCGTCGACAAGGGGGTGCTGCATCTCGACCGGTATTTCGACTACGCGGTGCCGGCCGAGCTGGACGCCGACGCCCAGCCCGGTGTGCGGGTGCGGGTCCGGTTCGGGGCCGGGCGCGGGCGGGTGCGCGAGGGACGGCGGGAGGGCGGCGGGCTCATCGACGGCTTCCTGGTCGAGCGGCTCGCCGCGTCGGACTACGCGGGGCCGCTGGCCGCCCTCGCCCAGGTGGTGTCGCCGGAGCCCGTCCTGAGCACGGAGCTGCTCGGGCTGGCGCGGGCCGTCGCCGACCGGTACGCGGGGAGCCTGGCGGACGTGCTGCAACTGGCCGTGCCGCCGCGCAGCGCCAAGGCGGAGCAGCGGCCCTCGCCCTCGCCGCTGCCACCCCCGCCGGCGCCGGAGACGGGGTCCTGGGCGCGCTACGAACGGGGGGCCGCGTTCCTGGGGGCGCTGGCGTCCGGGGCGTCCCCGAGAGCCGTGTGGAACGCGCTGCCGGGGCCCGGGTGGAGCGAGGAGGTGGCGCGGGCCGTCGCCGCGACGCTGGCCTCCGGGCGCGGTGCCCTCGTCGTCGTCCCGGACGGGCGGGCAGCCGCGCGCGTGGACGCGGCGCTGACCGGCGTGCTGGGGGAGGGACGGCACGCGCTGCTCACCGCCGACGCCGGGCCTCAGAAGCGGTACGGGCAGTGGCTCGCCGTGCGGCGGGGTGCGGTCCGGGCGGTCGTCGGGACGCGGGCGGCCATGTTCGCCCCGGTGCGCGACCTCGGGCTGGTGGTGATCTGGGACGACGGCGACGACAGTCACAGCGAGCAGCACGCGCCGCAGCCGCATGCGCGGGACGTGCTGCTGCTGCGGGCCGCGCAGGACGGCTGCGCCTTCCTGATGGGGGGGTGGAGCTGCACCGTCGAGGGTGCGCAGCTCGTCGAGACCGGGTGGGCGCGGCCGCTGGTCGCCGCGCGGGAGCAGGTGCGGCGCGCGGCGCCCCTCGTGCGGACCGTGGGGGACCAGGACCTCGCGCGCGACGAGGCCGCCCGGGCGGCCCGGTTGCCGACGCTCGCCTGGCAGGCCGTCCGGGAGGGGCTGCGGCACGGGCCGGTGCTCGTCCAGGTGCCGCGGCGGGGGTACGTGCCGCGGATGGCGTGCGCCGCCTGCCGGGCGCCGGCGCGGTGCCGGCACTGTTCCGGCCCGCTGGAGGCGCGCGACGGCGGCGAGCTGTCGTGCGGGTGGTGCGGGCGGGAGGAGAGCGCCTGGCACTGCCCCGAGTGCGGGGGGTTCCGGCTGCGGGCGCAGGTCGTCGGGGCGCGGCGGACCGCCGAGGAACTGGGGCGGGCGTTCCCCGCCGTCCCCGTGCGCACGTCCGGGCGTGAGCAGGTGCTGGACACCGTGCCGGGGACGCCCGCGCTGGTCGTCAGCACCCCGGGCGCCGAACCCGTCGCCGAGGGCGGCTACGCGGCGGCCCTGCTGCTGGACGGCTGGGCCATGCTCGGGCGGCCCGACCTGCGGGCCGGGGAGGACGCCCTGCGGCGGTGGATCGCGGCCGCCTCGCTGGTCCGGCCGCAGGGCGACGGCGGCACCGTGGTCGTCGTCGCCGAACCGACCCTGCGGCCGGTGCAGGCGCTGGTGCGCTGGGACCCGGTCGGGCACGCGGTGCGGGAACTCGCCGAGCGGGCCGAACTGGGATTCCCGCCGGTGTCCCGGATGGCGGCGGTGGCGGGCACGGGGGAGGCGGTGGCCGCGTTCCTGGACGCCGTGGAACTGCCCCCGGAGGCCGAGGTGCTGGGGCCCGTTCCGCTGCCGGTCACCCCGCCGGGGCGGGCGCGGCGGCCGGGGGCGCCGCCGCCCGGGGAACAGTGGGAGAGGGCGCTGGTCCGGGTGCCGCCGGGGAGGGGGGCCGCACTGGCCTCCGCGCTGAAGACCGCGCAGGCGGCCCGGATGGCCCGGGGAGGGAACGGGGGAGGGGCGTCGTCGCCGGTGTGGGTGCGGATCGACCCGGCTGACATCGGGTGACGGCCGGCTCCGGCGGGGACCGGACCCACGGAGGGTCCTCGTCGTCGTGCGGGCCGGGTACGGGCTCGCTGTCTCTCGGCCGTCGTGCGGGCCGGGTACGGGCTCGCTGTTTCTCGGCCGTCGTGCGGGCCGGGAGGGGGCTGCCCCTCGCCGCCGGGCGGGGCGCGTACGTGGCTGGCTCCCCGAAGCGCGTTCGCGGCCGGCTCCCCGAGGCGTGCCCGGTGCGCGGCTGCCCCCTCGGGAGCGGGCGCCGAGGGGGCTCGGGAGCGGGCGCGCCGAGAGGGCAGGGGGGACGCGTCGTGCGTCAGCCGTTGCGCGGGCCGGGGAAGGCCGTCGGTCTGGCCTCCTCGCGCAGGACGGGGCTGCCGGCCGTCGGCTGGGTCGGCATCGAACGGGCCGCGGGGACCGTCGGGACCACCGAGACGCCGGTGCCCACGTTGACCGTGCGGGTGCCCGCCGGCTCCGCCGCCCGGTCGGGCTCCGCGGTGGCCTGGGCGGTGGCGCGGCGGGAGCCGTACCGGCGGTGGACGGCCTGCTTGGTGACGCCGAGCGCCGAGCCCACCGCGTCCCACGAGAAGCCGAGCGAGCGGTCGAAGTCGACCGCCGCGGTGACCAGGGTCTCGACGCTGTCCCGCAGCTCCTGCGCGAGGCGGACCGTGGGGGCGGGGGCGCGTCCGTAGACGACGAAGCCCGTGGACGGGCCGGAGCGGCGCGGGCGGTAGACGTTGCCCAACTGGGCGGTCAGGGTGCGCAGTGCGTCCACCTGCCGGCGGACCCGCTCGATGTCCCGCACCAACAAGTGCAGGCTGGCCCGGGCCTGGGCGTCGTGGGTTGCGTGGTCGGCCATGAACAAGCCTCTCGAACCGGCGTTGAGGAGATATGGGGCGGGCCGCCGTGGAGAGCGGTCCGGTGTGGTCAACTCTTTCTTGACCAACGCGGGTTCGCTCCGCTGGTCACGGTGTGGGGGCGTATGGGCATATGCGTACGCCCCCGTCGCGGGGCCCGCGCTGTGCGGCCCCGGCCTGCGCCGATCGGTCCTCGGCCTGCGCCGGATCGGTCCCCGTCCCGCGGCGATCGGCCATCGTCCCGCGGCGATCGGCCATCGTCCCACGCCGACCGGTCCCCGTTCCGCGCACGGCGGGCCCGTTCTCCGGCGCCGGGCACCGCACGGGCCGTTTCCCGGCCGGACCGCTCCCGGGAAGGCCGCTCCCGGCGGCGGACGCGTCCCCAGGGGCGTCGCCGGTTCGCGTAGCCCTCCCCGGTCATAAACTTGTGCGCTGCCCCGTACCCCGTCCGAGAGGCCCGTGTCCACCCATGAAGCTCGTCTTCGCCGGTACCCCCGAGGTCGCCGTCCCCGCACTGGACGCCCTGATCGCCTCCGGGCGGCATGAAGTGGCCGCCGTCGTCACGCGGCCCGACGCTCCCGCGGGGCGGGGGCGCCGGCTGGTCGCGTCCCCCGTGGCGCAGCGCGCCGAGGAGGCCGGGATCGAGGTGCTGAAGCCGGCCCGGCCGCGGGAGCCGGAGTTCCTGGAGCGGTTGCGGGAGATCGCCCCGGACTGCTGCCCCGTCGTCGCCTACGGCGCCCTGCTGCCCCGGCCGGCCCTCGACATCCCGGCCCACGGCTGGGTCAACCTGCACTTCTCGCTGCTGCCCGCCTGGCGGGGGGCCGCGCCCGTGCAGCACGCCGTCATGGCGGGGGACGGGATCACTGGCGCGTCCACCTTCCTCATCGAGGAGGGGCTGGACTCCGGGCCCGTCTACGGCACGGTGACGGAGGAGGTCCGGCCCACCGACACCAGCGGCGACCTGCTGACCCGGCTGGCGTTCGCGGGCGCCGGGCTGCTCGCCGCCACCATGGACGGCATCGAGGACGGCACGCTGAAGGCCGTACCGCAGCCGAACGACGGCGTCACCCTCGCCCCGAAGATCACCGTCGAGGACGCGCGGGTCGACTGGAGCGCCCCGGCGCTGCGCGTGGACCGGGTGGTGCGCGGATGCACGCCCGCCCCCGGCGCCTGGACCACCTTCCGGGGCGAGCGGCTGAAGCTGGTCCAGGTGCGGCCGGCGCCGGTGCGCGACGACCTCGCCCCCGGCGCGCTCGCCGTCGGCAAGAACAGCGTCCACGTCGGCACCGGGTCGTACGCCGTCGAGCTGCTGTGGGTGCAGGCGCAGGGCAAGAAGCCGATGCGGGCTGCGGACTGGGCCCGCGGGGTGCGCATCGCGGACGGCGAGCGCGTCGGGGCGTGACGCTCCCGCACGGCTCCCGACCCGCCCGACGTAGGCTGGGAGCGTCGTTTCTCCTGCTATCCGGAGCACCTTTTTCGTGAGCGATCAGCCCCGTCGTCCCCGTTCCCGTCCCGCCGGCAAGCCCTACCGGCGGCCCCAGAAGGACCCCGTCCGCATCCTCGCCTTCGAGGCGCTGCGGGCCGTGGACGAGCGGGACGCGTACGCCAACCTCGTGCTGCCGCCGCTGCTGCGCAAGGCGCGCGAGCGCGGGGACTTCGACGGGCGGGACGCCGCGCTCGCCACCGAGCTGGTGTACGGGACGCTGCGGCGGCAGGGGACGTACGACGCGATCATCGCCGCGTGCGTCGACCGCCCCCTGAGGGAGGTCGACCCGCCGGTCCTCGACGTGCTCGGACTCGGCGCGCACCAGCTGCTCGGGACGCGGATCCCGAGCCACGCCGCCGTCTCCGCCACCGTCGAGCTGGCGCGGGTGGTGCTCGGCGACGGGCGGGCCAAGTTCGTCAACGCCGTGCTGCGCAAGGTCGCCCGGCATGACCTCGACGCGTGGACCGAGCAGATCGCCCCGCCCTACGACGACGATCCCGAGGACCACCTCGCCGTCGTCCACTCCCACCCGCGCTGGGTCGTCTCCGCGCTGTGGGACTCCCTCGGCGGCGGGCGGGCCGGCATCGAGGACCTGCTGGAGGCCGACAACGAGCGGCCCGAGGTGACGCTGGTCGCCCGGCCGGGCCGGGCCACGGTCGACGAGCTGCTGCGCGAGGAGGCCGCCGTACCGGGGCGCTGGTCGCCGTACGCGGTACGGCTCACCGAGGGCGGCGAGCCGGGCGCCGTCGACGCCGTACGGGAGGGGCGCGCGGGCGTGCAGGACGAGGGGAGCCAGCTCGTGGCGCTCGCGCTCGCCCACGCGCCGCTCGACGGGCCCGACGAACGGTGGCTCGACGGGTGCGCGGGCCCCGGCGGCAAGGCCGCGCTGCTGGCGGCCCTCGCGGCCGAGCGGGGCGCCGTGCTGCTCGCCTCCGAGAAGCAGCCGCACCGGGCGGGGCTCGTGGCCCGCGCCCTCGACGGCAATCCGGGGCCGTACCAGGTGATCGCCGCGGACGGGACCCGCCCGCCGTGGCGTCCGGCGTCCTTCGACCGGGTGCTGGTGGACGTGCCCTGTACCGGGCTCGGCGCCCTGCGGCGGCGGCCCGAGGCGCGGTGGCGGCGCCGGCCCGAGGACCTCGACGGCTTCGCGCCGCTCCAGCGTGGGCTCCTGCGGACCGCGCTGGAGTCGGTACGGGTCGGGGGCGTCGTCGGGTACGCCACCTGCTCGCCCCACCTCGCGGAGACCCGGGCCGTGGTCGCCGACCTCGTCAAGCAGTACCCGGAGACCGAGCTGATCGACGCCCGGCCCCTGCTGCCGGGCGTGCCGGCGCTGGGCGACGGGCCCGACATCCAGCTGTGGCCGCACCTGCACGGGACCGACGCGATGTACCTGGCACTCCTGCGGCGAACCGGCTGACGTCCGCTCCGGTCGGCGTCCGCTCCGGTCGGCGTTCGCGCGGCTTCTCGGAGCGAGCGCCTTCCTCCGCCTCCGTCGCCCCGCCGCCCCGGTGTCACAGGCTGCTGCTAGAACAGTGCGCGTCAGCCGTCACACCGTCAAGGGACCGATGTGGAACTCCAGGTCGATGTACCTCAACACCCGCGTCATCCGGAGCACTTGCGTCACTTCCACGGGCTTCCCGTCCTGACGTTCCCTCAGGCCGCCCACGCCGCGCCACCGCTGCCCGACGCCGCTTCGGTGGCGTGGCGCTTGCGGTGCGGGCTGATGAACGGTGACGAGAGGTCGGACGTCTACTGGGACCGCTTCACCACGAGCGTGCCGCTGGCGGAGGTACGCGCGCTGATCTTCGGCAGCACCTGGTACGGATTCGACGGGTGGCCCTCCGGCACGATCCGGATGCTCGTCGAGCTGAGCCCCCGACTGACCAACCTGGAAGCGGTGTTCCTCGGCGACGTCGACTCCGAGGAGAGCGAGGTCTCCTGGATCACCCAGTCCGACCTCGCCCCCCTCCTGGAGGCGTATCCCCGCCTTCAGGAGCTGGGCGTGCGCGGCAGCACGGACCTCGAGTTCCCCGCGATCCGCCACGAGGGGCTGCGCACCCTGCGCTTCGAGAGTGGCGGGCTGCCGGCCTCGGTGGTGCGCAACACAGCCGCCTCCGACCTGCCGTCGCTGGAGTACCTGGAGCTGTGGCTGGGGGACGAGGAGTACGGCTGCGACGCGACCGTGGAGGACCTGTCACCCCTCCTCCAGGGCGACCGGCTGCCCTCGCTGCGCCACCTCGGGCTGCAGAACAGCCGGTTCCAGGACGAGATCGCCGCCGCCGTGGCCCACGCCCCCGTCGTGGCCCGGCTCGAATCCCTCCGGCTGTCGATGGGCACGCTCGGCGACGAGGGCGCGGAGGCGCTGCTCAGCGGGCAGCCGCTCACCCACCTGCGCTTCCTCGACCTGCACCACCACTACCTCGGCGACGACATGATGCTGCGGGTATGGGAGGCCCTCGAACCGGCGGGCGTACGGGTGGACCTGTCCGACCGGCAGGACGAGGAGGAAGAGGAGGAAGAGGACGACGGCTGGCGCTACACCGCCGTGGCCGAGTGACCGCGCCCGCCCCGACCCCGCCCCCCTCCCGAAAGGCCGCCGTGACCTCCCTTCCGGTCCTCCACAACCACCACGACCGTGTCCTCGCCAGCCGCCACCTCAACGCGCACGCCCCCTGGCTGGACCTCGCGGAGCCCGTGTCGATCGCACACGTCATGTGCGCGGCGCGCGAGACACGCCGTGAGCCCGCCGCGGTCGGCTCCCGGCTCACCGAACTCGGATACCGGGTGCCCACCGCCGAACAGCTGGCCGCCGTCACCGACGACGACATGAAGCTGCTCAGCCGCGACCTCGACGGCGCCCGGCCCTGGATCGTGAACGGTCCTCCCCTCTCCGTCAGGGGGCAGGTCTTCTGGGCCGCCCGGCGGCTGGGCCGGCCGCCCGCCGAGATCGCGGCCCGCTTCGCCGCACTCGGCGTCCCCGTACCCGGTCCCCCGCACTTCCCGGCGACCGTGGACGACTACGACCTGAAACTGATCAGTCAGGACACCGAGGGCGCCCCGGACTGGATCGGGCTCGGTGACGCCCCCCGGCTGCGGGGCCACGTCCTGCGGGCCGCCCTGCGGCTGGGGTGGTCGCCCGCCCGCGCGGCGGCCCGGCTCGCCGGACTCGGCTTCCCGGGCCCCCGCGAGCGCCTGCCCGCGACCGTGGACGACGACGACCTGCTGCTGGTCAGCGGGCGTCTCTTCAGCGGGTGGCCGCCGATGGACGAGGACGACGTGCCCCGGATGAGGGGCCGTGTCCTGTGGGGCGCGGAGCGGCTGGGCCGGCCGCCCGCGGAGATCGCGTCCCGGTTCGCGGAGCTGGGCTACCGGACGCCCGCTGCGGACACCTTCCCGGAGCGGGTCGAGCCCGACGACCGGCACCTGACCTCCAGCCGGTCCGACGACCACACGTACTGGATCCCCGACGACGACCTCGTGCCCCTCGCCCACGTCCTGACGGTCCTCCCGCACATCGGGGACGCGTCCAAGGCGCCGGCGGAGACCGCCTCCGCGGTCGCCGCGCTCTGCGGGCGCTACGCCCGTCTCGGCTACCGCGTCCATCCCGGTGCGGCGGAGGCGACCGCCGACGACCTGGTCCTGGTCAGCGCGGGGCTGGACGGACACGCCCCCTGGCTGGACCCCGAGCAGCCCGTGCCGCTCGCGCACGTCCTGCGCTTCGCCCACGCCCACGGCCGCGTCCCCGCCGAGGTGGTCGCGCGGCTGGACCGGCTCGGGTACCACCGGCTGCCCGAGGACGCGCCGTCCGGGTCCGTGGACGCCGAGGCGGTCGCACTCCTCGGACACGCGTGGGGAGAGCGCCCCTGGCTCGACCAGGACGATCCCGAGTGGTTCCCCCACCTCGTCGCCGTCGGCGCCCGGACCGGGAGAGCCCTCGCCGAGGCGGCGGACCGTCTGCGGGAGCTCGGTTTCCGCATCCCCGAGGAGGAGCTCCCGGACCGCACGACCGAGGAGGACCTGCGGCTCATCAGCCGGCAGGTCGTCACCGCCGGCCCGCCCTGGCTCTCCCGCACGGACCCGGTCCCGGCCGGCCACGTCCTGTGGTCCGCCCACGCCCGGGGTTCGAGCGTCGCGCCCGTCCTGGCCCGCCTGCGGGAACTGGGCTGCACCCGCCTGCCCGACGTCCCCGACACCGTGGTCACCGACGACGACCTCCGGCTCGTCAGCGAGCAGGGCGACGGCCGTCTGCCCGTACTGGCGGACACCGTTCCGTACGGCCGTGTCGTCCAGGCCGCCGTCGCGACGGGGGCCGGCCTCCGTGAGACCGCGGAACGGTACCGGGAGCTGGGCCACACCGACGTGGTCCTCCCGGCCGGGCCGCTGCCCGAGTCCGTGACCGGGGACGACGTCGAGCTGCTCCGGACCGACACGGGCTGGCTGGCGCCCGACGCGGCTGTCCCGCCCCCGCACGTCGTACGGCTGGCGCACGCCGCGGGCACCAGCCCGGCCGGCATCGGACGGCGGTTGCGCGCCCTGGGCTTCCACGGCGTCCCCGCCGCGCTGCCGGACACGCCGTTCGCCGGCGACCTCGTCCTGATCAGCCGGGACGGCGACGCCACCGCGCCCTGGCTCCCGCCGGGCCAGGCCGTGCCGCCGGAACACGTCCGCCGCGCCGCCGGCAAGCTGGACGCGAGCCCGCACGACGTCGCCCACCGGCTGATCGCGCTGGGCCACGCCCTCACGTACACCCCGCAGCCCGACGACGCCGTCATCGTCAGCCAGAACGCCGACGGCCGCGCCCCCTGGCTGGGAACCTCGGGGCCCGGGCACGTCCTGCTCACCGCGAAGGTGCTCGGCCGCACCCCGGCCGACATCACCGACCGTCTCGCGGAACTGGGCCACGAGGGGCGTCCCCTGCCGGAGCCGGACGGCTTCGACGACGAGGACCTCCTCGTCCTCAGCGAGGGGCTCGACTCCCGCGCGCCCTGGCTCGCCTGGGGGACGACCCCGTCGATGCGGCACGTGCTGAGTGCCGCACGGCTGACCGGCAGCAGTCCCCAGGCGGTCGGGGAACGCCTGACCAGGCTCGGCCTCACCGTCCACGTGCCGCCCACGGTCGCCCTGGACGACCTCGACATCGTGGAGGCGATCACCCGGTACGAGGGCGAACGCATGGAGATCGAGAACGTCCTGGAGATCGTACGGAAGACCGGCAGAAGCCCCGCCGAGGTGGCCGCACGCCTGCCCGCGCTGGGCCACGACGTCCCCGACGCCGACTACCCGACCCGGCGCCCCGCCCCCACCCCACCCCGACGCCCCTGAGCCGGACAGACCACGAGAGGACACACCCCGGGCCGGGCGCGGGGAACCGCGCGCCCGGCCCGGGGACGGCCCGCGCTGTCGATTCGGCCGTCTCCGTCCGTCGGGCGGGATGCGGGTCGCCCGGGTGGCACGGGGCGCGGCGTGCCCGGTGAGGGGCGCGGGGAACCGCGCGGCCGGCCCCGGACGGCCCGCGCTGACCATACGGCCCCCTCCGCCCCGGGACCGATGCCACCCACCCCCGGAGGGCATGGCAGGCTTGGGGCATGGCCGCGCAGATCAATCCCAGCATCCTGTCCGCCGACTTCGCCCGCCTGGCGGACGAGGCCCGGGCGGTGGAGGGAGCCGACGGGCTCCACGTCGACGTCATGGACAACCATTTCGTCCCGAACCTCACGCTCGGAGTGCCGGTCGTAGAGTCACTGGCCCGCGCGACGGACACCCCGCTGGACTGCCATCTGATGATCGAGGCGCCCGATCGGTGGGCACCGCAGTACGTCGAGGCGGGTGCCTCGTCCGTGACCTTCCACGTCGAGGCGGCCGCCGCGCCCGTGCGACTCGCCCGCGAGATCCGCGCGAAGGGCGCCCGCGCCTCCATGGCGCTCAAGCCCGCGACGCCGATCGAGCCGTACGAGGACCTGCTGCCCGAGCTCGACATGCTGCTGATCATGACGGTCGAACCGGGTTTCGGGGGCCAGGCCTTCCTCGACATCATGCTCCCGAAGATCCGCCGCACCCGTGAGCTGATCAGCAAGCACGGCCTCCAGCTGTGGCTCCAGGTCGACGGCGGCGTCTCGGCCTCGACGATCGAGCAGTGCGCCGACGCGGGCGCGGACGTCTTCGTGGCCGGGTCCGCGGTGTACGGTGCCGAGGACCCGGCGGAGGCGGTCCGCGCCCTGCGCGCACAGGCGGAAGCGGCCACCGCCAAGGCCTCGTGGGCAGGCGACCACTGAGCCACAGCTACGTGAACGGCTCTCATCAGGGCTGATCGAGTCCGCCGGATCTGCGAGGATGAACGGCGAATCCAGAGTGTGAACAGCAGTGAGGAGATCGCCGTGTCGGGTATGTCGGCGGGCCGGTCAGCCATGCGGATGGGACCCGCTGAGCTGGTGCAGGCGGCGGCCATGGCCCGCCGCTTCTACCTCGAGGGCAAATCCAAGATCCAGATCGCCGAGGAGTTCGGCGTCAGCCGCTTCAAGGTGGCCAGGGTCCTGGAAACCGCTCTCGAACGGGATCTCGTACGCATCGAGATCCGTGTGCCGGCCGAACTGGACGCCGAGCGCTCGGACGCGCTCCGCGCCCGCTACGGCCTTCGGCACGCCGTCGTGGTCGAGTCCCCGGCCGACGCCGAGGAGACGCCCGACCCGGAGAACCTGGGAGAAGTGGCCGCCGACCTGCTCGGCGAACTCGTGAACGAAGGTGATGTGCTGGGCCTGGCCTGGGGCCGCTCCACGATCCACATGGCGGCGGCGCTGGACCGGCTGCCCCCGTGCACGGTGGTGCAGCTGACGGGCGTGTACGACGCCGGGACCGCCGAGCGCGGCTCCGTCGAGGCCGTCCGCCGCGCCGCCCAGGTGTCCGGCGGCGACGCCCACCCCATCTACGCGCCGATGCTGCTGCCGGACGAGGCCACCGCGGCCGCGCTGCGGCACCAGACCGGGATCGCCCGGGCCTTCGAGTACTTCGACAAGGTCACGGTCGCCTGCGTCTCCATCGGCTCCTGGGAACCGGGCATCTCCACGGTGCACGACATGCTCAGCGACGAGGAGCGCTCGCACTACGCCTCGCTCGGCGTCGCCGCCGAGATGTCCGCGCACCTCTTCGACGGGGAGGGCCGCCGGGTCGGGCGGGACCTCGGTGAGCGGTGCATCACCGTCAAGGCCGACCAGCTCCGCCGTATCCCCGAGGTCGTGGCGATCGCGGGCGGGCAGCGGAAGGCGGCCGCGATCGACGCGGTGCTGCGGTCCGGGCTCGTCACCAGCCTGGTGACGGACACCTCGGCCGCGGACTACCTGATGACGGCCGGGCCCCCGCCGAAGCCGGCGCTCAACAGGACGGACCCGGACGGGTCCTGACAGCGGGTCAGTACCGGGGGCGGCGGTCCGGCCGCCCCCGGACACCGGACAACACGACGCGTTCAGGCGGTGCCGATATGACGGAGCACGTGCTCACGCTGGACCTCGACGGAGTCGACGGCAAGGCGGCCCTGATGGACCGCTGCGCCCGCGACCTGGAGCTGCCCGACTGGTTCCCCCGCAACTGGGACGCCCTCGCCGACAGCCTCACCGGCATCCCGGACCGCCCCGAGTCGGGGCCGGTCCTGGTCGTCGTACGCAACTGGCGGCCGTACGCGAAGGCACGGCCGGAGGAGTGGGAGATCGCGCAGGAGGTGTTCTCGTCCGCGGTGGACCAGGCGCCCGCGCTCTCCGTGGTGCTCGCTCTCGGAGGAACCTCCTAAACGCCCCTGAGCTGCTTGGACGTTCTGTCCGGGCACCGCAGCGCGGTCGTCATGGGACAATGAAGTACGTGCTTTCCCCCTGACCGACCTGTCCGGGGGCCACCTCTGACCGACTGGGATGTGCAGCACGTGCGTTTCCTCAACGACATCCAGCCCGCCTACGACCTGACGTACGACGACGTCTTCATGGTGCCGAGCCGCAGCGCGGTCGGATCGCGTCAGGGCGTGGACCTCAGCTCCCCGGACGGCACGGGCACCACCATCCCGCTGGTCGTCGCCAACATGACCGCCGTCGCCGGCCGCCGCATGGCCGAGACCGTGGCCCGGCGCGGCGGGCTCGTGGTGATCCCCCAGGACATCCCCATAGACGTCGTCACCGACGTCATCTCCTGGGTCAAGAGCCGCCACCTCGTGCTGGACACCCCGATCGTGCTCGCCCCGCACCAGACCGTCGCCGACGCGCTGGCCCTGCTGCCCAAGCGGGCGCACGAGGCGGGCGTCGTCGTGGACGAGCACCAGCGGCCGGTCGGCGTCGTCACCGACCGGGACCTCACCGGCGTCGACCGCTTCACGCAGCTCTCCGAGGTCATGTCCCGGGACCTGCTGCTCATCGACGCGGACATAGCGCCGCGCGAGGCCTTCAACAAGCTCGACGCGGCGAACCGGCGCTACGCCCCCGCGGTCGACGCGGACGGCAGGCTGGCCGGCATCCTCACCCGCCGGGGCGCCCTGCGCGCCACGCTGTACACGCCGGCCACCGACGACCGGGGCCGGCTGCGGATCGCCGCCGCCGTCGGCGTCAACGGCGACTTCGCGGGCAAGGCCAAGCTGCTGCTCGACGCGGGCGTCGACACGCTCGTCATCGACACGGCGCACGGCCACCAGGAGTCGATGATCAACGCGATCCGGCTGGTCCGCGACCTCGACCCGCGGGTCCCGATCGTCGCCGGCAACATCGTCTCCGCCGAGGGCGTGAAGGACCTCGTCGACGCGGGTGCCGACATCATCAAGGTCGGCGTCGGCCCCGGCGCCATGTGCACCACCCGCATGATGACCGGCGTCGGCCGCCCGCAGTTCTCCGCCGTCCTGGAGTGCGCCGCCGAGGCACGCAAGTACGGCAGGCACGTGTGGGCCGACGGCGGTGTCCGCCACCCCCGCGACGTCGCCATGGCCCTCGCGGCCGGCGCGTCCAACGTGATGATCGGCTCGTGGTTCGCCGGCACCTACGAGTCGCCGGGCGACCTCCAGCACGACGCCGACGGCCGCGCCTACAAGGAGTCGTTCGGCATGGCGTCGGCGCGCGCCGTGCGCAACCGCACGTCCGAGGAGTCGGCGTACGACCGGGCCCGCAAGGGGCTGTTCGAGGAGGGCATCTCCACCTCCCGCATGTTCCTCGACCCGGACCGCCCCGGCGTCGAGGACCTCATCGACTCGATCATCGCGGGCGTCCGCTCCTCCTGCACCTACGCCGGCGCCGCCTCCCTGGAGGAGTTCGCCGAGAAGGCCATCGTCGGCATCCAGAGCGCCGCCGGCTACGCCGAGGGCAAGCCCCTGCACGCCAGCTGGTAGCTCCACCGGGGAAGCGGGGTCCGCGCCTGCCCGACGGCCGCGACCGGCCGCCAGCCCGTCGTGGCCGGTCGCGCGGTCCCCCGCGCCGGCATCTTCGTCGTCCTCGGAGAGGCGCGTGGCCGTCGTGGTGCTGCGCCGGACCCGTCCCGAGATGCCCCGCACCCCTGGGTGGTCCTCGGGGCCTGGATGGCGGTGGGGCTCGTGGTCTACTTCCTGTACGGCCACCGCCGCTCCCGACTCGCCCCGTCCGAAGTGAAGTGAACCCCCCGCAGTGCTGAACGACCTCGACGAACGCATCGTGCACGCCCTGGCCGAGGACGCCCGCCGCTCCTACGCCGACATCGGGCAGCTCGTCGGCCTGTCCGCGCCCGCCGTCAAACGGCGGGTGGACCGGCTGCGCGCCACCGGCGCCATCACCGGGTTCACGGTGCGCGTCGACCCGGCGGCCCTCGGCTGGGAGACCGAGGGGTTCGTCGAGATCCACTGCCGCCGCAACACCTCGCCGGAGACCATCCAGCGGGGCCTGGAGCGCTACCAGGAGGTCGTCGCCGCCTCCACCGTCACCGGCGACGCGGACGCGATCGCCCAGGTCTTCGCCGCCGACATGCGCCACTTCGAGCGGGTGCTGGAGCGGATCGCGGGGGAGCCGTTCGTGGAACGCACGAAGTCCGTACTGGTGCTCTCCCCGCTCCTGCGCCGCTTCTCTTCGGGCTCGCGCGCCTGAATCAGAGCCGTCGGCCTGGCCACCTGAAAACAGAGCCGTCGGCCCGGCGGCGCCCGAATCAGGCTCATTCGGCCTGTCTGCGCCTGACGCAGAGCCCTTCCGCCCGGCTGCGCCCGATCAGAGTCCTTCCGCCCGCCGCCCGATCGACGACAGCAGCCGTCCGGTGAGGAGGGCGTGCGCGCCCGTGCCGACGACGAGCAGCCGGTAGAGGGCGCCGCCCGGGCCGGGGAACCTGGCCCGGGTCTCCGCCCGCAGCCGGGTGCGGCCCGCGCCGGCCTCGTCGAGGCGGAGGACCAGGGCGTACGTCGAGAAGTAGTGACGCCCCGTCAGGACCAGCTCCCGGGCCGGGGTCGCGGAGTCCGCCCGGAAACCGGGCCACACCGAGCCCTCGGCCGGCGGCCGGGGACCGGACGCCGTCCGGTGGGGGCAGCCCACCAGACGCGCGTAGCCGGACCCGAAGGACCCGTCCAGGACGTCACCGATCCCGCGCCAGACGGCGTCGGCGTCCGCCGCGACCAGCACCGTCCGCTCGTCGACGTACGGCAGTGTGGCGATCTCCATCGAGTCCTCGTTCCGCTGCGCGGCGGGACCGGACCCGCCTACCATCAGATCCATGACCTGGCGACATTGATACACCCGCCGTGCCTCCCGAGGGCCGCCTCGGACGCCGTACCCCCGACGTCCGAACCCGCCCGCCCGGGAAGGCCTCATGACACTCTCACCCGCGCCCGTGCCCGCCACCGGCGTCCGCCGGCTGACGGCCACGCTGTACGGCTACGCGTTCCTCGACGACTTCGTGCTGCTCTACCCGGTGTACGCGCTGCTGTTCGCCGGCACCGGCCTCGCGCTCTGGCAGATCTCCTCCCTCTTCGCCCTCTGGTCGATCACCGGCGTGCTGCTGGAGGTCCCCTCCGGCGTCTGGGCCGACGCCGTCTCGCGCCGGCTGCCGCTGTGGCTCGGCCCGTTGCTCACCGCCGCCGGCTTCGCCCTGTGGGTGACCGTCCCCTCGTACGGCTCCTTCGCGCTCGGCTTCGTCCTGTGGGGCGCGGGCGGGGCGCTCGGCTCCGGTGCGCTGGAGGCACTGGTGTACGACGAGCTGGACCGGCTCGGCGCCGCCGACCGGTACGCGCGGGTCATGGGCCGCTCGCGCGCGGCACGACTGCTCGCCACCATGAGCTCGGCGGGCCTCGCCGGCCCCGTCCTGGCGGTGGGCGGCCACGCCGCCGTCGGCGCGGCGAGCGTCGTGGCCTGTCTGCTGACCGCGGCGACGGCGGCCCGGTTCCCGGAGCACCGGACGCGGCAGGAGACCGGCGCGGACGGCTGGGCGACGACCCTGCGCACCGGGCTCGCCGAAGTCCGCCGGGACCGTTCCGTACGCGGCGCCCTCCTGCTCGTCCCCGCCGTGGCCGCCGTGTGGGGAGCGCTCGACGAGTACACGCCCCTGCTCATCCGTGACCTCGGGGTGGCGGAGGCGACGGTGCCCCACCTGGTCCTGCTGGTCTGGGGCGCGGTCACGGTCGCGAGCCTGCTGACCGGACCGGCCGAACGCCTCGGCACGACCGGCCTCGCGACCCTGCTGGCGGGCGCCGCGCTCGCCCTGGCCGCGGGCGCCACGGCCGAGAGCCCGGCCGGCATCGCCCTGGTGGGCCTCGCCTTCGGCGGCTTCCAGCTCGCCGAGGTGCTCGCCGACGCCCGGCTCCAGCACCGCCTCGACGAATCCCGCCGGGCCACCCTCACCTCCGTCGCGAGCCTGGGCACCGAACTGGTCACGGTCGCCACGTTCGGCGCGTACGCGGTGCTCGGCGCGCGAGCCGCCCACAGCACGGTCTTCGCGATGCTGGCACTGCCCTACCTGGTGACGGCGCTGGTCCTGCGGAGCCGCCGCTGAGCCCGCGCAACGAATCGCCGCCGGCCCGCCGCCGCACGCAACGAACCGCTCACCGGCACGCAACGGCTGCTCCTTGTCCGCCCTGGTCAGCCGCCCGTACCGTCTACGTGGCCCCCCGAACCCCCTCCGTACCGGTGAGGAAACACGCATGCGCACCGCCCTGCTCCAGAGCTCCGGCCGCCCCGGCTCGGTCGCCGGGAACCTCGAGGTTCTCGACGAGGCCGCGGGCCGGGCCGCCGCCGCGGGCGCCGGGCTGCTCGTCGCGCCGGAGATGTTCCTCACCGGGTACGCGATCGGCGACGACATCGCCCGCCTCGCCGAGCCCGCCGACGGCGACTCCGCTGCCGCGGTCGCGGACATCGCGTCCCGGCACGGGCTGGCGCTCGCCTACGGCTACCCCGAGCGGGACGGCGAGGCGGTCCACAACGCCGCCCAGCTGATCTCCGCGGACGGCCACCGCCTGGCCGGCTACCGCAAGACCCACCTCTTCGGCTGCTTCGAACGCGACCGGTTCACGCCGGGCGGGCAGCCGGTCGTCCAGGCCGAGCTGAACGGCCTCACCGTCGGCCTGGTGATCTGCTACGACGTCGAGTTCCCGGAGAACGTCCGCGCCCACGCCCTGGCCGGCACGGACCTGCTGGTGGTGCCGACGGCGCAGATGCACCCCTTCCAGTTCGTCGCCGAGTCGGTGATCCCGGTGCGCGCCTTCGAGAACCAGATGTACGTCGCGTACGTCAACCGGGTCGGCCCCGAGGGCGAGTTCGAGTTCGTCGGGCTCTCCACCCTGGCCGGGCCCGACGGGGTCGCCCGCGCCCGCGCCGGACGCGGTGAGGAACTGGTCCTCGCCGACGCCGACCCCGCGTTCCTCGCCGCCTCCCGCGAGGCGAACCCCTACCTCCGGGACCGCCGCCCCGGCCTCTACGGGTCCCTGGCCCGAACCCCCTGATCCCTCTGTGTCTCTTCCCGTGTCGCAAGGAGTCCGTACCCCATGACGTCCACCGTGCCCAACGCCGTAGAGCACGCCGACGAGCAGCAGCCGCCGATCACCATGTTCGGCCCGGACTTCCCTTACGCCTACGACGACTTCCTCGCCCACCCGGCCGGGCTCGGCCAGGTACCGGCGACCGAGCACGGCACCGAGGTGGCGGTCGTCGGCGGCGGCCTGTCCGGGATCGTGGCCGCGTACGAGCTGATGAAGATGGGCCTGAGGCCGGTGGTCTACGAGGCCGACCGGATCGGCGGCCGGCTGCGGACCGTCGGCTTCGAGGGCTGCGACCCGTCCCTGACCGCCGAGATGGGCGCGATGCGCTTCCCGCCGTCGTCCACGGCGCTCCAGCACTACATCGACCTGGTGGGCCTGGAGACCCGGCCCTTCCCCAACCCGCTCGCCGAGGCGACCCCGTCGACCGTCGTCGACCTCAAGGGCGAGACCCACTACGCCGAGACGCCCGACGACCTCCCGCAGGTCTACCGCGACGTCGCCGACGCCTGGAACCGGTGCCTCGAAGAGGGCGCCGGCTTCTCCGACATGAACCGCGCCCTGCGCGAGCGGGACGTGCCGCGCATCCGGGAGATCTGGGCGAGGCTCGTCGAGAAGCTCGACAACCAGACCTTCTACGGCTTCCTCTGCGACTCCGAGGCCTTCCGCTCCTTCCGCCACCGTGAGATCTTCGGCCAGGTCGGCTTCGGCACGGGCGGCTGGGACACCGACTTCCCGAACTCGATCCTGGAGATCCTGCGGGTCGTCTACACCGAGGCCGACGACCACCACCGCGGCATCGTCGGCGGCTCCCAGCAGCTCCCGCTGCGCCTGTGGGAGCGCGAGCCGGAGAAGATCGTGCACTGGCCGTACGGCACCTCGCTGGCCGCGCTGCACGAGGGCGGCGAGCCCCGCCCGGCGGTGACCCGGCTGAACCGCACCGCGGGCAACGGGATCACGGTGACCGACGCGAACGGCGACATCCGCACCTACCGGGCGGCGGTCTTCACCGCCCAGTCGTGGATGCTGCTGTCGAAGATCGCCTGCGACGACTCGCTCTTCCCGATCGACCACTGGACCGCGATCGAGCGGACCCATTACATGGAGTCCAGCAAGCTCTTCGTGCCCGTGGACCGGCCGTTCTGGCGGGACAAGGCCGTCGACGGCAGGGGGAACCCGACCGGGCGTGACGTGATGTCGATGACGCTCACCGACCGCATGACCCGCGGCACCTACCTGCTCGACGACGGTCCCGACAGGCCGGCCGTGATCTGCCTGTCGTACACCTGGTGCGACGACAGCCTGAAGTGGCTGCCGCTGTCCGCGAACGAGCGGATGGAGGTCATGCTGAAGTCCCTCGGGGAGATCTACCCGGGCGTCGACATCAGGAAGCACGTCATCGGCAACCCGGTGACGGTCTCCTGGGAGAACGAGCCCTACTTCATGGGAGCGTTCAAGGCCAACCTGCCCGGCCACTACCGCTACCAGCGGCGCCTGTTCACCCACTTCGTGCAGGACCGGCTGCCCGAGGACAAGCGGGGCGTCTTCCTCGCCGGCGACGACATCTCCTGGACGGCCGGCTGGGCCGAGGGCGCCGTGCAGACCGCGCTGAACGCGGTCTGGGGGGTCATGCACCACTTCGGCGGGGCGACGGACCCGGCCAACCCGGGCCCCGGCGACGTCTTCGACGAGATCGCGCCGGTGGAACTGCCCGAGGACTGACGGCGCTCACTCGGGCCAGGCGCGCAACGGCGTCAGCAGCATGCGGCCCGCGAAGCCGACCGCCGCGTCGAGGCGGTCGGTGAACTCCTCGGCGAGGTCCGGGAGCCGGCGCAGGGCCCACAGGGCGCGGGCCGCGGACCAGGTGGCGTCGCGGGCGCGCTCCAGGCTCCAGGCGCCGAGGAGATGGGTGAGCGGGTCCGCGATCTGGAGCAGGTCGGGGCCCGGCATCAGCTCTTCGCGGATGCGTTCCTCCAGCGCGACGAGGAACTCGCCCACGCGGTCGAACTCGTCCTCCAGATCGGCCGGTTCGCAGCCGAGACTACGGCAGGCGTCCACGACGGCGAGCGCGAGGTCGTGGCCGATGTGCGCGTTGATGCCCGCGAGCGCGAACTGCGGCGGCCGTACGCCGGGATGGCGGCGGAGCTGGAACAGCGGGCGCCAGCAGGCCGGCGGAGGACGGTCGCGGGCGGCCGCGTCCACGGCCGTGAGGTAGCGCTCCGCGAACCGGACGTCCAGCGTGATCGCGGCCCGCGCGTCCGTGAACCGGCCCGCCTCGATCCGCCGGCCGACCTCCTCCGTGACGGCGAGGTAGACCCGGTTGAAGACCGCGATCCCGTCCCGGGCCGGCAGGCCGGCGTCCAGGGCGCGCATGCGGTGGAGCACTCCGCCGAGGGCGGCGCCGGGAGTGGCCGGGGGCGGGGCGAACTGTTCCGAGTGCGGCATGGGGGAAGGGTGGCAGCCCTAGGCTGGCCCGCGGGCCGACGGCACCGGTGCTTCCCCGGAACGGGGGAACGCGGCCGTCGCGGGGGAGGGGGACAGCACGTGCGGTACTCGCGGGAGGGGAAGACCGTCCGGCGGGGCGTCATGGTGGCCGTCGCCTCGGCCGTGGTCGCCCTGGCCACGGCGGCCGGGATGGTCACGGCGCTCGGCGCCGGCGTCCTCGCCCACCGTGTCCCGGTCCGCCTCCCCGTCCGCCCCGGCGCGGACCCCGGCCCCGGCGGTACGGACCACGACGGCGCCGTCGGCCGTCGCCGGGCGCGGGCAGCGGCAGGCCGCCGGCCTCTACGTCCACCCCGACTCCCAGGTCCGGGACTGGCTCCGGGCCCACCCCGGCGACGCGCGCCGGTCCGTCATCGAGTCCCGCGTCGCGAGCCGGCCGGCCGCGGTGTGGTTCGCCGACCACACGCCCGCGACGATCACCTCCCGGGTCCGCGCGGTCACCTCGGGGGCGGCAGCCCAGGGCCGGGTGCCGGTCCTGGTGCCGTACGCGATCCCGGACCGCGACTGCGGCGGGGCCTCGGAGGGAGGGGCGCCCGACCTCGACGCCTACGGCGCCTGGATCGACCGGTTCGCCGCCGGGCTCGGCTCGCGGGAGGTCGTGGTGATCCTGGAGCCCGACTCGATCGCCCAGACCGACTGCCTCTCCGCGGGGCGGCGGGCCGCCCGGTTCGCCGCGCTGGCCCGCGCCGGCCGGGTCCTGAAGGCGGCGAACCCGAGGGCGCGCGTCTACTACGACGCCGGCCACTCGCACTGGCACGACCCCGCGCACCAGGCCGCCCTGCTGCACCGGGCCGGGGCCGGCTCCGCCGCCTCGGCGGGCATCTTCAGCAACGTCTCCAACTTCCGCGCCACGGCCGACGAGATCGCCTACGACCGGCGGGTCCTCGACGCCCTCGGCGCCCTCGGCGGGCGCGGGGACCTGGGCGCCGTGGTCGACACCAGCCGCAACGGCAACGGCCCGCCCGCCGACGGCCGGTGGTGCGACCCCGACGGGCGCAGGATCGGCCGGGCCCCCACCCTCGACACCGGCGAGGCCCGCGTCGACGCCTACCTGTGGGTGAAGCTCCCCGGCGAGTCCGACGGCTGCAAGGGGGCGCCGGGCACCTTCAGCCCGTCGTACGCCTACGAACTCGCCCGCTGACCGCCGCCGGGCCGGTCCTGCGGCAGGTCCTCGGTGTCGTACGACGACGTGCCCTCGTCCAGCAGGGGCTCCTGCGGCTTGAGGTGAGCGGGGGAGAAGGCACGCAGGGTGTGGTAGCCGGTGATGACGACGAGGGTGCCGAGGGCGATGCCGCTGAGGGAGAAGGTGTCGGTGAACTCCATGGTGACGTTGCCGACGCCGATGATGATGCCGGCGGCGGCGGGGACCAGGTTGAGCGGGTTGCGCAGGTCGACCCCCGCGGTGATCCAGATCTGCGCGCCGAGCAGGCCGATCATGCCGTACAGGATGACGGTGATGCCGCCGAGGACCCCGCCGGGGATCGCGGCCACCACCGCGCCGAACTTGGGGCACACGCCGAACAGCAGCGCGAAGCCGGCGGCGGCCCAGTAGGCGGCGGTGGAGTAGACGCGGGTCGCGGCCATCACGCCGATGTTCTCGGAGTACGTGGTGTTGGGCGGGCCGCCGACCGCGGTGGACAGCACCGAGCCGAGGCCGTCGGCCGCGATGGCCGTGCCCAGCTTGTCGTCGAGCCGCTTGCCGGTCATCTCGCCGACCGCCTTGACGTGTCCCGCGTTCTCCGCGACCAGGGCGATGACGACCGGGAGCGCGACCAGGATCGCCGACCACTCGAAGGACGGGCCGTGGAAGGAGGGCAGGCCGATCCAGTCGGCCTGGCCGACGCCGGAGAGGTCGAGCCGCCAGTGGTCGGTGATCTTGCCGCTCGCGTCCGCGGAGTGGATCCGGCCGAAGACCCGGTCGAACACCCAGGAGATGCCGTAGCCGAAGACCAGGCCGAGGAAGATCGCGACACGGGACCAGAAACCGCGCAGGCAGACCACGGCCAGACCGGTGAACAGCATGACCAGCAGGGCCGTCCACTGGTCCTGCGGCCAGTAGGTGGTGGCGGTGACCGGGGCGAGGTTGAAGCCGATCAGCATCACGACCGCGCCCGTCACGATCGGGGGCATCGCGGCGTGGATGATCCGCGCGCCGAAGCGCTGCACGGCCAGCCCCACCAGGAACAGGGCCACTCCGACGACGAGGACCGCGCCGGTGACGGTGGCGCTCGTGCCGCCCTGCGCGCGGATGACCGCGGCGACGCCCACGAAGGACAGGGAGCAGCCGAGGTAGCTGGGCACCCGGCCGCGGGTGGCGAGGAGGAAGATGACGGTCGCGACGCCCGACATCATGATCGCCAGATTCGGGTCGAGGCCCATCAGGACGGGTGCGACGAAACTCGCCCCGAACATGGCCACCACGTGCTGTGCGCCGAGTCCGACCGTACGGGGCCAGGAGAGCCGTTCGTCGGGGCGGACGACCGCGCCGGGCGCCGGCGTGCGTCCGTCGCCGTGCAGTTTCCAGCGGACGCCAAGATCCATGGTGCGGTTTCGCTTTCGTTCGTGCGGTGCGGGTGCGCGGCCCATTGTCGCGTGAAAACGGAGGGTGAGCGGCCGCTTAGGATAGGGGCGGTTGTCCTGTACACCCATCCTTCTCAGCCGTCCCGCACCTCAGGAGCACCACCCGTGACCGCCCAAGCCCCGACCGCCCCCGCCCCGTCGTACGGCCGGACGGTCCCCGTCACCGTCCACTTCGACGACCTGGACGCGCTGGGACTGCTGCACAACGCCCGCTACCCGCTGCTGGTCGAACGGGCCTGGACCGAGCTGTGGCAGGGCTACGGGGTGCGCTTCGAGGGCGACTGGGCCGCGGCCGGAGACGCCTGCAACGCCGTCAAGGAGCTGCGCGTCACCTACGAGGCCCCGGTCACCCGGCCGGGCGCGTACGCCGTCCACCTGTGGCTGGAGCGGCTCGGCACCACCGGTCTGACGTACGGCTTCCGGTTCTGCTCGCCCGACGGCGCGGTCACGTACGCCCACGGCACCCGGGTCCTCGTCCGGCTGGACGCGGCGACCATGCGCCCGGCGCCGTGGAGCGAGACGCTCAGGTCCGCGGGCCGGGAACTGCTGCGTCCGGCCGGCTGACCTGCGGCCGGTCGCGGTCGCCCGCGCGCAGGACCCCGGCGAACACCACCAGCCCGGCGGCCAGCAGCGTCACCAGCGTGAACGACACCGTCAGACTGGTCGCCTGGGCCAGGCCGCCGATGGCGCTCGGCGCGATCAGCCCCGAGGTGTAGGTGATCGTGGCGACGCCCGCGATGGCCTGACTCGGGTTGGGGCCGCTGCGGCCCGCCGCCGCGAAGCAGAGCGGGACGACGACGGCGATCCCCAGGCCCATGAGCGCGAACCCGCCGATCGCGACGGCGGGATGGTCCGCCACGACGATGAGCAGACCGCCGGCGACGGCGAGGACGCCGCTCGCGCGGACCGTTCGCACGGACCCGTACCGGTCCACGACCCGGTCGCCGACGATCCGCGCGAGCGCCATGGTGAGCGTGAAGCCCGTCGTGCACGCGGCGGCGAGCCCGGCCGAGGAGTCGAGCCGGTCGCGCAGGTAGACCGCCGACCAGTCCAGGCTCGCGCCCTCCGCGAACACGGCGCAGAAGCCCACGGCGCCGATGAGCAGCGCCGACCTCGGCGGCAGGGCGAACCGCGGAGGCGGCTCCTCGTCCTCGGCGGTGTGCAGGTCGAGCACCCAGCCGCAGGCCGCCACCCCCACCGCGGTCAGCACCGCCGCCGCCAGCAGGTGGTGCAGGCGGGCGTCCGAGCCGAGATGCGCGGCGAGCGTCCCGCCGGCCGAGCCGAGCAGGGCGCCCGCGCTCCACATGCCGTGCAGACCGGACATGATCGACCGGCCGAGGCGGTTCTCGACCTCCACGCCGAGCGCGTTCATCGCCACGTCGGCCATCCCCGCCGTCGCGCCGTAGGCGAACAGGGCCAGGCACAGGGTCGCCAGGTTCGGGGCGAGGGACGGCAGGACCAGGGACAGCGTCCACAGGGCGATCAGAGCGCGCAGCGCGTTGCGGGCGCCGAACCGGTGGCTGACGCGCCCGGCGAGCGGCATCGCGACCGACGCGCCGAGCGCGGGGAAGGCGAGCGCGAGCCCGAGCTGACCGGCGCTGACCGACGCGTGGTCCTGGATCCACGGCACCCGGGTGGCGAACGAGCCGGCGACCGCGCCGTGCACGGTGAACACGGCGGCCACGGCGTACCGGGCCCGCCTCACCTCAGGTCGGCCCTTCACCACGTCGCTCATCCTCCACCCTCCCTGACACCAGCGGAGCCGTAAACTATCAGGAACCCTGCCTGATAAATAGTGGGCCGTCCGGCACGGCGTCCGGCGCCCCGTGGGAGGATTCGCCGTATGCCCGCATCCCCGAGCACCGCCCGGGTCATCAACGACCGGCTCGCCCTGCGGTTGATGCAGGATCGGGGCCCGCTGACGGCAGGGCAGCTCAAGCAGCTCACCGGCCTGTCCCGGCCCACCGTCGCCGACCTCGTCGAACGCCTCACCGCCTCCGGCCTGATCGAGGTCGTCGGCGAGGCCGGCGAACAGCGCCGCGGCCCGAACGCCAGGCTCTACGGCATCGCCGCCGACCGCGCCCACCTCGCCGCCCTGGACGTGCGCACCGAGAGCGTCGCGGTCCTCGTGTCCGACCTGGTCGGCCGGGTGCGTGCCGAGGCGTCCGTGCCGATCGGCGGCGACACCGGCACCGGCCCCGCCGTGGAGCAGGCGGTGACGCTGGTCGAGCGGGCGGGCAAGGAGGCCGGGGCCGACCGGCTGCACACCGTGGGCATCGGCGCGCCCGGCCTGATCGACCCCGCGAGCGGTGAACTGCGCGACTCCGGCGGCCTGCCCGCGTGGCACCGCCGCCTGGTCGCCGCCCTCCAGGAACGGCTGCCCGAGGCCCGCGTCAGCGTCGAGAACGAGACCAACCTCGCCGCCCTCGCCGAACAGCGCGAGGGCGCCGCCCGCGACCGCGACACCTTCGTCCTCCTCTGGCTCGGCCACGGCACGGGCGCCGCCGTCGTCCTCGACGGCACCCTGCGCCGGGGCGCCTCCGGCGGCACCGGGGAGATCGGCTTCCTCCCGGTTCCCGGCACGGGCGGCCTGCCCTCGGCGACGGGCTGCGAGGGCGGCTTCCACTCCCTGGCCGGATCGGCGGCGATCGTCGCGCTGGCGGGGGAGCACGGGCTGGAGACGCGGGCCGAGGGCGGCGGACCGGCGGGGGCCGCGCTGGTGCGGGCCGCGCTGCGGGCGGTGGACGAGGCCCACGGCGGCGGGGCGGACCCGGCGCACGCCCGTGCGGCCGCTCCCGGGGGCGGCGGTACGCGCCCCGCCCCGCCCCCCGCGGAGACGGCGCGGGAGGCGCACGCCCGCGCGGCCGCCGGCTTCCTCGACGCCCTCGCCGACCGCCTGGCCGTGGGAGCCGCCAGTGTCGTCGCCGTCCTCGACCCCGGGTGTGTCGTCCTCGGGGGCGAGATCGGACAGGCCGGCGGGCAGGCGCTCGCTGGCCGGGTGGAGGAACGGCTGCGGCGGATGACCCCGCTGCCGACCCAGGTGCGGCCGAGCGGCCTGGGCGGCGGCGCGGTGCTGCGCGGGGCGCTCCTCACGGCCAGGCAGTCCGCGCTGGAGGAACTGTTCGGCACGTCGTGAGGGCAGGGCCGTGGAGGGGGCGATGGTGGGCGCACGGACGTAGATCCCGTACGTCCATGGGTGTGGACTCGACTCGAGTTCGCCTGCCCGAGAGGGAGTTGGCGCAACTCCCGGCCGCCCGAGAAGTCCGCTTCCGCGGCCTGTGAGCCACCCCACATCACCCGCCCCTCTGGACGACGATCGGGCGTGGCACACTGACCCTGTACCTAAAGCAGCGCACTCCGGGGTCGGTGAAATTCCGAACCGGCGGTTACAGTCCGCGACCCGGCCGCTTCCAGCGGCCGGTTGACCAGGTGAAATTCCTGGACCGACGGTTAAAGTCCGGATGGGAGGCAGTGCGCGGCGGGCGGGCATTAGTGCGCGCCGCCGTCTGTGCTCGTTCCAGCGGGACGAGTCCGTCCGGCGTCGCTCCCGGTGTCGTCGCCCGTACGTTCTGTCGTCATCGACAGGCCCCGGAGTCCGTGCCCCAACGTGGCAGGAGGACCCGGGAAGTGTTCACCGGAATCGTCGAAGAGCTGGGTGAGGTCACCGCCGTCGAGAACCTCGGCGACGCCTCCCGCTTCCGGCTGCGCGGACCCGTCGTCACCGAGGGCGCGAAGCACGGCGACTCCATCGCCGTGAACGGGGTCTGTCTCACCGTCGTCGACCACGAGGGCGACGAGTTCACCGCCGACGTCATGGCGGAGACCCTCAAGCGTTCCAGCCTCGGCGCCCTCACCGTCGGCGCCCGCGTCAACCTCGAACGGCCCACCGCCGTCGGCGCCCGCCTCGGCGGCCACATCGTGCAGGGCCACGTCGACGGCACCGGCCAGGTGCTGGAGCGCACGCCGTCCGAACACTGGGAGATCGTCAGGATCTCGCTCCCGGCCGACCTCGCCCGGTACGTCGTCGAGAAGGGCTCCATCACCGTCGACGGCATCAGCCTCACCGTCGTCGACGCCGGCGCCGACCACTTCACCGTCAGCCTCATCCCCACCACCCTCGCGCTGACCACCCTCGGCCTCAAGCAGCCCGGCGACCCGGTCAACCTCGAGGTCGACGTCGTCGCCAAGTACGTCGAGCGCCTGCTCGCGGCCGGCCAGGGGGGCACCCGGTGAACCAGCTGAACTCCGAGGCGTTCGTCCTCTTCGACCAGCACATCCTCTGGTCGGACATGATCGGCAACATCCTCGGCCTGGCCGCCCTCGCCCTCGGCTGGCGCCGCTCCATCTGGAGCTGGCCCGTGCAGTTCCTCTCCGGACTCGTCCTGTTCGGCGCCTTCTTCGGCCACCTCACCGGCAGCGCCGGCAAGCAGGTCGTCGTCATGGCCGTCGCCCTGTACGGCTGGTGGCAGTGGAACCGGAGCAAGGGGCGGGCCGCGGACGGCCAGATCACCCCCCGGTTCGCCACCTGGCCCGAGCGCGCCGCCATGGCCGTCGCCGCCGCCGTCGGCACGGTCGCCGTCGCCCTCCTCTTCCAGGCCTACCCCACCCTGTCCTGGGACCCCTGGCCGGACGCCTACATCTTCGTCGGCACCATCGTCGCCATGTACGCCCAGGCCCGCGGCATGGTCGAGTTCTGGTTCGCCTGGCTCCTCGTCGACCTCGTCGGCGTCCCCCTCAACTTCGCCAACGGCTACGCCTTCTCCGGCTTCGTCTACGTCATCTACGGCGCGCTCGTCCTGTGGGGCATGCGCGACTGGTGGCTGCGCTCCCGCAAGGGCCCGGCGCAGCCCACTCTGGAAGGAGCGCCGGCATGAGCACCGCACCCGTCCTGTACCCCGCCGACGACATCGGGGACTTCGCCCTCGACCCGATCGAACAGGCCGTCGCCGACATCGCGGCCGGCCGCCCGGTCGTGGTCGTCGACGACGAGAACCGCGAGAACGAGGGCGACCTCGTCATCGCCGCCCAGAAGGCCACCCCCGAGATCGTCGCCTTCATGATGAGCGAGTGCCGCGGCCTGATCTGCGCCCCCATGGAGGGCGACGAACTCGACCGGCTCCGGCTCCCGCAGATGGTCGCCGACAACACCGAGTCGATGAAGACCGCCTTCACGGTCTCCGTCGACGCCACCGCCGCACACGGCGTCACCACCGGCATCTCCGCCTCCGACCGCGCCACCACCCTCCAACTGCTGGCGAGCGGCACCGCCGAGCCCACCGACCTCGTCCGCCCCGGCCACATCTTCCCGCTGCGCGCCAAGCCCGGCGGGGTCCTCGTCCGCAACGGACACACCGAGGCCGCCGTCGACCTCGCCCGGCTCGCCGGCCTGCGTCCGGCCGGCGCGATCGTCGAGATCGCCGGCGAGGACGGCCGCATGCTGCGCCTGCCCGAGCTGATCCCCTTCGCCCGCAAGCACGGCCTGACGATCATCTCCATCGAGGATCTGATCGCCTACCGCCGCAGCGCCGAGCCCACCGTCCGCCGCGAGGCCGCGACCCGCCTGCCCACCGCCCACGGCACCTTCACCGCGTACGGCTACCGCTCCACCGTCGACGGCGTCGAACACGTCGCCCTCGTCCACGGCGACATCGGCGACGGCCGCGACGTCCTGGTCCGCGTCCACTCCGAATGCCTCACCGGCGACGTCTTCTCCTCCCAGCGCTGCGACTGCGGCCCCCAGCTCGACGCCGCCCTCCAGCGCATCCAGGCCGAGGGCCGGGGCGTGGTCGTCTACCTGCGCGGCCACGAGGGCCGCGGCATCGGCCTGCTGTCCAAGCTGCGGGCCTACGAACTCCAGGAACAGGGCCGCGACACCCTCGACGCCAACCTCGAACTCGGCCTGCCCGCCGACGCCCGCGACTACGCGGCCGGCGCGCGGATCCTCGCCGACCTGGGCGTACGCAGCGTCCGCCTGATGACCAACAACCCCGACAAGACGGACGCGCTGCTGCGCCACGGCCTCGAGGTCGGCGCCCGCGAACCGATGCCCGTCCAGGCGGGCGAACACAACATCCGCTACCTGCGCACCAAGCGGGACCGGATGGGCCACGACCTGCCCTGGCTGGACACGGCCCCCGTGTCCCCCTGCGGCAACCAGTAAGCACGGCACGACAGCTACACAGCTCGACAGCACTACGGCACCGAGGAGAGACGTGAGCGGCAAGGGCGCACCGGAACTGTCCGTGGAGAACGTGGGCGACCTGCGGGTCGCCGTCATCGCGGCCCAGTGGCACGAGAAGGTGATGGACGGTCTGGTCGACGGCGCCCTGCGCGCCCTGCACGACCTGGGCATCGACGAACCGACCCTGCTGCGGGTCCCCGGCAGCTGGGAGCTCCCGGTCGTCGCCAAGGTCCTCGCGGGCCGCGGCTACGACGCGATCGTCGCCCTCGGCGTCGTCATCCGCGGCGGCACCCCCCACTTCGACTACGTGTGCCAGGGCGTCACCCAGGGCCTCACCCAGGTCAGCGTCGACACCGGCGTCCCCGTCGGTTTCGGACTGCTCACCTGCGACACCGAGGAACAGGCCCTCGACCGGGCCGGCCTCGACGGCTCCAGCGAGGACAAGGGGCACGAGGCGGTGACGGCGGCGGTGGCGACCGCGGCCACCCTCCGCTCAGTATCCGAACCGTGGCGTCAGCCCGGCCGGCACACCACGTAAAGTGGGCGGCACCATGTCCAAGAAGACGTTCGAGGAGCTCTTCGCCGAGCTCCAGCAGAAGGCCGCCACCGGCGACCCCGCCACTTCCCGCACCGCCGAACTGGTCGAGAAGGGCGTCCATGCCATCGGCAAGAAGGTCGTCGAAGAGGCCGCCGAGGTCTGGATGGCCGCCGAGTACGAGGGCAAGGACGCGGCAGCCGAGGAGATCTCGCAGCTGCTGTACCACGTCCAGGTGATGATGGTCGCCCGCGGGATCTCCCTGGACGACGTCTACGCCCACCTCTGAGCCGCACCCCGTCCCCCCGTCCCTCACGCATTCCCGCCCGAACGAAGGAAGCTCGCCTCATGCTGCGCATCGCCGTCCCCAACAAGGGTTCCCTGTCAGGCCCTGCGGCGGAGATGCTGCATGAGGCCGGCTACCAGCAGCGCCGGGAGTCCAAGGAGCTGCGGATCGTCGACCCGGAGAACGAGGTCGAGTTCTTCTACCTCCGCCCCCGCGACATCGCCATCTACGTCTCCTCCGGCCGCCTCGACATCGGCATCACCGGCCGCGACCTGCTGATCGACTCCGGCGCCAACGCCGAGGAGATCCTCCCGCTCGGCTTCGCCCGCTCCACCTTCCGCTACGCCACCAAGCCCGGCACCGCGAAGGGCGTCGAGGACCTCGGCGGCATGACCGTCGCCACCTCCTACGAGGGCATCGTCGCCAAGCACCTCGCCGACAACGGCATCGACGCCTCCGTCGTCCACCTGGACGGCGCCGTCGAGACCGCCATCGAACTCGGCGTCGCCGAGGTCATCGCGGACGTCGTCGAGACCGGCACCTCCCTGCGCAACGCGGGCCTGGAGGTCATCGGCGAGCCGATCATGAAGTCCGAGGCCGTCGTCATCCGCCGCACCGGCGCCGACACCGACGAGCCCAAGGTCCAGCAGTTCCTGCGCCGCCTCCAGGGCGTCCTCGTCGCCCGGACGTACGTGATGATGGACTACGACTGCCGCGTCGAGCAGCTCGAGAAGGCCGTCGCCCTGACGCCGGGCCTGGAGTCGCCGACCGTCTCCCCGCTGCACAACGAGGGCTGGGTCGCCGTCCGCGCCATGGTCCCCGCCAAGGAGGCGCAGCGGATCATGGACGACCTGTACGACATCGGCGCCCGCGCCATCCTGACCACGGCGATCCACGCCTGCCGCCTCTGAGGTACCCGCCGACGATGTCCGACCTGCCCACCCTCCCCGTCACCTTCCGGCCGGGCCGCACGCGCGCGGTGCTGCTCACCGCCGGTGCCGTGATCTTCGTCGTGATCTCGGGCGTCTCGCTGCTCCTGGAGCAGCTCGGCCCGGGGGAGCGGCTCAGCTTCATCGTCACCGGCGGCCTCAGCTTCTGGGTGCTGGCCCAGCTGGCCCGCGTCAAGGTCGTCGCCGACGACTCCGGTGTCACCGTCGTGAACATCGCCAGCCGCAGGCACCTGGACTGGGCGGAGATCCTCCGGGTGAACCTCCGTCCGGGCGACGCCTGGGTCTTCCTCGACCTCAGCGACGGCACCAGCCTGCCCGCGCTCGGCATCCAGCCGGGCATCGCCAGGGAGCGCGCCATCGCCGACGCACGCGCCCTGCGGACCCTCGTGGAGGCCCGCTCCCTCCGCGACCCCGAGCAAGATCAGGGCTGACTCGGGGTCGTCCACCCTGCCGCACATGCCCGTGTCTTGATTAACCTGGTGGCGGAGACGTTCCCGCGACGTCTCCGCCCCTGTCGTGCCGGGCCCGGCGCACAGGGGTTCCTGCTACCCGAGGAGTGACCCTCTCAGGCGATGGACGGTTCGTCCTGTAGTACCTGCGCCGCCCCCTCCACAGCGGAGGCGGCGGTTTCATGACCATCCCCCTGCTGCTCCTGGCAGCCGCGTTCCTG
This sequence comes from Streptomyces sp. NPDC059895, assembly GCF_042731035.1. Lineage (NCBI taxonomy): Bacteria > Bacillati > Actinomycetota > Actinomycetes > Kitasatosporales > Streptomycetaceae > Streptomyces > Streptomyces sp. NPDC059895. Next base: position 46,418 of record NZ_JBHWKO010000030.1, read on the forward strand.
CTGATTCTGGCCAACGGCTTCTTCGTCGCCGCCGAATTCGGCCTCGTCACCGTCGAGCGACCGGAGGCCGAGAAGGCCGCCGCCGACGGCGACCGACGAGCCCGTACGGTCGTCGAGTCGCTCAAGGAGCTGTCCTTCCAGCTCTCCGGCACCCAGCTCGGCATCACCATCACCTCCCTCGTCGTCGGCATGCTCGCCGAACCCGCGCTGGCCGAGCTGCTGCACGGCCCGATCACGGCGACCGGCATCCCCGAGGGCGCGGTCTCCGGTGTCGCCGTCGCCATCGGCATGCTGCTGGCCTCCGCCGTGCAGATGGTGATCGGCGAACTCGTGCCCAAGAACTGGGCGGTGTCCAAACCCCTCCAGGTCGCGCGTTTCGTCGCCGGCCCGCAGTACGCCTTCGCCCGCCTCTTCCGGCCGGTCATCGCCGGCCTCAACGCCGTCGCCAACCGGCTCGTGCGGGCCCTGGGCGTCGAGCCCGCCGAGGAACTGGCCTCCGCCCGCACCCCGGGCGAACTGGTCTCCCTGGCCCGGCACTCCGCACAGGCCGGCGCCCTCGAACAGGACACGGCCGACCTCTTCGTCCGCACCCTGTCCCTGGCCGAGCTCACCGCGCAGCACGTCATGACCCCGCGCGTGAAGGTCAGCGCCCTCCAGGCGTCGGCCACCGCCGAGGACGTGGTCAACCTGACCCGCGCCACCGGCCTGTCCCGCTTCCCCGTCTACCACGAGAAGATCGACGAGATCGTCGGCATGGTCCACCTCAAGGACGCCCTCGCCGTCCCTGTCCACGAACGGCTGCGCACCCCCGTCGGCCGGATCGCCCGCCCGGCGCTGCTCGTCCCCGAGACGCTGCCCGTCCGGCCCCTGCTGGCCCGGCTGCGCAGCGAGCAGCCCATCGCCGTCGTCGTCGACGAGTACGGCGGCACGGCCGGCGTGGTGACCCTGGAGGACATCGTCGAGGAGATCGTCGGCGAGGTCCGCGACGAGCACGACGGCCTGGACACCCCGGAACTGGCCGCCGTGCCGCCCGAGGACGGCCGGCCCGCCTGGGACGTCGACGGCAGCTGCCGTGTCGACACCCTGCTGCGGATAGGCCTCGACGTGCCCGAGGGGCCCTACGAGACGGTCGCCGGACTCGTCGCCGACCTGCTGGGCCGCATCCCGGCCGTCGGCGACCGGGCCGAGCTGCCCGGCTGGCGGCTGTCGGTGCGCCGCGTCGGCCACTACCGGGCCGAGCGGGTCCGGCTCGTCCGCACCGGGGCCGTCGCGGAGGCCGCCCGATGAGCGTCCTCCAACTCGCCCTCGCCGCTCTCCTCGTGCTCGCGAACGGCTTCTTCGTCGGCGCCGAGTTCGCCCTGGTGTCGGTCCGCCGCAGCCAGATCGAGCCGGTCGGCACGGCCCGCGCCCGCCAGGTCCTGCACGGACTGGAGCGCCTGCCCCAGATGATGGCCGCCGCCCAGTTCGGCATCACCGTCTGCTCGCTCACGCTGGGCGCGGTCGCCGAACCCACGGTCGCGCACCTGCTGGAGCCCGTCTTCGAGTGGGTCCACCTCCCGCACGGGATGATCCACCCGCTGGGCTATGTCATCGCCCTCGCAGCCGTGGTCTTCTTCCACCTCGTCATCGGAGAGATGGTCCCGAAGAACCTCGCCATGGCGGCCCCGGAGAAGGCCGCGCTGTGGCTCGGCCCGGGGCTGGTCGCCTTCGCCCGGCTGTGCCGTCCGATCACCGTCGCCCTCGGCGCCTGCGCCGGGGGCATCCTGCGCCTCTTCGGCGTCGAGCCCAAGGACGAGGTGGAGGCCGTCTTCACCAGCGAACAGCTCAACCGGCTGGTGGAGGACTCCGGTCAGGCCGGTCTGCTCGACCCCGAGGAGCAGGAGCGGCTGGAGGACGCGCTGGAGCTGGGCTCCCGGCCGGTCACGGACGTGCTGCTGCGGCGCGAGTCGCTGGTGACGGTCAGTCCGTCGGTCACCCCCGGCGAGATCGTCGACCTCACCGCCCGCACCGGCTACTCCCGCTTCCCGGTCGCCGCGGAGAACGGCGCCTTCATGGGCTACCTCCACGTGAAGGACGTCCTGGACCTGGAGCACTCCGACCGGGCGGTGCCGCAGCAGGTGTGGCGCTCCATGACGACGCTCCGGGCGGACCTGCCGCTCGACGACGCGCTGACGGTCATGCGCCGGGCGGCGACCCATCTGGCGCAGGTCGCCGACGCCTCGGGCAAGGTGCTCGGCCTGGTCGCCCTGGAGGACGTGCTGGAGCTGCTCGTCGGCGAGGTGCGCGATCCTGCCCACCGGGACGTGCCCGAGGTGGTGATGGCCTCGTAGCCGTCGTAGGCGGGCGGGCCGCTTCCCGCGGCGCGCCCGCCCGACGGGCCGGGCGGTCTACGGGGCCGACGGATCCTGCGGTCCCCGGCCCGACAGCACCTCCCCGTACGCCTGCATCAGGTCCGGCAACCGCAGCGTCGACAGATCGTCCCGTGTCAGGGCCCCGGGATACACCGACAGCCGGAGGTCCCGGTAGGCGCAGCTCTTCTCGTACAGGGTCCGCAGGAACCGGCCGTTGCCCAGCTCGTCGATCCACCCCTGCTCCACCACGTGCCCGGCGATCGACCGCAGCTCGTCCAGGGCCTCCTCGTCCCACACGTCACCGTTCTCCGCGGCGAGGACCTCGCCGATCGAGGTGAGTTCGAGGGGCCGGTACGACGGGAAGTCGACACGGGTCGTGAAACGGGACGACAGCCCGGGGTTCGCGGCGAGCAGACGGTCCATGCCCTCCGGATAGCCGGCCAGGATCACCACCAGGTGGTCCCGGTTGTCCTCGGCCCGCTTCAGCAGCACCTGGAGTGCCTCGTCGCCGTACGCGTCGCCCTTGCCGTAGCCGGAGTTGGACAGGGAGTACGCCTCGTCGACGAAGAGGACACCGCCCAGCGCGGAGTCGATCAGCTCGTTGGCCTTCACCGCCGTCTGGCCGAGGTACTCGCCGACCAGATCGGCCCGCTGGGCCTCCACGAGATGGTCGCCGCCGAGCAGGCCGAGGGCGTAGAAGACGCGGCCCAGGATGCGGGCCACCGTGGTCTTGCCGGTGCCGGAGGGGCCGGAGAAGACGAAATGGCGCTTGGGCGGCTGGACCGGGAGGCCCTGCCCGGCTCTCAGCCGGGCCATGTTCAACTGCGCCGACAACGCCTTGACCTGGCGCTTGACCGGTTCCAGCCCGACCATGCGCTCCAGCTCGGCGAGCGCCTCCTCCAGAAGGACGGGGTCGGTGGGCCCGGCGGGCAGCACCGAGGGCACCAGCGTCCGCTCGCGCACCGCCGGGCCGGTCACCGAGGGGAGGGGGCCGACGGACGGCAGGTCGCCGGGTTCGGTGAGCTTCAGGTCCCGTCCTTCGGTGCCGAAGAGCGGGTCGAGGACGTCGGGCCCGTCACCGGTGTCCTGGCCGGCACCGGTGAGGGTGATCGCGGCGAGGTCGCCCGGATCGTCGTAGCCGTCGCCCTCGGCGATCGCGGCGAGCCGGGCCGCGGTGTCCATGAAGGCGGGGTCGACGCGGTGGACGGCGCGGTACAGGGGGAGGGCGGCGGCCGAGCGGCCGGTGCCCTCGTGGGCGCGGGCCAGCCAGTAGCGCAGTTCCTTGCGCTGCGGCTGCTCGCTGCGGCAGCGCATCAGCGCCGTCGACAGCAGTGGTTCGGCCTGCCCGTACATCTCCAGCCGGACCCGCGCCATGCCGCCGAACAGGCCGGCCTCGATGCCGAGCAGCGGGTCGTCGACCAGCGGGTCGGTGTGCCGGACCAACTGCTCCCAGTCCTTGACCAGATAGGCGCGGCAGGCGTGCAGGAAGCGGACCTGCTGGTCGGTGTCGACGGGCGGGAGCCCGGCGAGCGCCCGGTCCAGTTCGGGCACGTGCCGGCCGTCCAGCCAGTGCGAGGCGTGCGCGAGCAGCAGGTCGCGGGGGCTTTCGAGTACCGGTTGCACCCACCAGCCCAGCCAGTACCAGGAGTTGAGGGTGCGGCGGTGCCGGGTGCGCTGTTCGCCGAAGCGGTCGCGGTGCCGGAACATCCTGAGCAGCGCGGTCGTCGTGTCGACGCGCAGCGCGTGCAGCCCGAGCCAGCCGTCGGCCATGCCCGGATCGATCCGCACCGCGGTGCGGAACTCCTCCTCCGCCTGCGGATAGGCGCCCATCGTGTAGGCGTCCACGCCTCGCAGCCAGGCGAGGTCGGCCGGGGCCTCGGGGCCCCGCGTGCCGAAGTCCATCACGTCCCCCACAAACCGTGCCCCCGTCGGTATGCCGCCGGGCCGTCGCCCGCCGGCCGCCTTGGCCGAACCGCTGTGCCGCTCACCGGAGTTGCAAGGTGCGCGCGGCAGCTGTCCGTAGGTCGCACCGAGGGCATCGTACCTGCGGGGGTGTCGCCCGCCGAAGGGTGCCGCACAGGCCGTTTGGCGTGGTGGGGGCAGAAGGGGCGCACCTGCGCACGGTGACCCTGGGTGAGCGAACGGCGTCACGCGGCGGTCGTCCGGGGCGGGGAACGCGGGATGGGGGCAGAACGAAGCCCCCGATCACGGGGGAACAACCGGGGGCTTCGCGTCCTGGGGCGGCTTGGAATGCCGCACATTGAGAACGTAAGTCCTGTACGGGCCACCGGTCAAGCACGGTCGGGGCACTTGGCGAAGTTCGCGCGTACGGCCCTTCACAGGTTCACCACATCGCGGGCATTCCCTCACGGTGCGTGACCGGACGGTGCGGTCAATGTGTTCCCGCGGGCCCCGGCAGCACCTCGTACCCCTCATTCACCTGGCGCACCACAGTGTCCGCGTACGGTCTCGACGGGTCTTCGGCGAAATGACGCTCCTCGGCCCGGACCCATCCGTCCCAGAAGTCCCTTTGTTCCTCCCCGTCCCGTGAGCGTCCCCGCGCCCAGGCCTCCTCGCGGGGCACCTCCATCCACAGCAGGTGCGCCAGGTGGGGCCGCAGGGCGCGGCGGCCCGCGCCGACGCCCTCGACCAGGATCACCGGGGCGGGCGGGAGCGGGCGGGGCGGGCCGAAGCGGCGGGCGCGCCAGTCGTAGGGGGTGTAGCGGGCCGTTCCGCCGGAGCGGAGGGGGGTGATCACCTGGGTCAGCAGGCGTCCGGTCCACGCGAAGGGCTCGTCGTGGCTCGCGATGTCGTCCAGATGGAGAACGGGCGCGTCGCCCAGCGCCTTCGCCAGGCGCCCGGCGAACGTGGACTTCCCCGAGCCGGCATGCCCGTCGACGCCGATCAGACGGACCGGGCCGCAGGACGGGGGCAGCCGGCGGAGCCGGGAGGCGAGCTGGTGGATGGCGGGTCCTGGTGATTTCGGGCGTGCCCTGGGGGGGGGCTCGGGCGGTGCCGCCCGGGGCGGTGCGTGGGGTGGGGGTCTGCGGCGGGCCAGTCTAGTGCGGGACGGGGACCGCCACCGCCCGGCCGACGGCGCACCGGCGGCCCTACGCCGGGGTGCGGTCAGGAGGGGGGTCGGGCGAGGGGATGCCGTCGCGACGCCCGGGGCGGTCAGGGGTATCGGGCGGGGATGCCGTCGCGACGCCCGGGGGCCGTCAGGGGTATCGGGCGAGGGGCCCCACGGGACGCCCGTGGGCCGTCAGTGGTCCGGACCGATGTCGCCGGGCGTGGCACGGGCGTCGGTACTGGCAGGCCCGGCCGCCTGCGGCCATAGTGGGCGCACACCGTGCACCCGGACCCGCCCCGCCCCGACCCGCCAGACCCTGGGAGTCGTTCGCCCATGAGCAGAGCCGAACAGCCGTCCAGCGAAGCGGACCAGCGCTCCGGCGGAATCGATCCGTGTCCCGCGGCGGCCGACCGGCCCACCCGCAGGATCGTCCTCGCCGCCGCGGTCGCCGCGGCCGTCACGGGGGGTTCGGCACCGGCGGCCGCCGACGCGGCCGGCACCGCGGCCCCCGACGCGGCCGGCACCGCGGCCGCCGGAGCTGCCGCCGGCCGGCCCGTCGACCACCGTTCCTGGACGACCCTCGCAGACTGGAGCGCCGGCACCGCCCGGGGCGCCCAAGCGGTCGCCGGGAACCGGCCCGGCGTCGTCATCGGCACCCCCGCCGGCACCACCGACTACACCGACCCGCACACCGGCACCACCGCCGCCTGGGAGTACGCCACTTGGACCTCCCCGGTCCACCGGCTCACCGTCCCCGCGACCGAGGCGATCGCCTCCTGGAACGCGAGCACCCCGGGCGGCACCTGGCTCCAGGCCGAACTGCGGGCCACCTACTCCGACGGCACGGACACCCCCTGGTACGTCATGGGGCGGTGGGCGTCCGGAGACCGGGACGTCCGGCGGACCTCCGTCGACGGCCAGAGCGACGGCAGGAGCACCGTCTGGACGGACACGCTGGCCGTCGACGACGCCTCCACCGGCCTGCGCCTCACCTCGTACCGCCTCCGGCTGACCCTCTACCGCAGGCCCGGTACGAAGCTCACCCCGACCGTGTGGCGGCTGGGCGCGATGGGCTCCGACGTCCCCGACCGCTTCACCGTCCCGGCCTCCGTGCCCGGCGCGGCCGGGGAGCTGAGCGTGCCGCGGTACTCCCAGGAGATCCACACGGGGCAGTACCCCGAGTACGACAACGGCGGCGAGGCCTGGTGCAGCCCCACCTCGTCGCAGATGATCATCGAGTACTGGGGCGGCCGCCTCACCCCGGAGCAGCTCGCCTGGGTCGATCCCGCGTACGCCGACCCGCAGGTGTGCCACGCCGCCCGGTACACGTACGACCACCAGTACGCGGGCTGCGGCAACTGGCCGTTCAACGCGGCCTACGCGGCCACCTTCGAGGACCTTCAGGCAGTGGTGACCCGGCTCACCTCCCTCACCGATCTGGAGACGCTGATCGCGGCCGGCATCCCGGCCATGACCTCCCAGTCCTTCCTGAAGGAGGAGCTGACGGGCGCCGGGTACGGCACGGCCGGCCACCTGATGACCGTCATCGGGTTCACCGCGGAGGGCGACGTGATCGCCAACGACCCGGCCTCGCCGAGCAACGCGGCGGTGCGGCGCGTGTACCGGCGGCGCGAGTTCGAGAACATCTGGCTGCGCACCAAGCGGTACAACGCGAGCGGCGCGGTCGTCTCCGGCACCGGGGGCGTCTGCTACCTCTACTTCCCGGCGCGTCCGACCGCGCGCCAGCGCACGGCGCTCGCGGCGGTCGGGGTGCACTGAGCCGGGCACACGGCGGGGCGCGTCCCCGCCGTGTGAGCAAGCTCTCGACCACAAAAGCCCTGACCGGTGGCAAGGTGGACAGTCCGGACCCTGTACACCCGACCTCAGCGAGACACCATGACCGCACACGCAGCCACCGCTTCCCGTACCCGCACCGGCGGTCCCCGGGACGACGGGCCGAAGATCCTCGAACACGTCATGGGGTGGGTCCTCGTCGCCGTCGTGGCCATGTTCGTGACCCAGCTCGGACTGCTCTGACGCCGGTGTCCGCGACCTCCGGCGCTGTGATCTGACACACCGTTCGACCTGACATACTGACGTCGTCCCGCCGACCGTTGAGACCAGGGTCGACCTTGAACATCAGTCACCAGCGCGCCGGTGCCCGTCCCCAGGCGCGCGGCACCGAGCGCTCACTGGCACGTCGCGCCGAACTCATCTCCATCGGGCGGAAGTTGTTCGCCGACACGTCCTACGACGCGCTCTCGATGGACGACATCGCCCGGCAGGCGCACGTCGCCAAGGGGCTGATCTACTACTACTTCCGGTCCAAGCGCGGCTACTACATGGCGATCATCCAGGACTCCGTCGCCGACCTGGTCTCCTTCGCCGCGAGCGGCCTGGAGCTGCCCCAGGTGGACCGGGTGCACCGCACGGTCGACGGCTACCTGCGCTTCGCGGAGCACCACCAGGCCGCCTACCGCACGATCGTCAGCGGCGGTGTCGGCTTCGACACCGAGGTGCACGCCATCCGGGACGGGGTGCGCGAGGCCATCGTGGCGACCATCGCCGAGGGCGCGTACGGCCGCAGCGACATCCCGCCGCTGCCCCGGACGGGCCTGCTGTCCTGGGTGTGCAGCGTGGAGGGCGCCACCCTCGACTGGATCGACCGCCCCGACCTCTCCCGCGAGGTCATGTGCGACCTCCTGGTGAGGACCCTGGGCGGCGTCCTGCGTGCCGTCGAGGAACTGGACCCCGCCTTCCCCGCGCCCGAACCGGCGCGCCGGAACGCCTGACCCGCCCCCGGGGCGGAGGCTCGTGGTCCTCCGCCCCGGGGGCCCTCGCGGGTCCGGCTAGCCGATGGCCTTGATCAGCTCACCCCCCGCCGTGTCCCCGCTCAGCTCCCAGAAGAAGGTCCCGCCCAGGCCCTGCTGGTTCTTGTACGCCGTCTTCGTCGCGATGGTCGCCGGGGTGTCGTAACTCCACCATTCACTGCCGCACTTCGCGTAGGCGGTGCCGCCCACCGTCCCGGTCACGGGGCACTTGGTCCTGAGCACCTTGTAGTCGTCGATGCCCTGCTCGTACGTCCCCGCCGCCGGACCGGTCGCGGTGCCGCCGGGTGCCGCCTGGGTGACGCCGGCCCAGCCTCGCCCGTAGAAGCCGATGCCGAGCAGCAGCTTCGCGGCGGGGATGCCGAGTCCCCGGAGCTTGGCGATGGTCGCCGAGGTGTGGGTGCCGGCCTTCGGGATGCCGGTGTAGGAGTTCAGCGGCGAGTGCGGGGCCGTCGGCCCGGTGGCGTCCCAGGCGCCGAAGTAGTCGTACGTCATCGGGTTGTACCAGTCGACGTACTGGGCGGCGCCCGCGTAGTCCGCCGCGTCGATCCTGCCGCCCGCCGAGGCGTCGGCGGTGATCGCCGCCGTGACGAGGTTGCCGGAGCCGAACTTCGCGCGCAGTGCCCGCATGAGGCCCGTGAAGGCCGTCCGGCCGCTGGTGTCGCAGGTGGCGCCGCAGGCGTTCGGATACTCCCAGTCGATGTCGATGCCGTCGAAGACGTCGGCCCAGCGGGAGTTCTCGACCAGGTCGTAGCAGGACCGGGCGAACGCGGCCGGGTCGCCGGTCGCTTCGCCGAAGCCGCCCGACCACGTCCAGCCGCCGAAGGACCACAGGACCTTCAGGCCCGGGTGCTTCTTCTTCAGCTCACGCAGTTGGTTGAAGTTGCCGCGCAGGGACTGGTCCCAGGTGTCGGCGACGCCGTCGACGGACTCGGCGGCGGTGTGGGTGCGGTCGGTGGCGGCGTAGGCGTCTCCCATCGCGCACCTGCCGCCGGTGACGTTCCCGAAGGCGTAGTTGATGTGGGTCAGTTTCGCCGCCGAGCCCGACGTCTCGATGTTCCTGACGAGGTACTTGCGGTCGTAGACGCCCCATTCCGTGAAGTAGCCGACGACTTTCGAGCCGGCGGCCGCCTGCGCGGACGGGGCCGCGGTCGTGGAGGCGGTGGCGTTCGTGGTCGTGGAGGCGGTGGGGGTCGGGGCCGAGGAGGCGGTGGCGGTCGTGGTGCCGGCTCCGGCGAGCAGGCCGGCGCCCAGGACGGCCGTACAGGCGGCGGCGACGAGCGCCCGGATCCGGGAGCGCCGGCGGTGCGGAGGATGCTGCATCGGGTGTCACCTCGTGGGGGGAGGGAGCGTGCGCCGATTGGCATGAACGCGAAAATGCGGTGCCCGAGAGCGTAGGAGGACTAGACCAGTTCGGTCAATGGTGCGGACCAAGCTCGTCGGCTCCGGCCGTGCGGGCGGCGGGCGCGGCGGGCATACTCGCAGCGCCCGGTCTCCGCCGGCCCGGGCAGGAGGCCTCCGGTGGGCCCAGGGAGGAGAGTGCCGCCATGACCGACCGCTCCCCGCCGCCGGTGGACCGCCTCCTGCCCACGGACGAGGCCCGGGACCTGCTCGCCCTCGTCCGGGACATCGCCGGCCGCGAGATCGCCCCGACGGCCGCCGCGGAGGAGGCCGCCGGGCGCTTCCCGCGCGCGCTGTTCACCCTCCTGTCGGAGGCTGGTCTCCTGGGCCTGCCGTACGACCCCGCGTACGGCGGCGGGGGCCAGCCCTACGAGGTCTACCTCCAGGTCGTGGAGGAACTGGCCGCGGCCCGGCTCACCGTCGGGCTCGGCGTCAGCGTCCACACCCTGGCCACCTGCCCGGTCGCCGACCACGGCACCGAGGAGCAGCGGGCCGCGCACCTGCCCGGGATGCTCGGCGGCGGGCGGCTCGGCGCCTACTGCCTGTCCGAGCCGTCCTCCGGTTCGGACGCGGCCGCGCTGCGGACCAGGGCGGTGCGCGACGGCGACGAGTGGCGGATCAGCGGCACCAAGGCGTGGGTCACGCACGGCGGCGTCGCGGACTTCTACACCGTCCTGGCGCGTACCGGCGGCGAGGGTCCGCGGGGCATCACCGCGTTCCTGGTCCCCGGTGACGCCGAGGGCCTGACCGCCGCGCCGCCGGAGCGGAAGATGGGGCTGCGGGGCTCGCCCACCGCCCAGCTCCACTTCGACGGCGTACGGATCCCCGACGCGCGCCGCGTCGGTGACGAGGGGCAGGGCTTCGCGATCGCCCTGGCCGCGCTGGACCGCGGGCGGCTCGGCATCGCGGCCTGCGCGGTCGGGCTCGCCCGGGCGGCCCTCGACGAGGCGGTCGCGTACGCCGGGCAGCGGCGGCAGTTCGGGCGGCCGATCGCCGACTTCCAGGGGCTGCGCTTCCTGCTCGCCGACATGGCGACCCGGATCGAGGCGGGCCGGGCCCTCTACCTGGCGGCGGCGCGGCTGCGGGACGCCGGCCGGCCGTTCGCGCCGCAGGCGGCCATGGCCAAGCTGTACTGCACCGACGCCGCGATGCAGGTCACCACCGACGCCGTCCAGGTCCTCGGCGGCTACGGCTACACCGCGGACTTCCCCGTCGAGCGCTACCTGCGTGAGGCCAAGGTCCTGCAGATCGTCGAGGGCACGAACCAGATCCAGCGCATGGTCATCGCCCGTCACCTAGTGGGTCCGCAGACCCGCTGAACTGGCCCGGACGCACCGGCGGGGCCGCCAGGCGCGCCCACTCCGGGTCGTGCCGGCCCGGCAGGGTACGGCCCCGGTCGGCCCAGGCGCGCATCACGGCGCGGTAGATCGGCGGGTCCGGCAGGGGCGGCGGAGCCGGCGGAACCGATTCTGCGGACGCCGGGACGTAGAGCTGGCGGTGACGCCCGGGCGCTGTCGAGTAGGTGAGGACCATACCGGGGCAACGCGCGGGCGCGAGTCCGGGTCACCGGCCCGGTCGGTCGGGCGTGAGTTCGGAGGGTGCCCCCGGGCCCCGTCGCGGCGAGGCCGGGCGAGGTGTGGTGGGGTGGGGCGAGGGTCGTCGGTCCGTAACCGGCCGTCCCCTGGCGCGTCCCGCTGCCGACGTGGATTGACGCGCCGTCAAGTCCACTGCCGTCGACTTCACTCGACCGGTCATGCGCCGTCAGGCCCGCTCGGCCGGTCATGGGCTGTCGGGCTCGCTCGGCCGGTCGTGCGCTGCCAGGCTCGCTCGGCCGGTCATGGGCTGTCGGGCCCGCTCGGCCGGTCGTGCGCTGCCAGGCTCGCTCGGCCGGTCATGGGCTGTCGGGCCCGCTCGGCCGGTCGCTGTGCGGCGGGTGGGCGTCCTGTCGTACGCCGCCCATCAGCGTGCCGCCCAGTGTGCCGCCCATCGGTGTGCCGCCCAGCGGCACGGCACTTCGGTGTGGCGCGTCGCGCGGCGTCTCGTCTTGGTCGCCGGAGAGGCCCCGGTGCGGACACACCGGTCCTGCACCACGGCATCCTGGGCAACGGCAGCCCAGGGCCACGGTGCAGGGCAGTTGACGAAGGCGGGCCGACTCCGGCCGGGCCGAACGCTCAGGCGGCGTGGCGGCGCATCGTGGGCACGCGCATCGGGCGCGAGGCCGGGCCGCCGACGTGCGAGAAGGGCTGCATGCGCCAGTCCAGGCCCTGAGGGAGCGTCAGCAGCAGCGCGGTGTCCTGCTCCTGGGGCTCGAAGGACTCGTCCGCGGGGCGCGCCTCGGACGCCGTGCGGCCCGTACCGGCGCAGACCGTGAGCCCGAACGGGTTCCACGGCGAGGCGCACAGCGCGTGCTCCGGCAGGATCTCCTCGTCCGCCAGCAGCGCGATGGGCTGCGCGCAGTCCGGGCAGATCACCCGGTACATCTCGAAGGTGTCGTACGCGTCGAACTCCTCGCCGTCGTCGGCGAGTTCGGCGTCGAAGCCGTCGGGTTCGACGCCCTCCGGCTCGAGTTCGACGACGACGGGCTGGAACCGCTTGGGCACGGTACGACCAGGGCGCTTAAGACTCTGCATGGGATTCTCCCCCTCGGGCTGGGCCGTGAAGGCGCTGCGGCCTCGACCACAGCAAGCACTTCCCAGACCGTCTCGGGGGTAATCACGAGAACATCACGAAGCCCGGGCAGGGCTTGTGGCGTTCGTCACATGCCGTGCGCAGGTGCCCGTGTGGACCGGTCCGCCGGGGCGGCCCGCACGTGACTCCGGGTCACATCACGAACCCGTATGACCTGGGCTGCATAGGTATACGAGGAGATCGCATGCCCTGTAAGTTCTTGCGCCATGGAGGAGCTGGACCGACAAATCGTGCAGCTGCTCGTCAAGGACGGGCGGATGAGTTACACCGATCTGGGCAAGGCCACGGGCCTGTCCACCTCGGCCGTGCACCAGCGGGTGCGTCGGCTGGAACAACGCGGCGTCATCCGCGGATACGCGGCCGTCGTCGACTCCGAGGCCGTCGGGCTGCCCCTGACCGCGTTCATCTCGGTGAAGCCGTTCGACCCCAGCGCCCCCGACGACATCGCCGACCGTCTCTCCGGCGTGCCGGAGATCGAGGCCTGCCACAGCGTGGCGGGCGACGAGAACTACATCCTGAAGGTGCGGGTGGCCACCCCGCACGAACTGGAGGAGCTGCTGGGCCGGCTCCGGGCGCTCGCCGGCGTCTCGACGCGGACGACGGTCGTCCTGTCCACCCCGTACGAGGCCCGGCCGCCGAGGATCTGAGGGGTCCGCGTGCCGGGCGGCCGGGGCGGGGCGCGACACTGTGTCCATGAGTGAGCGCACCCCCGAGCCGAAGACCGTCCTGCTCCGCCGAGGAGAGGTCCACAGCCCCGCCGACCCGTTCGCGACCGCGATGGTCGTCGAGCGCGGCCAGGTCGCCTGGGTCGGCTCCGAGGGTGCGGCGGATGCCTTCGCCGACGGCGTCGACGAGGTGGTCGACCTGGACGGCGCCCTGGTCACCCCCGCGTTCACCGACGCCCACGTCCACACCACCGCCACCGGCCTCGCCCTGACCGGCCTGGACCTGTCGGCCGCCCCCTCCCTGGAGGCGGCCCTCGCCCGCGTCCGCGACTTCGCCGCGGCCCACCCGCGGGACAAGGTGCTGCTGGGCCACGGTTGGGACGCCTCCCGCTGGCCCGGCGGCCGCCCGCCGACACGCGCGGAACTGGACGAGGCCGCGGGCGGCCGTCCCCTCTACCTCTCCCGGATCGACGTCCACTCCGCGGTCGTCACCACCGCCCTGCTGGACCTGACCCCGGACCTCGGCCGGGCGGACCTCCCGCCGGACGGGCCGCTCACCGCCGACGCCCACCACGCCGTACGCGCCGCGGCGTTCGCGGCCGTGACGGCCCGGCAGCGCACCGACGCCCAGCGCGCCGCCCTCGCCCACGCCGTCTCCCTCGGGATCGGCTCGGTCCACGAGTGCGCGGGCCCCGAGATCTCCTCCGAGGACGACTTCACCGGACTGCTGCGGCTCGCCGCCGAGGAGCCGGGCCCGCGGGTCGTCGGCTACTGGGCCGAGCGGGACGTGGACAAGGCCCGCGAACTCGGCGCCGTCGGCGCGGCCGGCGACCTCTTCGTCGACGGCGCCCTCGGCTCCCACACCGCCTGCCTGCACACTCCGTACGCCGACGCGGTCCACACCGGCCGCGCCTACCTGAGCGCCCCCGACATCGCCGCACACGTCGTGGCCTGCACCGAGGCCGGCCTCCAGGCGGGCTTCCACGCCATCGGCGACGCCGCCGTCTCCGCCGTCGTGGAGGGCGTGCGCACCGCCGCCGACACCCTCGGCCCGGCCCGCGTCCGTGCCGCCCGCCACCGCGTCGAGCACGCCGAGATGCTCACCCCGGAGACGATCGCCGGCTTCGCCGAACTCGGTCTGACGGCCTCCGTCCAGCCGGCCTTCGACGCCCTGTGGGGCGGTGAGGACGGCATGTACGCCCGGCGCCTGGGCGCCGGCCGGGCCCGCACGCTGAACCCGTTCGCCACCCTGCTGCGCGTCGGCGTCCCCCTCGCCTTCGGCTCCGACAGCCCGGTCACGCCCCTCGACCCGTGGGGCACGGTCCGCGCCGCCGCCTTCCACCGCACGCCCGAGCACCGCGTCTCCGTGCGCGCCGCGTTCACCGCCCACACCCGCGGGGGCTGGCGGGCGGTCGGACGCGACGACGCGGGCGTGCTGGTGCCGGGCGCGCCGGCGGACTACGCGGTGTGGCGCACGGAGGAACTGGTCGTGCAGGCACCGGACGACCGGGTGGCCCGCTGGTCCACCGACCCCCGCTCCGGAACCCCCGGCCTGCCCGACCTGACTCCGGGCTCCGACCTGCCCGTCTGCCTGCGCACGGTGGTCGGCGGGCGGACGGTCTTCGTACGGCCGGGGGAGTGATCCCCCAGGACGGCGGGCGGAGGATCACCCGTCCGCCCGCCCTCCGGCGATCTTGCCGCTGACCAGCGCATTGGCCGAAGACCCGCAGGTCGAACGGCTGTTGACAGGCGACGGCGGGGGGCCGGTAGGTTCGGCCGAGTCCACCACCGGACGCCCCGCCGGGGAACGTCCGCGCACTCGCCGGGGCGCCGCTGGGTCAGGGACGGTCCGCCGCACCGGCGTACCGCCACTGGGAGCCAGGCTCAGCGCCCGCGTCGTGGCGAGGGACCGTTCCGGCCGGTCGGGGAGGTGTGACCCGGATGGGGCCCGGGCGCTCAGTAGACAACGGCTTTCGGTCGACCCGCAGCCAGCGGGTCCCAGGTCGGCCCGAAGAGCGCCGGGCCCCCATCCGCAGCACGCCGGGGCACACCCGTCCGCAGTAGCCTCGTACATACAAGCCCAAAAGCGCGTACATACCCCGCTTTTCTGAAAACGACACCACCATACGAACGTCCCGTCACGTCGGCGCAGGCGGCGGCCACTATGGTGGTCCCCTGCGTACGGACACGAAGGGGCAGCAGTGAACGACGGCGACGCGACCCGCGCGGCACAGGACCGTGGGAGGCAGTTCGGTCCGCTCGGCAAGGCCTTGGTGATCATCCCGACCTACAACGAGGCCGAGAACATCAAGACCATCGTGGGCCGGGTGCGCGAGGCTGTCCCCGAGGCCCACGTCCTCGTGGCCGACGACAACAGCCCCGACGGGACCGGCAAGCTCGCCGACGAGCTGGCCGCCGCCGACGACCGGGTCCGGGTGCTGCACCGCAAGGGCAAGGAAGGGCTGGGCGCCGCCTACCTCGCGGGTTTCCGCTGGGGCCTGGAGCACGGCTACGGCGTCCTGATCGAGATGGACGCCGACGGCTCGCACCAGCCCGAGGAACTCCCCCGTCTGCTGACCGCCCTCAAGGGCGCCGACCTCGTCCTGGGCTCCCGCTGGGTGCCGGGCGGCCGTGTCGTGAACTGGCCCAGGTCCCGCGAGATCATCTCCCGCGGCGGCAGCCTCTACTCACGCCTGGCCCTGGACCTGCCCCTGCGGGACATCACCGGCGGATACCGCGCCTTCCGCCGCGAGACCCTCGAGGGCCTCGGCCTCGACGAGGTCGCCTCCCAGGGCTACTGCTTCCAGGTCGACCTCGCCCGCCGCGCGGTCAAGGCCGGCTTCCACGTCGTCGAGGTGCCCATCACCTTCGTCGAGCGGGAACTCGGTGACTCCAAGATGAGCCGCGACATCCTCGTCGAGGCCCTGTGGCGGGTCACGGCATGGGGCGTGGGGGAGCGGGTCGGCAAGATCGCGGGCAAGGGGGAACGGCAGGAGCAGCGGGAGCAGCGGGAGCAGCCGGCACAGGCCGGGGTTCCGTCGTCCGAGGGCGCGCCGCCCGCCGGCTCGGGTTCCGACGGTTCGTCGTCCGAGGGTTCGGTTTCCGAGGGTTCGGTTTCCGAGGGCTCGACTTCCGGGGGTGTGGTGTCCGAGGTCCCGGTGTCCGAGGTCCCGGTGTCCGAGGCTTCGGTGTCCGGCGGCTCGGCCTCCGGCGGCTCGGCTTCCGACCGTCCGGCCGCCGCCGCGCCCGCTCCCGAGTCGCCGTCGTCGCCCGAGTCGCCGTCGCCCGAGTCCCACAGGAACGACTGATCGTCCTCTTACGCCGTGCTGAGCCGCGCCCAGGCACACTGGGTGCATGACGACTGGCGCTTCGACCCCCTCCCCGACGGCCCGGCCCCGGCGCTCCCGCCTGCGGACGGCTCTGCCGCTGGGCGTGGCCGCGTGGCTGGTGCTGGAGATCTGGCTGCTGACCGTGGTCGCGGGCGCGGCCGGCGGAGTCACGGTCTTCCTGCTGCTGGTCGCCGGGCTCGTCCTCGGCTCGGTGGTCATCAAGCGGGCCGGCCGCCGCGCCTTCCAGAACCTCAACGAGGCGCTCCAGCGCGGCACGCCCCCGTCCCGGGGCGGTGGCAACGGCCTGATGATGCTCGGCGGTCTGCTGCTGATGCTCCCGGGTCTGATCTCCGACGCCCTCGGCCTGCTCCTGCTGCTCCCGCCGGTCCAGAAGGCCGTCGGGCGCTCGGCGGAACGCGCGGTGGACCGCAGGCTCCGGGAGGCCGCCCCCGGCTCCCTGGGCGATGCCTTCCAGCAGGCCCGGATGCATCGCCCCGACGGGAAGGTGGTGCAGGGCGAGGTGATCCGGGACGACGAGCGCGGAAGCGACGCGGGCGACCCGGGTGCGGGCCCGCGCCCGCCGCTGACACGCTGACCGCCAGGTGACCGCCGGCGCCGGCCGGGCCGCTCCGGCCCCGTCCGGCGCCGCACGCGTCGCCTGGCCTCCCGCACACGCCCGGACGCACAACGCCCGCGGACCCACAACGATCCCGGACGCACAACGACCGCGGGCGCCGTACGTCTTTCACGTACGGCGCCCGCGGTCATGTCACGTGCGCTGGTGGTCTCGCCCAGCCCCGCAGGACTACGCCGACTTGCGGCTGTCGCGGGGATGAACCGCGAGGTTCATCGCCCCCGACCGCAGCACGGCCAACCGCTCCTCGAGAACCTCTTCGAGTTCCTCACGGGTCCGCCGCTCCATCAGCATGTCCCAGTGCGTACGCGCGGGCTTGGCCTTCTTCTCCTCAGGGCCGTCGCCGTCCACGAGGAGTGCCTGGGCCCCGCAGACCTTGCACTCCCACTCCGGCGGGATCTCCGCCTCGACCGAGAAGGGCATCTCGAAGCGATGTCCCTTCTCGCATGCGTACTCCACGGCCTGGCGCGGGGCCAGGTCGATGCCGCGGTCCGTCTCGTAGCTGGTCACCACGAGGCGCGTGCCGCGAAGAGCTCGCTCACTCATGAATCGTGCCTCCCGGGCTTGTCGCCCACAGGACAGGTGTCGCTGTCGTCGTCATCCGGTCAACGTCCGGTCGGCGGTAAAGATTCCCGTTCCGAGTCCCGTCCCGGGTCATGCGTCGCCGTCGTAGCCGCAGCCTTGTCAACCAGTGCAGTACCCACCGGCGCCCGGTTTGTCACATCTGAAAGGAGATGTCACCCAGCGTTTCGGCATCTTTGACGCGCAGTAACGGTACGCCTGGCAGGCCAAACGCGTACACTACCGCCCTTTCGCCCGGAGTGCTAAATCCTTTCCGGTACCGGGTTCCCCGCGTCCCCGATCGCCCGTCGCACCGGAACCCGCGCGAGCAGCGCGAACCCGAGCACGAAGAAGATCACCAGCGAGATGATCGCGTCCCGGTAGCTTCCGGTCAGCTGGTAGGTGAGCCCGAACAGCAGCGGCCCCAGCCAGCTCATCCCGCGGTCGCTCACCTCGTACGCGGAGAAGTACTCGGCCTCCTTGCCGGGCGGTACGAGATGGGAGAACAGGGAGCGGGACAGCGCCTGGCTGCCGCCCAGCACCAGACCGATCGCCGCCGCCAGCAGGAAGAAGCCCACCGGCACGCCGGCCGGCAGGAAGTACCCGGCGCCCAGCGTGAGCGTCCACGCCACCAGCGAGCCGAGGATCGTGCGCTTCGCGCCGTACCGGCGGGCCAGGCGGCCCATCGCCAGGGCGCCCGCGACGGCCAGTACCTGCACCAGCAGGACGGCGCCGATGAGGGTGGACTGGCCGAGGCCGAGTTCCTCGGACCCGTAGATCGAGGCCTGGGAGATCACCGTCTGGATGCCGTCGTTGTAGACGAGGTAGGCGAGGAGGAACGCGAGGGTGAGGGGATGGCGGCGCATGTCGCGGACGGTCGCCGCGAGCTGCCGCAGGCCGGGGGCGGTCGCCTCGCGGACGGCCGTCGGCCGGTCGCGCAGCCTGAGCAGCGGGACGAGGGCGAATTCGCCCCACCACAGGCCGGCCGAGGCCAGGCAGATGCGGACGGCCGTCGACTCGGATACGCCCAGGGAATCATGGCCGAGGTACAGCCCCAGGTTCATCACCAGCACCAGTGCGCCCGCCGCGTACCCGAAGGCCCAGCCGCGCGAGGAGACCGCGTCGCGTTCCTCGGGCGGGGCGATCTGGGGCAGATAGGAGTTGTAGAGCATCATCGCCACGGACTGGGCCGCGTTCGCCACGACGAGCAGTGCGCCGCCCAGCAGATAGCGGTCGCCGGAGAGGAAGAACATGCCCGTCGTGGCCGCGGCGCCCACGTACGCGGCGGCCCCCAGCAGGGGCTTCTTGCGGCCCGTGCGGTCGGCCGCCGCGCCCACCAGCGGCATCACCAGCACGGCCACGATCACCGAGAGGGACACCGAGTACGCGAAGAACGAGCCCGCGCGGACCGGGATGCCCAGCGGGTGCACGTACCCGCCGGCGTCCGCCGCCTCCTTGGCGACCGACGTCAGATACGGTCCGAGGAACACGGTGAGCACGCTCGTCGAGTAGACGGAGCAGGCCCAGTCGTAGAAGTACCAGCCGCGCTGCTCGCGCCGCCGCCCCGCGGCGTCGTCGGCCGCCGTCCGCACGGTGTCGGTGCCCACCCGTGCCCTCGCTTCCCCGCTGAGAGTGGCCGCGCGAGGGACGCGGACCGGGGCGCGGCCGGGGTCAGACCCAGACGCCCCGGTCCTCCATGACCTTGCGCAGTGTGTCGATGTGATCGGTCATGATGCCATCGACTCCCAGGTCCAGGAGCCGGTGCATCCGATCCGCTTCGTTGATCGTCCACACGTGCACCTGGAGCCCGCGCGCGTGGGCGGCGCGCACGAAGCGGCGGTCGACGACCTGGATGCCCGACTGCGCCTCGGGCACCTGCGCGGCCACCGCCGACCGGCGCAGCGCCGCGGGCACCCCCCAGGACCGCAGCCGCAGGTTGAGCACACCCCGGGTGCCGTACGACGTCGCGAGGCGCGGACCGGCCAGCCGCTGGGCCCGCAGCACCCGGGCCTCGGAGAAGGAGCCGACACACACCCGGTCCCACGCCCCCGCCCGCCCGATCAGGTTGAGCAGGGGGTGGAGGGCCGACTCGGCCTTGATGTCCACGTTCCAGCGCACCTCGGGGAAGGTCTCCAGGAGCTCCTCGAAGAGCGGGACCGGTTCTTCGCCGCCCACGCGCGCGTGCCGCACGTCCGCCCAGGGCAGGTCGGCGATGCGGCCCGCGCCGTCGGTCACCCGGTCCAGTGTGGCGTCGTGGAAGGCGACGAGCCGGCCGTCGCGGGTGGCGTGCACATCGGTCTCGATGTAGCGGTAGCCCGTCGCGACCGCCTGCCGGAACTGCGCCGCGGTGTTCTCCAGACCGTCCGCGGCCCCGCCGCGGTGCGCGAACGGGATCGGCCCGGGATGGTCGAGGTAGGGGTGGCGTACGAGGGTGCTCACGGACGAAGTATCGCCCCGCGGGGTGACCCGGTGGCAACGACCGGGCTGCCGACGGATGCCGTCGGCACGGCGAACACCCGCAGGAAGAGCTGGGCGAGCGGGCCGATCGAGACCGCGTACAGCAGCGTGCCGACGCCGACGGTGCCGCCGAGGGCGACACCGGTCACCACGACCGCCACCTCGACGGCCGTGCGCATCAGACGGACCGAACGGCCGGTGCGCCGGTGCAGGCCGGTCATCAGGCCGTCGCGCGGCCCCGGCCCGAAACGGGCCGCGATGTAGAGGCCGGTGGCCGCGCCGTTGAGGACGATGCCGGCCACCAGGAGCGGCGCGCCGGCGGTCAGGCCGTGCGCGTCGGGGACGAGCGCGAGCGTGCCGTCCATGGCGAGGCCCACCACGAAGACGTTGGAGACGGTGCCGAGGCCCGGGCGCTGGCGCAGCGGGATCCACAGCAGCAGCACCCCGGCTCCCACCAGGATCGACACGGCCCCGATCGACAGACCGGTCAGTTCGGCCAGACCCTGGTGCAGCACGTTCCAGGGTTCCAGGCCCAGGCCGGCCCGGACGAGGAGGGCGGAACTGGCGCCGTAGAGCGCCAGGCCGACGTAGAGCTGGAGCAGTCGGCGGATGAGGCCGCCCTTCGACGGTGGCATGGACAAGGGGTCCCCCTGTGGCGGTAGTGGACTGACCATGGCACTCTGTGGCTTGAAGGGAAGAGTCATCCATGGCCAATTCGGGGAAGGTGGACTGGTAACCATGGCGCAGTGGACCTCGGCGGTGGGGGCCGCGCAGCTCGCGCGGCTGCTCATGTCCCAGCAGGACCGTCCGGCGGGCCCCGGGACGCGCCGCCCGCCCGCCTACCGCGCGCTCGCCGACGGCATCCGCCTGCTGGTCCTGGAGGGGCGCGTCCCCGTCGCCGCCCGGCTGCCCGCCGAGCGGGAACTGGCGCTGGCACTGTCCGTGAGCCGTACGACCGTCGCCGCCGCCTACGAGGCGCTGCGCGCGGAGGGCTTCCTGGAGTCCCGGCGCGGAGCCGGCAGCTGGACGGCCGTCCCGGCCGGGAACCCGCTGCCCGCGCGCGGCCTGGAACCCCTGCCGCCCGAGGCCCTCGGCTCCGTGATCGACCTGGGCTGCGCGGCCCTGCCGGCGCCCGAGCCCTGGCTCACCCGCGCCGTGCAGGGCGCGCTGGAGGAGCTGCCGCCGTACGCGCACACCCACGGCGACTATCCGGCGGGCCTGCCCGCCCTGCGGTCGATGATCGCCGAGCGCTACACCGCGCGCGGGATCCCCACGATGCCCGAGCAGATCATGGTGACGACCGGTGCGATGGGCGCGATCGACGCCATCTGCCATCTGTTCGCCGGGCGCGGTGAGCGCATCGCGGTCGAGTCGCCGTCCTACGCCAACATCCTGCAGCTCATGCGTGAGGCGGGCGCCCGGCTGGTGCCCGTCGCCATGGCCGAGGGGCTTGCCGGGTGGGACCTGGACCGCTGGCGCCAGGTGCTGCGCGAGGCCGCGCCGCGGCTGGCCTACGTCGTCGCCGACTTCCACAACCCGACCGGCGCGCTCGCCGACGAGGACCAGCGGCGCCGGCTGGTGGAGGCGGCCCGGTCGGCGGGGACCGTACTCGTCGCCGACGAGACGATGAGCGAGCTGTGGCTCGACGAGGACGCCGAGGACGCCGAGGGCGCCGGGATGCCGCGGCCGGTGTGCGGCTTCGACCCCGCCGGCTCGACGGTGATCACCGTCGGGTCGGCGAGCAAGGCCTTCTGGGCCGGGATGCGCATCGGATGGGTCCGGGCGGCTCCGGACGTCATCCGCAGCCTGGTCGCGGCACGCGCCTACGCCGACCTGGGCACACCGGTGCTGGAACAGCTGGCGGTGAACTGGCTCTTCAGCACGGGCGGCTGGGAGCAGGCCGTGGAGCTGCGGCGCCGCCAGGCCCGGGAGAACCGGGACGCGCTGATCGCCGCGGTACGGCGGGAGCTGCCGGACTGGGAGTTCGCGGTGCCCAGGGGAGGGCTGACGCTGTGGGTGCGCGCCGGGGGCCTGTCGGGGTCGCGCCTCGCCGAGGCGGGGGAGCGGGTGGGGGTGCGGGTGCCCTCCGGTCCGCGCTTCGGTGTCGACGGCGCCTTCGAGGGGTACGTGCGGCTGCCGTTCACCGTGGGGGGCGCGGTCGCCGAGGAGGCGGCGGCACGGCTGGCCGCGGCGGCGCGGATCGTGGAGAGCGGGGGGACCCTGGGGGCGGAGGGTCCGCGCACGTTCGTCGCCTAGTGCTGTGACCGCATGGGTTCACCGGCTTGTCGAGGAGTGTGTGGTGTGTGGGCCGGGGCCGGCGGTCCCGGCCCGCACACGTGCGTCAGGCCACCGTGCCGGCAACTCCGGTGCGACCGTCCGGCACGCCGACGATCGTCACGATGATCTGCTGACGGATGTCCTCGCCAAGGACGCTGACCAGCGCGTCGGTGGTGGTGGCGACCAGGCGGGCGGGAGCGTCCGGGATCTCTGGAAGGTGATAAGCGGCCTCGCGCATGCTGAGAGTGACGAGCGGGGCGTCGATCTCGGCGGGGACGCCGCCGATGCCCCGGCGGCGCTGCGGGATGCCGATCAGGTCCACCCCGACCAGGCGGCGGAACTCCTTGCCGTAGACGGCGCCGACCGCGTCGGTCAAGGCGCTGATCAGCTTCGGTTCGACCGTCCCGTCGAGGGCTCCTTCGCGGATGTGCACGCTGAGGTGCGGCATGGTGGAGTCTCCGTTCGCGCTGGTGGGTACCATGAAGAATTCACTTTGCGAGCAAAGCAAAATAGCTTTGAAGGTAAAGGTAAGTTGGGAGGGGTGTGCGATGTCAACACCCAGGGCGCACGATGCCGACGAGGGTGACGGGAACGGAGTGGATGACACCGTCAGGGCCCTGCTGCTGCTCATGCCCCGCATGGTGGGCCGGGTGAAGAAGATCCCCGTGCCTGAGGCGCTGCGGTCCTTCTCGCTGGCGCCGCGTCACCTCTCCCTGCTCTCCTACCTGCTCTTCGACGGGCCGATGACCGTGAACGAGCTGGCTGCTCGACTTCGGATCGCCCCAACGACGGTTAGCCTGCTGGTCGGCGACCTGAGCCGGCAAGGAATCCTGGAGCGGCGCGAGGACGAGGCGGATCGGCGCCGGCGGATCATCGGCATCGCGGCCGACCAACAACCTGCGATCACCTCCTGGCTCGCCCCGGGCGCGGCCGCATGGCGCAAGGCACTGGCCCCCCTGACACCGGATCAGCGGCAGGTCTTCCTCGACACACTGCTCGCCTACGAAGCCGCGGTCAGCGGCGGGGAACCGGACTGAGCCGAGCCCTGCCCGCAAGAACGCCATGGCTGCGGTCGGCCGCTTCGGTTCCTGACCTCTGGGCAGTGGCCGGCCGCTTCGTCGTCGGAGCGCCTGGGTGGCTGCGGGCGGCTGCCTCGGTTTCGGGGGCCTCGGCCGGGGGCGGGTGTTTCCCGTTCTTACGAGGTGTTTCCCGTTCCTACGAGTGTTTCCCGTGCCTACGAGCCCTCGGTGGCCATGGCCTCGGCCGGGACCGGCAGCGTCTCGCCGTCCGCGGGGGTCGTGCGCGGCGGCAGCAGGTCCAGCACCGCCTGGCGGTGCGCGTCGCTGGTCGCGTCGTCGTACGGGTCCGGCGTCGCCGGCACCTGGAGGCGGTGCACGGGCCCGGTGCCCAGCCGGGCGTAGCCGCGGCCCGGCGGGACGTGGTCGACGGGGGTGGTGTGCGGGCGGGCGCCCAGGACCGACTCCACGAGGGCGGCCGGCGCCGGCCCGAGGACGACCCGCGCGCGCGTGTGCTGCCGTACGGCGTCGCCGAGGGCTTCGAGGCTGTCGAGCTGTTCGGCCACGGCCACCGTGACATGGGCCGCGCGGCCGTGCCGGAGAGGGACCTGGAGGAAGGCCTGCGGGTCCTTGCGGCCCTCCGCCTCGGCGAGGTGCGTGAACGCCGTGGGACGGTCGAGGAGGATCCACAGGGGGCGCTTGGTGTCGTCCGGCGGCGGCTTGCCCTCCTGGCGGGCGCTGTTCGCGGCGACGAGCCGGCGTTCGGTCTCCTGCGCCGCCCACTCCAGGCCGGTGAGCACCCCGGCCAGCCCGACCTCGACGCCCAGGACGCCGTCCCGGCCGGTCAGACAGGCGTACTCACCGGTCCCGCCGCCGTCGACGACGAGGACGTCGCCGTACCGGAGGGCCTGGAGGGCGATGGAGCGGAGCAGGGTGGAGGTGCCGCTGCCGGGCTGGCCGGTCACCAGCAGGTGCGGCTCGGTGGATCGGATGCCGGTGCGCCAGACGACCGGCGGGACGTCACGCCGGTCCCCGCCGAAGCCGAGGGGGAGCGTGCGCGGGACCTGGGAGGGGTCGGTGAAGCCCAGGACGGTCTCGCCCGGCGCGGTCACGAAGCGCTGGGCGGCGATGTCGGTGGGGAGCGGGTGGAGGACCGTCACGGTGAGCGCGTTGCCCTCCTCGTCCCAGTGGAAGTGGTATTCGCGGCCCCGGCCGCACTTGGCCGCCAGCAGGTGCTCGACGCGTGCGCGCTCCTCGGCCTCGCCGTCCGGGAAGTACGCCGGGTAGGCCACCTCGAGGTGGGTGACGCGGCCCGAGCCGTCGAACTCGTACGACGGGAAGGCCTTCTCCCACTCGCCGCCGTGGGCGTAGAGGGGAGAAGGGTCCTCCTCCGTGGAGAAGTACGGGACCAGAGCCTCGTACAGTGCCTGGAGTCGCTGGGTCTGCGACTCGTCAGGGCCTTCGGGAGCCGGTGGGGTGCGGTCCCGGCCCTGCCAGGCCGCCGCCGCCATCAGCGTGCTGACGGCGAGCAGCGGGCCGTACGGCACCAGGGCCACGACCAGGATCACCGAGGCCGCCAGGAACAGCAGCGGCCCGCGCTTGTCCCTGGGGGTCTCGGCACATCTGCGCCGCCCGGCCGAGGCCAGCCGGCCCAGACCGCGGGTGATCGTGATCAGCGGATGGAGGACGTCGGTGGCACTGTCGGCCGCCGTCCGGGCCAGCTCCCGGCTCCGGGCGATCTGCGCGCTGCCTGTGCTCAGGATGCGGGGGAGGGGGCGCCGGGCCACTGCGGTCTCCTGGAGGTGCGTACGGATGGTGGGGGTGCCCCCGGGACGGAGCCTGTCGGAGCCCTGGGGGAGGACAGCGGGACGGGCGGCGTCAGAACTTGATGCCGCCGAGCAGGCTCGCCAGGCTCTCGCCGCCCGCCTTGATGCTCGGCGCGATGGCCGTACTGGCCAGGTAGAAGCCGAACAGGGCGCAGACCAGGGCGTGCGACGCCTTGAGCCCGTCCTTGCGGGAGAAGAGGAAGACGATGATGCCGAGCAGGACCACGCCTGAGATGGACAGGATCATGTGAGTTCTCCTGGTTCGCGGGGACAGTCACCATGAGTTCTTCCAGGATCACAGGATGTATCCATACGATTAAAGGTGCAAATGGGTGAAATCCGGCAGATTTCCCCCTGATGGCGGAACCCTCGAAGGGCCCTCTGAGCAGGCGAGTTGCGTCGAACGGGCCCGGTGGCGATCTTTGCCTTCGGCGGGTCCCGTCATGTGCCCGTCGAGCCAGTACCCTGGCGATTCACCTGAACGGCTGCAACGAGAGGCGGTCCGGCCGATGAGCGAAGCCCCCGACCCAGAGGTCGTGGAGCTGGCGACCAAGATCTTCGATCTGGCCCGCCGGGGACAGACCGAGGCGCTCGTGGCGTACGTCGACGCGGGCGTTCCGGCCAACCTCACCAACGACCGCGGCGACACCCTCGTGATGCTCGCCGCCTACCACGGCCACGCCGACGCGGTGCGGGCCCTGCTGGCCCGCGGCGCCGACGCCGACCGCATCAACGACCGAGGCCAGACACCGCTCGCCGGGGCCGCCTTCAAGGGCGAGACGGAGGTCGTCAAGGCCCTCCTGGAGGCAGGCGCCGACCCGGCGGCCGGCACCCCCTCGGCCGTCGACACGGCCCGGATGTTCGCGCGCACGGAGCTGCTCCAACTGTTCGGCGCCAGTGACGCCGACCCTCCTGAGCAGCCCTGATCGGCGAGGACGAAGTTCTGAGCAGGTAAATCGACGACCACGGGGGAGGCGGTACGGGGCCGCCGGAAATTTCGGTCGCGGCGGGCTGAGCTGCCGGGTCATCATGACGACGTGATTCACGGACGCGATGGCCGGGCAGGTGTTGCCGCACCGCGCGGGCCGTGATGCGGCCCGTATGGGCCACCGACGAGAGGCAGAGGAAGATGGCTTGCAGCAAGCAGGAAACGGCGGGCGCCCCGACGTGTTGTCACGCGGCCAGGTAATGCACGTCCCCGGTTGCGTCGACGCTTGATGTGAGGCTGTTTCCCATGTTCGATCCGGTCATAGCGCCCAGCGGTACGCTGCTCGGCCTGCTCCAGCGGGGCCGCGGCGACGGCACACTGCACGCGCTCACCGCCCCCCGCCCCGAGGCGCTCGCGGCACTGAACCACTGTGTGCTGCGCGACCCCCGCCACGACTGGCAGGTGGAGAACCGCTCCCTGTACTACGCCCGCCTCTACCTCGACCTCGGCGGCGACCTGGGCGAGATCGAGGCGCACCTCTTCGACGCCGAGGACGCGTTCGACACCGACGAGTCCCGCACCGGTCTCGCCCTGGCCGTCCTGGGCCACCTCGCCTCCTACGGCAGGCGGGACGCCCTCGAACTGCTCCGCAGGTACGCGGCCTCGGGGGCCAACTGGGCCTGGGCCCTGGACGAGCTCGCCCTGCGCGACGACGACGCCGGCCTGCGCGCCCTGGCCGCGCCCGTGCTCGCCCGGTTCGCCACCGACGCCGAGGGCGAGGCCGAGCTGGCCGCCGCCGTCCGGGACGCCTTCGAGCCGCGGCCCTGGCGGCTGTGGGCGGAGGATCCCCGCGAGTACGTCTCCACGCGTGTGCGTGCCGCCCGGGAAGCCGGTTGCTTCGACCGCTGGCAGCGGCAGATGAGCCCCACCGGCCCCCGCCCCGGCTGGAGCGTGCAGGCCGTTTTCGAGTGGGCCCAGCAGGGCGTCGAACGCGGCGCCGCGCTCCATGTGCCCGCCGCCCGCTGCCTCACCGCCGTGGCCGGGCCCGAGGACCGGCCCGAGATCGTGCGGGCGGCCCGGGACGGCTCCGAGGGCGCCCGGTGCACCGCCCTGCGCTACCTCGCCGACAGCGAGGATCCCGACGCCCTGGCCCTGATCGAGGCTGCCGTGGCCACCGGCTCGGCGGCCGTCGTGGAGGCCGCCGTCGACGCGTTCGAACGCATGCGCGGTGCCGCCGCCGTCGACCGGGCCCGCGGCTGGGCGCACCGGCCCGACGCCCTGGGCGCCGCCGCGGGCCGCGTGCTGGCCTGCCGAGGCGGCACCCGTGACAGCGACCTCGTCCTCGCCGCCCTGCGCGAGGCCGTCCGCGGCGAGGGCTGCGACGCGCCCACCCTGTGGACCCTCGTCGACGGCACCGGACGCCTCGGCATCGTCTGCGCGGCCCCCGTCCTGCGCCACATCTACCGCGAGACCGCCTCGTCCCACCTGCGCGGGCGCTGCGCGCGTGCCCTCGCCGCCACCGACCCCTCCTTCGCCACCGGCTTCGCCGTCGAGTGCCTGTGGGACTGCGAGGAGACCACCCGCGAGATCGCCGCCCGGCACGCCGAGACCGGTGACGCCCGGGTCGTCGAACGGCTGCGCCGGCTCGCCGCCGACCCGGCCGAGGAGGCGGAGGTCCAGACGGCCGTCCGCAGCCGGATCGGACCGGACGCGACGTCCGCCATGTGAACCCCGGGCCGAGCCGTGCCCGCCGGGTGAACACGGGGTGACCTTCCGGACGGGCGGGCATGGACACCGTCCGACCTGCGAGGGCGCGCAGCGCAACGCTCATGGGACGTTTGTCGTTCGGACAGATCCACTTTGACGCGGCCACGTCCAGCGCGGCGACAACACCGGTATGCGTGTCGTCATCGTGACCGAATCCTTTCCCCCCGATGTGAACGGCGTGGCCCACTGCGCGCTCCAGACCGCCCGGCACCTCGCAGACCGCGGTCACCTCCCGCTCGTCGTCGCGCCGGCCACCGCGGCCGGCAGCGGGCCCGACGCCCAGGCCCCGTGCCCCGTCGTCCGCGTGCCCTCCCTCCCGCTCCCGGGCTACCCCCAGGTCCGCGTCGCCCTCCCCAGCCGACGCGTAGCCGCCGCCCTCGCCGACCACCGCGCCGACATGGTCCACCTGGCCAGCCCCTTCGTCCTCGGCGTCCGCGGCATGGCGGCCGCCGCCCGGCTCGGCATCCCGGCCGTCGCCGTCTACCAGACCGACCTGGCCGGATACGCCCGCACCTACATGGGCGCCGGGGAGGCCGCGGCCTGGCGGCGGATCCGGTCCGTCCACGCCGCCGCCGACCTCACGCTCGCCCCCTCCAGCGCGGCCCTGCACGACCTGGAGATGCACGGCGTGCCCCGGGTCCGACTGTGGGCGCGCGGCGTGGACACGGCCCGCTTCCGCCCCGCGCACCGCGACGAGGCACTGCGCCGGGAACTCGCCCCGAACGGCGAGGTCATCGTCGGCTACGTCGGGCGGCTCGCCCCCGAGAAGCAGGTCGAACTGCTGTCCGGGGTGTGCGGCCTGGACGGCGTACGGGTCGTGGTCGTGGGCGACGGCCCCAGCGGACCGGGGCTCGCCGAGGCCCTGCCCGGTGCGGTCTTCCTGGGCCGGCGCACCGGCGACGACCTCGCCCGCGTCTTCGCCTCGCTGGACGTCTTCGCGCACACCGGTCCCTTCGAGACGTTCTGCCAGACCGTCCAGGAGGCCATGTCCAGCGGCGTGGCGGTGGTCGCGCCCGCCGCGGGCGGACCGCTGGACCTCGTCGACCACGGCCGCACCGGTCTGCTCGTCCCGCCGCGCGACGCCGCCGCCCTGCGCGACGCGGTGCGCGCCCTCGCCGCCGACCCCGCGCGGCGGGCCGCCTACGGAGCGGCCGGCCGGGCCACGGTGGAGGGCCGCACCTGGGCCGCCGTCGGCGACCAGCTGATCGGCCACTACACGGACGTGCTCGCCGCGCGCCGGCCGGTGGTGGCGGCATGAGCGGCGCGGCGCACGGACCGCTGCGGATCGTCCGGCTCGCCAACTTCGTCGCACCCGCCTCGGGCGGGCTGCGCACGGCGCTGCGCGAACTCGGCAAGGGCTACCGCGCCGCCGGACACGAGCCGGTGCTGATCGTGCCGGGCGAACGGGAGGACGACCGGGAGACCGAGCAGGGCCGGGTGATCACCCTCCCGGGTCCGCTGCTGCCCGGCACCGGCGGCTACCGGGTCCTCACCGGCAAGCGGCGCGTCGCCCGCCTGCTCGAGGAGCTCGCGCCCGACCGTCTGGAGGTCTCCGACCGCACGACGCTGCGCTGGACCGGCAAGTGGGCGCGACGCGCGCGCGTGCCCGCCGTGATGGTCTCCCACGAGACCGCGGACGGCGTGCTGCGCACCTGGGGCGTGCCGCAGGAGGCGGCGCGCCGGGCCGCCGACGCGCTCAACCTCCGCACCGCGCACACCTACGCGCGCGTGGTGTGCACCACCGAGTTCGCCGAGCGGGAGTTCGTGCGGATCGGCGCCCGCAACGTGGTGCGCGCACCGCTCGGCGTCGACCTCGTCGAACGGCACCCCGCGCTGCGCGATCCCCAGGTGCGGGGGCGCTACGCGCGCGCGGACGAGGCCTTCCTGGTCACGTGCACCCGGCTGTCCGTCGAGAAGCGGCCCGGTACCGCGCTGGACGCCCTGGAGGCCCTGGTACGGCGCGGCCGACGCGCGGTGCTGGTCGTCGCCGGGGACGGGCCGCTGCGAGGCCGGCTCGAGAGCCGGGCGCGGGAACGCGGGCTGCCCGTCGTCTTCCTGGGGCACGTCTCCGACCGGGGCGCGCTGGGTGCCCTCCAGGCGTCCGCGGACGTGTGCCTGGCACCGGGGCCCGCGGAGACCTTCGGGCTCGCCGCGCTGGAGGCCATGGCCTGCGGGACACCCGTGGTCGTGAGCGCCTCGTCCGCGCTGCCCGAGGTGATCGGTGCCACCGGCGCCGTCGCCGCGGACGACGGGGAGGCGTTCGCGGACGCGGTGGAGACACTCCTGGCGAAGCCCGTGGCGGAGCGCGGGGAGGCCGCACGCGCGCGTGCGGAGTGCTTCGGGTGGGGGACCGCGGTACGGGCGTTCCTCGCGGCGCACGACGCGACGGTGCTCTCCGGCGCGGTCCGGCCCGTGTCCGGGGGGCTCGGATGAGAGCCGTCCGCTTCGTGGCCCTCGGGGACTCGCTCACCGAGGGCGTCGGCGACCCCGTGGGCGGGCGGTGGCGCGGCTGGGCCGCGCTGCTCGCCGGCGGACTGGCCGACCGGGCCGGGCAACCCGTCGCGTTCACCAACCTCGCCGTCAGCGGGTCCCAGACTCGGGATGTCCTGGAACGGCAGCTCCCGGCCGGGCTCGCACTGCGGCCCGACATGGCCTCGGTCCTGATCGGCGTCAACGACACCCTGCGCTGCACCTTCGACATCCACGCCGTCACCGACCGCCTCGACACGGTGTACCGCTCCTTCACCGAGCAGGGCGCGGTCCTGCTCACCGCCTGCCTGCCCGACCCGGGCGCCATGCTGGGGCTCCCGGGGGCCCTCGCCCGCCCGCTCGCCCGACGGCAGCGCGCGGTCAACGCCGTCGTCCACGCGCTCTCCGACCGCTACGGTGCCGTCCACCTGCACGCCTCCGAGGGCGCGTGGCTGACGGACCGCGCGATGTGGAGCGCGGACCGGCTCCACCCCGGCGAGCGCGGCCACCGGCAACTGGCGGTGCGCTTCCACGCGCTGCTGGCCGGGGCCGGCCTCGCGACCGGGACCGCGCCCTCGCCCGAGCCGGAGTTCCCGCCGCCCACACGGGCGGCCGGACTGCGGTGGCTGGCGACCGCCGGCACGGGCTGGGTGGCCCGGCGGTGCACCGACCTGCTGCCCCAGCTGCTGGCACTGGCGGCGGACGAGATACGGCACCACGCGCGCGGGACGAGCGCCCGGCTCGACCTGCGGGCCGCCGCCGCGGTGTCGGCGGCACTGGCCGCGGTGTCGGTCGTCGAACGGCAGCCGGACCCCGCCCCGGCCCGCGCCTCCGCCTGACCGGACGGCCGAGCCGTCGGCCGCGGGCCGCCGGAGGCCGTCAGCGGCGGTCCGCAGCGGCCGTACGCCGTCGGTGGCGGCGTACGGCGGCCGTCAGCGGCGGTCCGCAGCGGCCGTACGCCGTCGGTGGCGGCGTACGGCGGCCGTCAGCGGTGGCGCACGGCGGTGAAGCGGACCGGTGTCCCCGGGACCGCCTGCGCGGCGGACGGGAGGTCGGCCGGACGCACGACGCCGATCACCGGGTAGCCGCCGGTGGTCGGGTGGTCGGCGAGGAAGACGACCGGCCTGCCGTCCGGGGGGACCTGGACCGCGCCCAGCACCATGCCCTCGCTGGGGAGCTCGCCGGGACGGACCCGTTCCAGGGCGGGGCCTTCCATGCGCAGCCCGATGCGGTTGCTCGCGGCCGACACCCGGTACGCGCGCGTGGTGAACACGCGGACCGCCTCCGGTGCGAACCAGTCGTCCCGCGGGCCCAGCGTCACCCGCAGGACGAGCTCCGCCGGGGGCGCCGGCTGCGGGGCGGCGTCCACGCGCGCGTGCGGGGCGCGGACCCGCCCCAGCGGCAGGACCGTGCCGTCCGTCAGGGGCGGCGGACCGAGACCGGACAGCAGGTCCGTGGAGCGGCTGCCCAGGACGGGTTCGACGGCGACGCCGCCGGACACGGCCACATAGCTGCGCACGCCCCGGACCGCCGGCCCGACGTCCAGCAGCGCGCCGCCGGGCACCCGCACGGGCGCGCCCCAGGCGGCCGGCCGGCCGTCGACGGTGACCGCGCACGGCGCGCCACCGACGGCCACGGTGACCGCCGAACGGGGACGCAGGGTACAGCCGTTGACCGTCGTCTCCAGGACGGCCGCCTCGGGAGGGTTGCCGACCAGCCGGTTGACGAGCGCGGCGGCGGGCGCGTCCAGGGCGCCGGAGCGGGGCACGCCGAGGTGGGCATGGCCGGGCCGGCCCCGGTCCTGCACGGTGGTCAGGGCACCCGCGCGGACGACGGAGAGCGCACGGTCGCTCATGTCGCGCTCCTCCCGGAGGCCGCGCCTCGCCCAGAGACGGTGCTCCTCCCGGAGGCCGTGCTCCTTCCTGCGTCGGCGTCTGCCCCGGTGGCCGTGCTCTTCCCGGAGGTCGTGCTCTCCCCGGAGGTCCCGCTCTCCTCCGAGACCGGGACGAAACGCACGCGCGTGCCCGGCGCCAGCAGGGCGGCCGGCACGCGCGTGTGGTCCCACAGCACCGCGTCCGTCGTGCCGATCAGCTGCCAGCCGCCGGGTGACGAGCGCGGGTAGACACCGGTGTACGGGCCCGCCAGCGCGACCGAGCCGCGCGGGACGGCCGTGCGCGGGGTGGCCCGCCGCGGGACGTCGTAGCGCGCCGGCAGGCCCGTGAGGTAGCCGAACCCGGGCGCGAAGCCGCAGAACGCGACCCGGAACTCGGTACCCGCGTGGATGCGGGCCACCTCCCGCTCCGGCACGCCCCAGTGCGCGGCGACGTCCGCGAGGTCGGGGCCGTCGTAGCGCACCGGCAGCTCGATCACCTCGCCGGCCCGCGGGGGAGCGGGCGGGATGTCGGCGGAAGCGAGCTCGCCGGCCCGGCGGACCGGATCGTCCAGGCCGTCGAGGAGGACCGTACGGGCGGCGGGGACGATCTCGCGGACGGTCAGCGAGCCCTCCGCGCGGCGCCGCAGCAGCTCCGCGTGGAGGGCCTGGGCCTCCTCGCCCGAGTCCACCTCGACGAGCAGGGCGTCGTCCCCGACGGGCAGGACCCTCATGCGAAGGCCTCCACCCGGACACCCGACTGCTCCAGACACCGGCGGACCCGGTGGGCCAGCTCCACCGCGCCGGGAGTGTCGCCGTGCAGGCACAGCGAACGCGCGCGTACCGCGACGCGTGCTCCCGTGCGGGAGGTGACCAGCCCCGAGCGGGCCAGACCCACCGACCGTTCGACGACGGCGTCCGGATCGGTGATCACGGCCCCGTCCTGCGCGCGCGGGACGAGCGTGCCCTCGTCGGTGTACGCGCGGTCCGCGAACGCCTCCGTGACCGCCGGCAGACCCGCCTCGGCGGCCAGCGCCAGCACGCGCGAGCCGGGCAGCCCGAGCACCGGCAGCGTGGCGTCGGCGAGGAGCACGCCGTCGACCACGGCGCCGGCCTGCTCCTCGTCGCGCACGACCCGGTTGTAGAGCGCGCCGTGCGGCTTGACGTACGCCACGCGCGCGCCCGCCGCCCGCGCGAAGACCTGAAGGGCACCGATCTGGTACGCCACCTCGGCGGCCAGTTCGGCGGGCGGCACGTCCATGGCGCGCCGCCCGAACCCCGCGAGGTCCCGGTAGGAGACCTGGGCGCCGATCGTCACGCCCCGCTCGGCCGCCAGCTCGCACACCCGCCGCATGGTGGGCGCGTCCCCGGCGTGGAAGCCGCAGGCCACGTTGGCGCTGGTGACGACGGACAGGAGCTGCTCGTCGTCGGTCAGCCGCCAGCGGCCGAAGCCCTCGCCGAGGTCGGCGTTCAGATCGATCGCGGTCATGGTTCCAGTCTCTCCTGATCAGGCCACGCGGTACTGCTCGTCGCGGGCGTCGGTGAGGAACATCTGCCCCGGCGCGTGGGTGAGGGCGAACGGCGGCCGTGAGGCCGTCACCGCCGCCTGCGGGGTCACACCGCAGGCCCAGAACACCGGGATGTCGTCCGGACCGGCGTCCACCGGGTCGCCGAAGTCGGGCCGGCCGAGGTCCTCGATGCCCAGCCCCGACGGGTCGCCGCAGTGCACCGGGCCGCCGTGCACGGCCGGGAGCAGACTGCTCTCCCGGATCGCCGCCGCCAGGTGCTCGGGCGGCACCGGGCGCATGGACACCACCATCGGCCCGTGCAGCCGCCCGGCCGGACGGCACTGACGGCTCGTCACGTACATGGGCACGTTGCGCCCCTGCTCGACATGGCGGATCGGGACGCCCGCCCCGGCCAGCGCCCACTCGAAGGTGAAACTGCACCCGAGCAGGAACGTCACCAGGTCCTCGCGCCAGTACGCGCGCACGTCCGTCGGCTCGTCCACCAACTCGCCGTCCCGCCACACCCGGTAGCGCGGCAGGTCGGTGCGCAGGTCGGCCCCCTCGGCCAGCACGGTCGTCCAGGAACCGGCGTCGGTGACGTCGAGGACCGGGCAGGGCTTGGGGTTGCGCTGGCAGAACAGGAGCATGTCGTACGCCCAGTCCGCGGGCACCGAGATCAGGTTGGCCTGGGTGTGGCCCGCCGCGACCCCGGCCGTGGGCCCCGTCAGCCCGTCCCGGAAGCGGGACCGGGCGACGGCCGGGCTCCACGCGCGCGCGTGCTCGTCGACGAGGGTCACGGGGCTGTCCCCCGTGAAGGCCGGACGGTTCACTCCAGCTCCTTCCCGCGCGTCTCCGGCAGCCCCAGCAGCGCCAGGGCCGCGAGGCCGTAGCCGACCGCGCCGAAGACCAGCGCGCCGCCCACGCCCCAGCTGTCGGCCAGGAACCCGACCGTGGTGGGGAAGACGGCGCCGACGGCGCGCCCGGTGTTGTAGGTGAACCCCTGTCCCGTGCCGCGCACCGCCGTCGGGTACAGCTCGCTCAGGAAGGACCCGAAGCCGCTGAAGATCGCCGACATGCAGAAACCGAGCGGGAAGCCGAGGACGAGGAGCAGGGTGTCGGCGCCGCTCGGGATGTTCGCGTACGCCAGGACACAGACCGCCGACAGCAGGGCGAAGAGCCAGATGTTGCGGCGCCGGCCCAGCCGGTCGGTGAGGTGGCCGCCGGTCAGGTAGCCGAGGAAGGCGCCCGAGATGAGGAACGTCAGGTAGCCGCCGGTGTTGACCACCGACAGGCCGCGCTCGGTCTTGAGGTACGTCGGCACCCAGGTGGCCAGGGTGTAGTAGCCGCCCTGGACGCCGGTGGAGAGCAGGCCCGCGAAGACCGTCGTGCGCAGCAGGGGGCCGCGGAAGATCGCCGGGAAGGAGCCTTTCTCGCCGCTGTGCTCGCGCGCCGCGACGGCCGTCGGCGCGTCCTGCACCCGGCGCCGCATCCACACCACCAGCAGCGCGGGCAGGGCGCCGGTCCAGAACATCACGCGCCAGGCCACGTCGTCGCCGAACACCGAGAAGACCAGCGTGTACACGATCGCCGCCAGCCCCCAGCCGACGGCCCACGAGCTCTGGATCGCGCCCAGGGTCCGCCCCCGGTGCCGGGCGCTCGCGTACTCGGCGACCAGGATCGCGCCGACGGCCCACTCGCCGCCGAAGCCGAGGCCCTGGAGGGCGCGGAAGACCAGCAGCGTCCCGTAGGTCGGCGCGAAGCCGCAGGCGACCGTGAAGACGGCATAGGTGATCACCGTGATCATCAGGGCCCTGACCCGGCCGATCCGGTCGGCCAGCACACCGGCGAGGGCGCCGCCGATCGCGGAGGCGGCCAGCGTGACCGTGGTGAACAGGCCGGTCTGGCCGCTGTCCAGGCCGAAGTACGCCGCCAGCGCGACCATGCTCAGCGGCAGCGTGAAGTAGTCGTAGGAGTCGAGCGCGTAGCCGCCGAACGCGCCCGCGAAGGCGCGGCGGCCACGCGGGCCGAGGGCGCGCAGCCAGCCCAGTGCGCCGTCTTCGTCGGCGTGGCCGGCGGCCGGGGATCGGGTGGTGGCGGTGGACAGGGCCCGCGGTGGCGGAGGGGTCGTGCTCATGGAGGCACCTCGCAGAGGGATGACGGAGGGTGCTGGGACTGAGCCGTGCCGTGCGGTGGTGGTGCGGGGTGGTGCTGGGCCGTGCCGTGCCGTGCGGGGTGGTGGTGCCGTGCCGTGCCGTGCCGTGATCGTGTGGAGGTGAGCGGAGGTGAGCGTGCTGTGTGCAGCACGGTAGAGGATCGTTGAACGATCCTTCAATACTCCTGTTGTCCCGTCCCTTCGCCTGCGATTGAATTCCGGGCATGGCAGAGCAGCTGGCGGGACTGGCCGACGACCGCGCCCTCCTGGGCCGCACCAGCACGGCCGAGCGCGTCTCGGACATCCTCAGGAGCCGCATCGCCGAGGGCTACTTCCCGCCGGGGACACGGCTGTCGGAGGAGAGCATCGGCGGTGCCCTCGGCGTCTCCCGCAACACGCTGCGCGAGGCGTTCCGGCTGCTCACCCATGAGCGCCTGCTCGTCCACGAACTCAACCGGGGCGTCTTCGTCAGGGTCCTGACCGTCGAGGACGTCGAGGACATCTACCGCACCCGCACGCTCGTCGAGTGCGCCGTCGTGCGCGGGCTGGGCGAGCCGCCGTACGCGCTCGACGGTCTCGCCGGCGCCGTGGCGGAGGGGCAGCGGGCGGTCCGCGAAGGTGACTGGAAAGCGCTGGGCACCGCCAACATCCACTTCCACCGGGAACTCGTCGCCCTGGCGGGCAGCGAACGCACCGACGAGCTGATGCGCAGCGTCTTCGCCGAACTGCGCCTCGCCTTCCACCTCGTGGACGACCCGCGTCGGCTGCACGAGCCGTACCTCGCGCGCAACCGGCAGATCCACCAGGCGCTGCGGGCCGGAAACCGCGCGGAGGCCGAGAAACTGCTCGCGGTGTACCTGGACGACTCCCTGGAACGCGTGGTCGAGGTGTACCGGCGACGGGTCGGGGACGACACGACAGACGCCGGCTGACCGACGCCCGCGCCGGCACGGCCGGATCCGTGGCGGGGAGCGCGCAACGGTCGGATCCGTGGCGGGGAGCGCGCAACGGTCGGACCCGTGGCGGGGAGCCCGCACCGGCCGGGTCCGTGGCGGGGGAGCCGTGGCCGATCGGTGCCGTTTGGGACGATGTCAGACCGAGGACCTAGTCTGTGCACCGTGACTTCGCCTGCATCGACGGACCGCGTTCCGCCCCAGCTCAGCGCGGGGCCGCGCCCCGCCACGGGCCCGGCCGCCGACGAGGGGCTGGCGCGGCGGCTGCGCGCGCTCGCCTGCACCGCCCCGATCCACGACCTCGACGCGCGCAAGGCCAACCTCGCCGGCGAGTACTCGGTGTACGGCATGGCGGAGATCGCCCTCGCCGCCATCGACCTGGTCACCCTCAACATGGACTTCGACACCGGCGCCGACCACGACCAGATAGTGGCCCGCCTCGTCCCCCGCATCGCCGCGCAGGCCCCCCGGCGGCCCGCCGAGGAGCACGAGCGCGTGGCCCGCTGGGTCCTGGAGAACCTCATCAACGTCGGCAGCGTCGACCGGGGCTTCCGCGCCGTGTACGGCACCTTCGGGCCGGACGGCAGCTATGTGCGCCGCGACTACGACTTCAAGCTCCTCGAGGAGGTCCCCGGGTACGGCGGCGCCGTCTACCTCCGCACGACGGACGAGGCCGTCAACGTCCTCGTCGGCGCCCTCGACACCGACGTCACCAGCGCGCAGATCGCCGCCGAGGTCAAGCTGGAGGTCCTCATCCGCCGGGGCCGCCTGGCCGACGCCCAGCTCGCCGCCGAACAGGCCCGCTACCGCACCGTGCAGTACGCGGAGACACTGCGCCGGGCCCTGGAGGCGACGCGGCGCAACGTCCGCGCGGTGGACTGGCTCAACGCCGTGCCCGACATGATCGCCGAGGCGCTCGACCACGTGGCCGACCGCTACCGCCACGAGAACGCCATCCTCACCAACATCCGCAAGGCCCGCGACGAGTCCGAGGACCCCGAGCACAAGCGGCGCGCCGCCGAGCTGGTCGACATCGTCAAGGACTGCATCCGCAGGCACACGCAGTTGCAGTCCCGGCTGCTGGAGGCGGGCCCCCTCTTCCGGGCCGAGCAGGACCGTCAGGCCTTCGCCACGCCTTTGACCACCTCGGGGATCGACCTGTACGGCCACCTCGTCGCGCCCGTGCTGCCGCTGCCGCTGGAACAGGCGGCCCGGGTCACCGACGCGTTCTTCGCCCGCGGCACCGGGCTGCGCACGCCGGTGTCCGTGCGGGTCGGCGATCTCGTCGACCTGCTGCTGACCCCGCCGGTGGAGCGGGAGCACCTCGGGGCGGAGATGCCCGAGCCCGATCTGATCGCGACACCGGACGACAGCCGCTTCAGCGAGGAACAGCTCGCCGCGGCCAGGGAACTGCTGGACCTGCCCGCGGACGCGCCCCGCAGGCTGTCGGGACTGCTGGCGCAAGCCCGCCGGTCCGACCCCGAACTGCCCTATCTGGTGGCCCTGCTGGCGGTCCACGCGGCCAGCCCCCCGGTGGGCACCGCGTACCGGCAGGGCGAGGAGAAGCTGCTGTTCGCCGTGGACGACGGGACGGAGCTGGACGACCCGGAGTTCGGCGGCGCCGACCTCATCGTCGGGACCGCGCTGCTGGACGCCGCGGGGATGGCGGCGGACCGGACGGAGGCCGCGTGATGCGGCACCACGGCCGCGCACCCGACGGGGGCGATGCGATCCGGCGTCGCGCACCCGACGGGGCCGATGCGATCCGGCGTCGCGGACGGGACGGGGGCGGTGTGACGCGGCGTCGAGGACGTGACGAGGGCCAGGGGATCGGACATCGCGGTCGCGGTCGCGGTCGCGGCCCGTCCCCGGCCGGCCACGCCCGCGCGTCCGAGCGACGCATCCCCCGGCCCTACGCCCCCGAGTCCTCCCACGCTCCCAAGGCCGCCCCCTACGCCCCCGAGGCGACCGTCCTCGCCCCCGAGGCCACCCACGCCCCCGAGGCGACCGTCCTCGCCCTCGCCGATCAGTACAAGGAGTTGTGTCCGTGACCGAGCACGTCGACCGGAGCGAACCGGAGGCCCCCGCCCCGCCGGCGCACGCCGCCGTCACCCCCGCCGACGCGGCCGACGCGGCACGGCTCGTCGCCTTCGGACTCCAGCCCAAGCTCCAGCCGGCGCGGGACCAGGAGTACGCGGAGCTGCTGCGGCGCCACCGCGAGGACCCGGCGTTCGCCCGGCTCGCCGACGCCGTCGCGGCCGGGCTCGGCCTGATCGTGCTGGAGGTGTCCCCCCGCGCGGGCATGGCCGTGACCGCCGCCGAGGACTCGGTGTTCGCCGTGCGCATGGGCGACTACGCGCGTCGTACCTCCGCCGACGGCGGAGACCGCTTCCTGCACGGGCTCGCGCACCTCGCCGTCGCCGCGATGGCGTTCCCGCGCCCCGAGGACCTGGCCGACGACGGCTACATCGGCCGGGTCAGCGTCAACGGCGTCGACGCCTTCGTGCGACAGGCCTGCCGCCGGCTGGAGGAACGGGCCGAGGCACAGGGCGACAACACCGACCCGGCCAGCGACGCGCCCGGCCTGGAGGCCGCCTGGCGGATCTGGGCCCGGCG
Source organism: Streptomyces sp. NPDC059895 (assembly GCF_042731035.1). Taxonomy (NCBI): domain Bacteria; kingdom Bacillati; phylum Actinomycetota; class Actinomycetes; order Kitasatosporales; family Streptomycetaceae; genus Streptomyces; species Streptomyces sp. NPDC059895. Next base: position 85,784 of record NZ_JBHWKO010000030.1, read on the forward strand.
CAGCGCCACCGGCGCCACCAAGGACGCGCGCAGACTCGCCGGTTCGACGACCGGCATCGTCGGCAAGGCCGTCGCGTTCCTCACCGACTCCGGATTCCTCCAGCGCACCGGCGACGACAGCGGCGGGACCTACCGGACCACCGCCCGCTACCAGCTCCAGGTACGCGACCTGGCCGGCAGCGCCGCCCTCGCCGAGCTGCTGGAGCTGGGCGTCGTCCCCGTCACCGACGGCACCCCCACCCTGCTGCCCGCCGAGGACACCGACGACCTGGACCTGGTGGCCGACGCCGGACTGCCGTTCCACTCCTGAGCCCCACCGCCCTCCCCGATCTGCCGAAGACTTACGAGAGTCCGCCATGTACGAGCTGTCCCGGGTCCGCCTCTACTCCATCGGGCCCGCCGGTGCGCGCTACGCCGACACCGTGCTTGACCTGCGGGGCGTGGGTGACATCGTGCCCGACCCCGCCCCCACCCAGGCGGAGTTCTTCGAGGAGGAGCCCGTCGGCCCGCCGCGCCGCCCCGCGCCCGCCGGCGTGCTCTTCCTGGAGAACGGCGGCGGCAAGTCCGTCCTGCTCAAGCTGATCTTCTCGGTGATGCTGCCGGGCCACCGCAACACCCTCGGCGGCGCCAGCTCCGGCGTGCTGCGCAAGTTCCTGCTCGCCGACGACTGCGGGCACGTCGCGCTGGAGTGGCAGCACGTCCTGACCGGCGAGTGCGTGGTCGTCGGCAAGGTGAGCGAATGGCGCGGGCGCCAGGTGTCCAACGACCCGCGCAAGTTCGCGGAGGCCTGGTACTCGTTCCGGCCCGGGCCCGGACTGACCCTGGACAACCTGCCCGTCGCCGAGGCCACCGCCGTACGGCCGTCCGTCGAGGGGCAGTCGGGGGCGCAGGGGCGGCGCCGCACCATGAAGGGATTCCGGGACGCCCTCACCGACGCGGGCAAGGCGTATCCGCATCTGGAGGTGCACTGGGAGGAGATTCACGACCGGTGGATCGAGCACCTCGGCGACCTCGGCCTCGACCCCGAACTCTTCCGCTACCAGCGGGAGATGAACGCCGACGAGGGCGAGGCCGCCGGCCTCTTCGCCGTCAAGAAGGACTCCGACTTCACCGACCTGCTGCTGCGCGCGGTGACCGACACCCGGGACACCGACGGGCTCGCCGACCTCGTCAGCGGCTTCGGCAACAAGCTGGGCCGGCGCGCCGAACTCATCGCCGAACGGGACTTCACCGCCGGATCGGTGGACCTCCTCGGCCGGATCGTGGACGCCGCCGACGCACGGGCACGCGCGCGTGACGTCCACGCCGGCGCCGAGCGGCGCACCCGCACCCTGGCCCGACGGCTGTCCGCGCGGGGCGTACGGGAACGGACCCGGGCCGCGGACCTCGCCCAGCGCGTCACCGCCGCCGCCTACGCCGTCACCCACGCCGAGGGCGCACGCGAACGCAGCGCGCTGATCGCCGCCGAACTCGCCTTCCGGCACGCCTCGCTGGCCCTCGCCGCCGCCGAGAAGTCCGCCGCAGCCCAGAAGCGGGAACTCGCCGACGCGCGCACCCTGCACTCCGCCTGGCAGGCCGCCGAGGCCGTGCTCCGCCACCGCGCCGCCGCCGACCGCGTCGCCCGCGTGTCCGCCGCGATCCAGGAGGCCGAGCGGGACGCCGCCCCGGCCCTCGCCGCCCGCGCCAGGGCCGCCGTCGACCTCGTCCGGGCCCTGCACGCGGCCGCCGGCAGCGCCGAGGCCCTCGCCAACGAGGAGGAGGAGCGCTCCGCCGCCCTCCAGGAGGCCGGCGAGTCCGCCCACCGCGACTCCACCTCCGCCGCCACCGAGGCACAGCGCGCCCGCAGCGAGGCCGGACACCTGCGCCAGCGCCTCACCGAGGTCGAGCAGGAGACCGCCGAGGCCGTGCGCGCCGGCTGGCTCGACGACAGCGCGCCCGACGCCGACCCCGCCCGCGCCGCCCTCGCCGCCAGTGACGCCGAGAAGACCGCCGTCGCCGCCTGGGACACCGCCCGTGAGGCGTCCCGCCGAGCCACCGAGCACGCGCGCGAGGCGGCCTCCGCCGAGTCCCGCGCCGAGCTGACCGCGGCCCGCGCCGCCGACGCGGCGACCGCCGCGGGGCGGTCGTACGACGCCGAACGGCGGACCGCCGAGGCGCTGGCCCGCGAGGAGCGGCTGGCGGAGCTGCTCGGCCTGACCGGCGGCACCCCGCGCCGGATCATCCCGCAGCCCCGCCAGGACCGCGAGACGGACGAGACGGCCCTGAGCCCCGAGGAACTGGACCGCAACGCCGACGACCTGCGCGCCCTCCTCGACGAGACCGTCTCCTCCGCCGAACGGCAGCTCTTCGAGCTGCGCACCGCCGCCGCCGACGACTCCCGTATCCTCGGCGCGCTCGGCGACGGCGGCCTGCTGCCGCCCGGCCCGGACGTGCTGGCCACCGTCGAGTTCCTCGGCGAGCACGGCATCCCCGCACTGCCCGGCTGGCGCTACCTCGCCCAGGCCGTCGCCCCCGCCGACCACGCGCGCGTGCTCGCCGCCCGCCCGGAACTCGTCGACGGCGTGATCATCACCGACCCCGACTCGCACGCCCGCGCGCGTGCGGCGCTCGGCGACGCCGCCCTGCTGCCCCGGTCCGCCGTCGCCGTCGGTACGGCCGCCGCCCTCCTCGCCCCGACGCCGGCGCCCGGCACCGACACCGGGGACGTCTTCCTCGTGCCGCCGAACCCGGCCATGCACGACGAGCACGCCGCCGACGAGGAGCGGCAGGCGCTGCGCGCGCGGGCCACGGAGCGGGACGAGGAGATCCGACGGCTCGCGGCCCGGCTCGGCAAGGACCGCGAACTGGCGGCGCGGCTCGCCTCCTGGCGCACGGGCTGCCCCGCGGGCCGGCTGGCCGAACTGGCGGAGGCCGCCCGGGAGGCACGTTCCTTCGCCGAGGAGTCCGAGGCCGAGCTCGCCGAGGCCCGCACCGCGCGCGCGGAGGCCGACGAGGTGGCCGCCGAGGCCGCGCAGCTGCGTGACGAGCGGCAGGAGACCGCGCAGAAGGCCCGGCGCGCCGCCGACGCCCTCGCCGGGCTCGCCTTCCGGCTGCGCGAGCGCGCCGGCTGGCAGGCCAAGCTGCGGGAACTGGCCGACGAGGCCGCCGAGTCCGAGGCGCGTGCGCAGGTCTGCCTGGAGCGGGCCCGCGCCGCCGACGAGGACCGCCGCGCCGCCCAGCGCGCCGCCGACGACGCCCGCCGCACCGCGCGTGCGCTGCGCGCCGAGCGCGCCGAGATCGCCGGCGCCCCCGACGACGTACCGGACGACGGCGCGCAGGCGCCCGGGACGTCCCTGCCCGCGCTCCGCGAGGCCTACCGGGCCGCCTCCCAGGTGTACGAGAAGGTCGGGGTCGGCGCCGACCTGCGGGCCGAGCAGGCGCGGGCGGAGAGCGACGAGAGCGCGGCCCGCGCCGAGCTGGACCGGCTCAGCAACAAGGTCCGCACCCGCGCCGAACAGCTCCTGCAGTCACCCGACGGCTCCGACGGGCCGTCCCGGCAGGCCGCCGCCGCCCGCGCCGAGGAACTGGTGCAGTTGCTGGAGACCCGCATGTCCAGCGCCAGCGAGCAGCTCGGCCGGCTGCGCGGCGAGGCGGAGCGGCACGCGCCCGAGGACGGCGAGTCCCACACCGAACTCCCCGAGGACCTCGTCCCGCGCGACGCCGAGCACGCGCAGACGCTGCTGCGCACCGCCACGGGCGAACTCGCCTCCCACACGGAGGCGTTGGGCCAGGCCCGCGAGGCGCACGCCGAACTCCTCGACGCCCACCGGGCCGCCGAGGACGCGGCCGGCGGCTTCGACGAGATCGCCGCCATGCTCCGGGACCTGCTGCGCGAACACACCCCGGAGGAGGAGCAGGAGCAGCCGGAGCCCTACCCCGGCACCCTGGAGGAGGCCCGGCAGTCCGCCGCCGAGGCCCGCCGTTCACTACGGGGCTGCGCCGCCGACCTGTCCGCCGCCGACACATCCGTCCGCGAGGCGAGTGACGTCCTCGTCCGGCACGCCAACTCCACCCGCTACGAGCAGGTCCGCACCGCCGCCCGGCAGCAGATCCGCGAGCTGCCCGCCTCCGCGCTGCCCGAGCACGCCCAGAAGTGGGCGGACGCCTTCGCGCCCCGCCTCCGGGTCCTCACCGACGAACTGGAACAGCTCGAGCGCAACCGCGACTCGATCGTGGACCGGCTGCGCGGACTCGTGGAGTCGGCGCTCGCCACGCTGCGGTCCGCCCAGCGGCTGTCCCGCCTGCCCGAGGGGCTCGGCGAGTGGTCCGGCCAGGAGTTCCTGCGCATCCGCTTCGAGGAGCCCGACCAGGCCACGCTCACCGAGCGGCTCGGCGAGGTCATCGACGAGGCGACCCGCGCGGCCGTGAAGAAGAACTCCGACCTGCGGCGCGACGGCATGTCGCTGCTGCTGCGGGGCGTGGCGGCCGCGCTCCAGCCAAGGGGCGTCGCCGTCGAGATCCTCAAACCGGACGCCGTGCTGCGCGCCGAGCGGGTGCCCGTCGGGCAGATGGGCGACGTGTTCTCCGGTGGCCAGCTGCTGACCGCGGCCATCGCCCTGTACTGCACGATGGCGGCCCTGCGCTCCAACGACCGGGGCCGGGACAAGCACCGCCACGCCGGCACGCTGTTCCTCGACAACCCCATCGGCCGCGCCAACGCGACCTACCTGCTGGAACTCCAGCGGGCGGTCTCGGACGCCCTCGGCGTCCAGCTCCTCTACACCACCGGCCTGTTCGACACCACCGCGCTCGCGGAGTTCCCCCTGGTCATCCGGCTGCGCAACGACGCCGACCTCAGGGCGGGCCTGAAGTACATCAGCGTGGAGGAACACCTCCGTCCGGGACTGCCGCCGCAGCCCCAGGCCGGGGAGGCGGTGCACAGCGAGATCACGGCGACGAGGATGTACAAGCGCCCGGCGCCCAGCGGCGCCTCCTGAGGGAGGCGAGGCCGCGCCGGGCCCTGCCGGATCCCGCGCCCGGCACGCTCCTCGCCGCCCCCGCCCGGCAGGGTTCCGGCGCTCCGTCGGCCACGGTGCCCGGCAGGAAGCCGGCACCATGGCCGCCCTACAGGCACCGTGGCCGCCCTACACGCCCTGCTCAGGGATGCGACAACTGCCCGGCGCCGCCGCCCCGCCGGCGTATCCGCTCCTGCGTCCGCTCGACGGCCCGCGCCTGCCGGCGGGCGCGGCGCCGCTCGCGCCGCAGCGCCCGTGCCGTGCTGCTCGGGGCCGACACGACACCGTTCCGCTGGCTCCACACCTGGCGGGTCACCCAGACGTCCAGCGCGGCCCACGTGGCCACCACCGTGCTGACCACGCTGCTGATCACCATGGGGAACGCCGGCCAGGACCCGGCCAGGGTGCACAGGAACGCCACCATCGCCTGAAGCAGCGTCACCGCGATGACGAGCACCGCGCGCACGGCCGCGGTGCGCACCGGATCGGGAAGCCGGCGCCGCCGCGCGGGCTCCTCCACCCACAACGGGCGGGGGGCCGCCCGCTCCTCCTCCGCGTCGCGCCCCGCCCCGCCGGCCCGCCCGGCGCCTCCGGGCGCGCCGTCGGACCCCGCGGCCACCGCCGCACCGCGCCCGTCTGCCGTTCCGCGCCCGTCTGCCGTTCCGCGCCCGTCCGTCGTTCCGCGCCCGTCCGTCGTTCCGCGCCTGTCCGTCGTTTCGCGTCCGTCCGTCGGAATACCGCGATCCCACGCGCCGGGAGCCTCGGCCTCCCGCGGCGCCGTGCCGCGCGCCGCCGCGCCGTCCTCGGGCGCCCCGCGCCGCTCCGCCGTGCCCATCAACGTGTCACTCCCCACCGCCGGCAGACCGCTTGCCCCCGGCTCGAAGAACCGGCTCCCCAGTGGCTGCCCGGCTTGCGCTCTTTTACGCCGCCCAGGTGCGGCATGCGGCTCCTGTGGCCGATTCCGCCCCCAATTCCCAATGGATAGGACGCACGACTCACCTCGAAGATTCCCCGATTTCGAAAAGTTCTGGCCAACTCGCCCACGACATCGTTCCGGTACGGCACGCTCCGCGGACGCCGCCCCGGGGAGGCAATCTCCCGCAATGACGGGACAACTGCCCCCGTACCGCCGCCGATCCGGACGACCGGCTTCCGGACGGCGCTGTAAGTTAACTTTGCGTCGGTAGTAGGCTCGCGCCGTTCGTTGACGCACAGATGTGCCCCCGGCCGGTGGGGGGTTCGAGCTGGATGTGCCCCCGGCCGGTGGGGGTTCGAGCTGGGGGAGGCCATGCGCTTTCGCGGGAAGTCGATCCGCCGGAAGATCGTGGCGCTGCTTCTCGTGCCGCTGGTGTCCCTGACCGCCATCTGGGGCTTCGCCACGGTACTCACGGGCCGCGAGGCGAACCGTCTGTTCACCGTGTCCCGCCTCGTCGAGAAACTCGGCTACCCGCTGGAGGACACCGTCCGGGTCGTCCAGGCGGAACGCCGCCAGACCCTGGTCCACCTCGCCGACCCCCGCGCCTCCGACGCGCTCGCCGCGCTGGACCGCACCCGGACCGCCACCGACGAGGCCCTGGCGGAGATCCGCGGGAACGGCAGCGACCCCGACGTGCGCGACGAGCTGGACCAGGACGACCGCGAGGCCCTGACCGCGGTGCTCGACGCCTTCGACGGCATCGACTCGCTGCGCCTCGGCGTCGAGGACGGCACCGTGTCCCGCGCGCAGGCCCTGAACCTGTACAACAGGCTGATCGCCCCCTGCTACGGCCTGCTGGCCAAGTTGGACGTCGTCGACAGCGTCGAGATGGACAAGCAGTACCGCGCCCTCGTCGGCGTCGCCCGGGCCCGTGAACTGCTCTCCCAGGAGGACGCCCTGCTGGGCTCCGCCCTGGTCGTGGGCCGCCTCACCCGCGAGGAGATACGCGCCGTCTCCGACCTCGAGGCCCAGCGCGACGTGGTCTACGACATCGGCCTCTCCCAGCTGCCCGCCGCGGAGCGCGAACGCTACGAGAGCTTCTGGAAGAACGCCACCACCGCGCCCGTACGCACGGCGGAACAGGCCGTCGTCGCCACCACGCCCGGCGACATGCCCCGCGGCGTCACGGCACGGACCTGGGACACCGCGGCCGCGAACGTCCTCGACGAACTCGGCACCCTCGACGAGCAGGCGCACGACCGCTACCAGGACCGCGTCCGCCCGGTGGCGCTCCAGGTCATCGTCAAGGCGGTCGTCGCCGGCGTCCTCGGCCTGGTGGCGCTGCTGGTCTCCGTCGTCCTGTCCGTCCGTATCGGCCGCGGGCTCATCCGCGACCTGCGCCAGCTCCGGCTGGAGGCCCACGAGGCGTCCGGTGTCCGGCTGCCCAGCGTGATGCGCCGGCTCTCCGCGGGTGAGCAGGTCGACGTCGAGACCGAGGTCCCGCGCCTGGAGTACGACAAGAACGAGATCGGCGAGGTCGGCCAGGCGCTCAACACCCTCCAGCGCGCGGCCGTCGAGGCCGCCGTCAAACAGGCCGAACTGCGCTCCGGCGTCTCCGAGGTCTTCGTCAACCTCGCCCGCCGCAGCCAGGTCCTGCTGCACAAGCAGCTCACCCTGCTGGACACCATGGAGCGCCGCACCGAGGACACCGAGGAACTCGCCGACCTCTTCCGGCTCGACCACCTCACCACCCGCATGCGCCGCCACGCCGAGGGCCTGGTGATCCTCTCCGGCGCCGCGCCCTCGCGGCAGTGGCGCAAGCCCATCCAGCTCATGGACATCGTGCGCGCCGCGGTCGCCGAGGTCGAGGACTACGAACGCATCGAGGTCCGCCGCCTGCCGCGCGTCGCCGTCACCGGACCGGCCGTCGCCGACCTCACCCACCTCGTGGCCGAACTCCTGGAGAACGCCACGGTGTTCTCCCCGCCGCACACCGCCGTCCACGTCCTGGGCGAGCGCGTCGCCAACGGCTTCACCCTGGAGATCCACGACCGCGGCCTCGGCATGGCGCCCGAGGCGCTCCTCGAGGCCAACCTCCGGCTCGCCGAGACCCCGGAGTTCGAGCTGTCCGACACCGACCGGCTCGGGCTGTTCGTGGTCAGCCGGCTCGCCCAGCGGCAGAACGTCCGCGTCTCCCTCCAGCCCTCCCCGTACGGGGGCACGACCGCCGTCATCTTCATCCCCGACGCCCTGCTCACCGACGACGTCCCCGACACGAACGGCATCGGCTTCCGCCTCGACCGCCCCCGGCCCCCCAAGGAGGGCGAGCCCGCGCAGAGCAGCCGCCGCTCCGCCCTGTCCACCACCCCGGTGCAGCTGCCCGGAGTGCCCGCCGCGCTGCTGGACGGCCCGGTCGAGCTCGAGGCGCCCGTCGGCCTGGACGCCCTCGGCGACTTCCCCGCTCCACTGGAGGACGACGACGACCGGGGCGGGCTGTTCCGCCCGCGCCGCTCCCTCACCCGTGCACAGGACGAGCCGGCCGGCCCGGCCGTCGAACCGCACGGCCGGCTGTCCGACGCCCGTGGCGCGGCGGACCGGACCGCTCCCGGCGAACCGGCCGCCCCCGTACCCCTGCCGAGCCGCCGGACGCCCAAGCTGGTCAGCTCCCACGGCCGCCCGGTGACCGAACAACGCTCCCGCCGCTCGGAGACGGCCGAGAACCCGCCGTCGGGACCGGGGCCGCGCCGGGCACCGGACGGCGACACCCCGGCGCCCCTGCCGTCGCGCCGACGCGGCGCCACCGCCCACATACCCCGGAACACGGACCCGTCCGAGCACTCCTTCCGCGGTACCGACCAGCGGTCCCCGTCCCGCGACCGCGGCCACGATCAGCCGTCGCAGCCGTCGCAGCCGTCGCAGCCGTCGCAGTCATCGCAGTCATCGCGGTCGTCGGATTTGGTCGGCCGGGGCGCCGACCAGCCGTCGCCGCCACGTGCCCGCGGCGCCGCCGAGCCGGCCCGCCCGTCCGCCCGGCTCACCGACGAGCGGTCCCGGCCTCCCGCCCTTCCCCAACGGACCCGGCAGGCCACGGCCCCCACGAGCGGCCAGGCCGACCCGCCCGGGCACCCGGGCACCCCGCGCAACCGCCCCGCGGACACCGCACCGGGCACCCCCGCGGACACCGCACCAGGCACCCCGACCGGGGCGCTGCCCCGGCGCGTACGGCAGGCGAACCTGGCCCCGCAGCTGCGGCAGGGCCCGGCCCCGCGCGCCGAGAACCGCACGGACCCCGCCGACCGGGACGCCGACGAAGTACGCAGCCGCATGGCTTCGCTCCAGCGCGGCTGGCAGCGCGGCCGCGCGGAGAACGCCGCGGGCGAAGACGCCCACAGCGGCACAGCACCACAACGAACGACAGAGGGGGACGGTCGATGACCGCACCGAAGGCGACCGGCCAGAGCACGACCAGCAACGGCGAGCTGAACTGGCTCCTCGACGAACTCGTCGACCGAGTCGCCAGCATCCGCAAGGCCGTCGTGCTCTCCGGCGACGGCCTGCCGACCGGAGCGTCCAAGGACCTCACCCGGGAGGACAGCGAGCACCTGGCCGCCGTCGCCTCCGGATTCCACAGCCTCGCCAAGGGCGTCGGCCGCCACTTCGAGGCCGGCAGCGTCCGGCAGACCGTCGTCGAGCTCGACGAGGCCTTCCTGTTCGTCACCGCCGCCGGCGACGGCAGCTGCCTCGCCGTCCTCGCGGACGCCGACTCGGACGTGGGGCTCGTGGCCTACGAGATGACGCTGCTCGTGAAGCGGGTCGGCGTACACCTGGGCACGGCGCCGCGCACCGATCTGCCCTCGGGCGGGTAGTGGGATGGCATGAGCACAGACGGTCAGGGAAGAAGCCACTGGTTCGACGACGAGGCCGGGCCGGTCGTCCGTCCGTACGCCATGACACGCGGCCGCACCACCAGCGCGGTCCAGCACCGTCTCGACCTGATCGCGGTGGTCGTCGCCGAACCCCACGCGGACGACCCCGACGAGGACCCCTCGCTCTCCCCGGAACACGTCGACATCGTCGGCCTGTGCCGGGAGGAGCCGCAGTCGGTCGCCGAACTCGCCGCCGGACTCGACCTGCCCATCGGCGTGGTCCGGGTGCTCGTAGGGGATCTCGTGGACGCGGAGTTCGTCCACGTGAACCGGCCCGTGCCTCCGGCCGAGCTGCCGGACGAGAGCATCCTGCGCGACGTGATCAACGGCCTCAGAGCGCTGTGAGCAGCGCGGGAACGGGGGTGAGGACGTGACCCGGCGACCACTGCGGGGCACACGGCGTCCGGGCCGCGGGCTCCGGCCCGCCGAGCCGTCCGCACCCCCGACGGCGGGGGCCACGGCCCACCGCCCCACGACCCCATCAAGCAGGAGAAGTGAACGATGATCTTCGGGCGTTCTGAGCGCGGCAAGCCCCCGGTCGAGCCCGTCACGCTCAAGATCCTGGTGGCCGGCGGCTTCGGTGTGGGCAAGACGACCCTCGTCGGCGCCGTCAGCGAGATCAGGCCGCTGCGCACCGAGGAGTACCTCACCGAGGCCGGCCGCCCGGTCGACGACCTCACGGGCGTAGAGCGCAAGCACACCACCACCGTCGCCATGGACTTCGGGCGCATCACCCTGCGCGAGGGCCTGGTGCTGTACCTGTTCGGCACGCCCGGCCAGGAGCGGTTCTGGTTCATGTGGGACGAGCTGTCCGAGGGCGCGCTGGGCGCCGTCGTGCTCGCCGACACGCGCCGCCTGGAGGACTGCTTCGCCGCGGTCGACTACTTCGAGCGCCGTTCCATCCCCTTCCTCGTGGGGGTGAACTGCTTCGAGGGCGCGCCCCGTTACCCGGCCGAGGAGGTACGCCGGGCACTCGACCTGGACGACGGCGTACCGGTCGTCCTGTGCGACGCGCGCGACCGCGGCTCCGTCAAGGACATCCTCGTCGGCGTGGTCCAGCACGCCATGGAGTTCTCCGGCGACCGCCGCCGGGCCGTCACCACCTGAGACGCACCCGAGACGCACCGGAGAGGTGGGCACGGCCCGTACCCCCGCCGACAGGGGTACGAGCCGTGGCTCGAGGGGCGGACCGCCCGGCCCACGCGTCCGCCCGGCCCACGCGTCCGCCCGGCCCATGGGTCCGCCCGGCTCACGGGTCCGTCCGGCCCTCGCCCGGCGTGCGGCCGGCGCCGGCCCGGCCTTCGCCGTCCCGGACCCAGCCGAAGCTCTTCTCCACGGCCCGGCGCCAGTTGCCGTACTCACGGTCCCGCACCGACGCCTCCATCGACGGCGTCCACTCGGCGTCCCGCTGCCAGTGCGCCTTCAGCTCGTCGAGGTCGTTCCACACACCGGTGACCAGACCGGCCGCGTAGGCCGCGCCCAGGCAGGTCGTCTCCGCGACCCGCGGCCGGGTCACCGGGACGCCGAGCACATCCGCCTGGTGCTGCATGAGCAGGTTGTTCCGCGTCATGCCGCCGTCCACCTTCAGGGCCGTGAGCCGGACCCCGGAGTCCCGGTGCATCGCGTCCACGACCTCCCGCGTCTGCCAGCTCACGGCCTCCAGCACCGCGCGCGCGAGATGCGCCTTGGTGACGTACCGGGTGAGTCCGGTGACGACACCGCGCGCGTCGGACCGCCAGTACGGCGCGAACAGCCCGGAGAAGGCAGGGACGACGTACGCGCCGCCGTTGTCGTCGACGCTCGCCGCCAGGGTCTCGATCTCGTCGGCCGTGCGGATGATGCCGAGCTGGTCCCGGAACCACTGCACGAGCGCGCCCGTCACCGCGATCGCCCCCTCCAGGCAGTAGACGGGCGCCTCCCCTCCGATCCGGTAGCCCACCGTCGTCAGCAGCCCGCTCTTCGACGGCACCGGCCGGCCGCCGGTGTTCATCAGCAGGAAACTCCCCGTCCCGTACGTGTTCTTCGCCGTCCCCACGTCGTAGCAGGCCTGCCCGAAAACCGCCGCCTGCTGGTCGCCCAGCGCCGAGGCGACCGGCACGCCGGGCAGCGGGCCCACCGCGGTGCCGTACACCTCGGCCGAGGACCGGATCTCGGGCAGGACGGCCTCGGGCACGTTCATCGCGGACAGGATCGACGTGTCCCACTGGAGGGTCTCCAGATCCATCAGCAGGGTGCGTCCGGCGTTGGTCACGTCGGTCACGTGCCGGCCGCCGTCGACGCCGCCGGTGAGGTTCCAGATGAGCCAGGAGTCGATGGTGCCGAAGGCGATCTCGCCGCGCTGGGCGCGGTCCCCGAGCCCGGGCACGCTGTCGAGCAGCCAGGCCGCCTTGGGCCCGGAGAAGTAGCCGGCCAACGGCAGGCCGGTCCGCTCGCGGAAGCGGTCCTGCCCGTCGGCGCCGCCGAGTTCCTCGCAGAGCGCGGCGGTCCGGGTGTCCTGCCACACGATCGCGTTGTGGACGGGCTTGCCCGTGGCGCGGTCCCACAGCACGGTCGTCTCACGCTGGTTGGTGATGCCGAGCGCGCTGATCTGCTCCGCCCGCAGCCCGGCCCGGGCGATCGCGCCGGCGACCACCGCCTGCACCTTGGACCAGATCTCGGCGGCGTCGTGCTCCACCCAGCCGGGCTTCGGGAAGATCTGGCGGTGTTCGCGCTGGTCCAGCGCGACGATCGCGCCGCTGCGGTCGAAGACGATGCAGCGGCTCGAGGTGGTGCCCTGGTCGATCGCGGCGACGTACTTCTCGGCGTTGTCCGTCATGGCTACCCCTTGGGCTGAGTTCAGAAGGCGGCGTTGCGGAGGAGGCCCGCGCCTTGGAGTGCCGGAGGGTCACGGCGGCGCAGACGCCCGCGCCGAACAGGATGAGGATCGCGGTCCCGATGACCTCGCCGAGGAAGACGTCCCCGTTGCTCATGGCGGCTCCTAGGCCGGGCCCGGGGCGTTCGACCCCGGTGCGCCGGCGTGCAGGTGCGGTTCCCGTGGCTGCTTCGGCCAAGGCAGGGAGGTCCCGCGCCCCGCCCGGCGTCCGTGACGAGCGTGTGCCGTCGTAGCCGAATCGCCCGATCGCCCATGGGGGAGCGCGTCCTGAAGGGGGGAGCCCCTGGGGCGCTGTGCCAGGTAAGCCGTGAATGTACGGCGATGTCGGCTGACACCGGGAAGTGTTCACCGGCGCTCAGGGGGCGTCAAGGAGGGGGACGGCAACGGTTGGCGGGAGCCGTGCGGACCGGAGGGCGCCGCCGGCGCTCACGCCCCGCGGAGAGCCACCCGAGCACCGGCACGGCTCACCCGGGCGCCTCCCGCCCCCGGCCCGGCTCCACCCCCACCACGCCTGGCCCGGTGCCGCCCACTACGCCTGGCCCGGTGCCGCCCACCCCGCCCACCCCGCCCGGCCCGGCGGCGCCCACCCCGCCCACCACGCCCGGCCCGGCGGCGCCCACCCCGCCCACCACGCCCGGCCCGGCGGCCGCCACCGGCGGCGCCCCCCTCCGCACCTCGTGCCCCGGCGCCCCCGCGTGCCCCAGGACCCAACTGGCCCCGAGCAGCGCCTTCGCGGCCTTCTTCAGCGGTGCCAGGCAGGCCGCCGCCCGGCGGTGGTCCGGCACACTGCCCGGCGGGCACACCACCGTGGCCAGCGACAGCGTCACCGGGCACCCGCCCGCCGACCACGGCGCGTCGAGCACCGCGGCGGCCAGCGGATCCAGGCCCTCCGGATCGGTCAGGACCAGGAAGTCGTCCCCGCCGATGTGCCCCACGCGCGTGCTGCCGGACGCCGCGGCCTGCAACGCCCGGCCCACCGAGCGGATCAGCTCGTCCCCGGCGGCGAACCCGGCGCCGTCGTTGACCTGTTTGAAGCGGTCGACGTCCAGCCAGCTCAGCGCGAAGGACCGCCCCTCCGCGATCCACCGGTCCGCCTCCACGGTGATCGCGTCCGAACCGGGCAGCCGCGTCAGCGGGTTGAGCCCCGCCGCCTCCTCCACCCGCGTCTCGGACAGCGCCCGTACCAGGTCCGCGAGCCGCACGACACCCACGCACCGCCCGTGGCGGTCGACGACCGCCACGTCGTCGGAGGTGCGGTCCCGGCCACCGACGGCGACGACGTCCAGTACCTCCCACGCCGTCGCGTCGATGCCCACCGTCCGCGGCGCGTCACCGAGTTTGGCCGCGGGCCGGTCGGCGTACAGGGCGTGCCCGTACCGCCCCGACATCGACAGCAGGAAACGCGAGCGGTGCACCGACCGCAGCGGCACGCCCGCCCGGTCCACCAGCAGCACCCCGGAGACGTCCGGCGACCCGGTCAGCAGCGCCCGCACCTGCCCGGCGGAGGCGGCCGCGGGCAGCAGCGCGGCCGGCCGGACGAACTCCCGCACCGACGGCCCCGACCGGGGCGCCGACACCGTTCCCGAGGCGCGCGGCGGCACGTACACGTCCGCCGCGGGCAGCCGGGCCGGCGGCGCGAACAGCTCACCCTGGGCGAGCTGCGCACCGGCCGACCGCGCCGCCGCACACTGCAGTTCGGTCTCCACGCCCTCGACCGACAGCAGCGCTCCCAGCTCGTCGCAGAGCGTCCGCATCGCCCGTACCGCCGCCGGCCGGCTCAGCAGGCACGCGTCGAGCTTCACCAGGTCCGGCGCGATGTCCGTGAGCAGCCGCAGCGGTACGTCCCCGTCCCCGACGCCGTCCGCGCTGATCCGGAAACCCTGCCCCCGCAGCGCCGCCAGCGCCTCCAGCAGCGCGCGCTGCGGCACGTGCGTGTACGGCGGGACGACGTCGACCGTCACCTCCCACGGGAGCCGCCCCGCCTGCCGCACGGCGTCGTGGAGCGGGGTGAGACCGCCGAGGTCGGCCAGGGTGCCGGCGAACACGTTCACCTGAAGGGGCAGCAGGGTCTCCCGGCGCGCGGCGGCCCGTACCGCCGACACGGCCAGCCGGCCGTCGAGTTCGGCGTCCCGCCGGGCCTCCGCCAGGATGTCGCCGGTCTCCGGGCGCGCGAGCACCTCCAGCCCCGCCACACCTCCGGTGACCAGATTGACCACCGGCTGAAAGGCGAAGCGGAGAGTATCCGTCCAGGAGTGCACGGGAGCATGATGGCGCCCCCGAAGTGCGCCCAGGCGCAGTTCACGAGACGTTCACGCAGGATTCCCGAACGATCACAGCGCGTGAGAAAGTGCAGCTCGAACGCCTGTCCGCGCGCCCGAGCGTCCGGCGAGCACCGCGGCGACCCGACCGCTTCCCCACCGGCGCGACGGACACCGGAGGCGGCACCCCGCCGACGGCAGGAGGCGCTCCCCGCCGTGACGACGGGACGTCCACCGACGTCCACCGACGTCCACCGACGTCCACCGACGTCCACCGACGTCCACCGGCGCGCCGCCGCCGCACCCGACCGCGGCCCTGTCTCCCACGCCCACCAGGGCGGGCACGGAACCGGCCGCACATCGCCCTCATATGATCGGATACAGTCCGCCGCGTGTCCGAAAACCCACACCCCACTTCCAACTCCCCGGCCGGCTCCCACTGTTCGAGCTGCGGGGCGCCCTACGGGGAGGGCGTCACCGGCTGGCCCCGCTCCTGCCCGGCCTGCGCCGCCGTGGCGTACCGCAACCCGCTGCCGGTCGCGATCGCGCTCCAGCCCGTCTACGACACCCAGGGCACGTCCCTGGTCGTCATCACCCGCACCATCCCCCCGGCGCGCGGGGGCATCGCCCTGCCCGGCGGATTCATCGACGACCGCGAGGACTGGCGGCAGGCCGTCGTCCGCGAACTCGGTGAGGAGACGGGCATCGACGCGGCGAGCCGAGACGTGCGCCTCGCCGACGCCATGAGCTCCCCCGACGGCCACCTCCTGCTCTTCGGCCTCCTGCCGGAACGCCCCGCGGACGGACTGCCCACGTCCGCCGCCACGGACGAGACGGAAGGCTGGCACCTCCTGCGCGGGCCGCAGGAGCTGGCCTTCCCGCTGCACACGCTCGCCGTACGGGCGTTCTTCGAGGGCCGCTACGTCTGAGGCGCCCCGCCGAGCCCGCGTACGCGCACCGGGTGGGGCGGCACGACCGCGCCGGCCTCACCCTCCCGCTCGACGACGACCTTCCCGCCCGCCCATCGGGCGACGTACCGCTCGACCTCGGCCTCCTCCCGGCCGTCACCGGCGTCCCGCACCACCAGACCGCCCCCCGTCCGCCCCCGGGCGGGCGCCCACACCTCCAGCTCCAGCCCGCCGTCCGCCCCACGCACCGGCAGGACGGCACCCGCGCGCGCGAGCACCGGAACACGTGCCGGCGGGGCGTCCACCAGCACCTGCCCCGGCCCCTCGTACGTCTTCCCCGTCGCCGTGTCGTACCAGAGACCCCGCGGCAACCGCACCGCCCGCCGGCCCGCCCCCGGCTCCAGCACCGGCGCCACCAGCAGACAGTCACCCAGCAGGAAGGCGTCCTCGCAGTCCCGCAGCGCCCGGTCCTCGGGCGCCGCCCACCACAGCGGACGCACATAGGGAGCGCCCGTACGCCGGGCGAGATGCGCCAACGTCACGAAGTACGGCAGCAGCCGCCGGCGTTCGAGCAGCGCCACGCGCGCGTGCTCCAGCACATCGGCGCCGTACTCCCACGGCTCCCCGCCCCGCGCGCGCGGACCGGCCTGCGTACGGAACAGCGGCAGATAAGCGCCCAGCTGCAACCACCGCAGGTACAGCTCCGCGGAAGGACCGCCGTCCCGACCCCCCACTCCCGCCCCCGAGTACGGCACCCCGCACAGCCCGAGGCCCAGCACCAGGGACAGGGACGCCCGCAGCCCCGGCCAGCCGGTGGCGACGTCGCCGGACCAGGTGCCGCCGTAGCGCTGAAGACCGGCCCAGCCGGAGCGCGACAGGACGAACGGCCGCTCCTCGGGGCGCGGCCCGCGCATGCCCTCGTAGCCGGCCCGCGCCATGCACAGCCCGTAGACGTTGTGCGCCTCGCGGTGGTCGCCGCCGCGCCCCTCCAGCGAGTGCCGGGCCGACCGGGGGAGCGTCGGCTCCCCGAAGGCGGTGAACGACGTCGGCTCGTCCATGCCGTGCCGGAACCCCGCGAAACCCTGCTCGATCCGCTCCGCGCAGAGGTCCCCCCACCATCTGCGCACGCGCGCGTCCGTGAAGTCCGGGTACACCGACTCGCCCGGGCCCACCACCCCGTGGACGACCCGTCCGGAGGCGTCCCGCACGAACGCGCCCTCGGCGATCCCGCTGTCGTACACGG
Organism: Streptomyces sp. NPDC059895; assembly: GCF_042731035.1. Lineage (NCBI taxonomy): Bacteria > Bacillati > Actinomycetota > Actinomycetes > Kitasatosporales > Streptomycetaceae > Streptomyces > Streptomyces sp. NPDC059895. Next base: position 102,901 of record NZ_JBHWKO010000030.1, read on the forward strand.
CGTCGCCCGGCGTGGCCGGTACCGCCGCGTCGACGACCGACACCAGACGGATCCCGTCCCGCCGCAGTTCCTCGGCGAGCACCGGAAGCTTGGGAAAGCGCTCCGGGTCCACGGTGAACGCCCGGTGGCCGTCGAGGTGGCCGATGTCCAGATGGACCGCGTCCAGCGGCAGACCGTGCTCGTGGTAGCCCGCGACGACCTGCCGCAGCTCCTGCTCGCCCCCGGAACCCCACCGCGCGTGATGGTGGCCCAGTGCCCACGCGGGTGGCAGCGCCGGCGCCCCGGTGAGCGAGGCCCAGACGAACAGCACGCGCGCGGGCGTGCCGACCACGACCCAGCAGCGCAGGGGCCCGCCGTCCATCCGCAGCTGTGACGTCCCGGCCCGGTCGTGCCCGGAGCCGGCCCCCTCCTCGCCCTCCCGCAGGGTCACCGTGCCGTCCCAGGAGGTGTCGTGGAACACCAGGTGCGTGCCCGCGTCGGCCACCACCAGCTGCACCGGCATCGTCAGGTGCAGCGGGTCGTCCCGGCGGCCCACCGGGTGCCCGGGGTCGGTGTTCCACAGCCGGTACGCACCGTCCCGCAGCCGCGGCCCGGACACCCGCCCGCCGAGCCCGAAGAAACGCGCGTCGGCCGCCACCTCCGAGCGCTGCATCCAGCGGCCCGGACCGCCGTCCTGCGGCTCCCACCAGCGCGGCGGCAGATCACGCCGCAGCGTGACCCCTCCCGGCGTCCGCACCTCGACCGCGCCGTGCCGTGAGATCACGACCGTCACCCGCTCGGCGACGACCCGCCAGCCGCCGTCCTTGTCCGGCTCCAGCACCGCCCGGGGATCCGCCTCGGGACACCGCCCCGCCAGCGCGTACGACGGCTCCGGACCGGCCCCGTCCCAGCCCCAGAACACGGCCCCGTTCATGGCCACGCGGACGCGCAGCTCCGAGCGGCCGAACCGGAGCGTCCCGCCGCCGGGCCCCGGCTCCACCTCCCGCACCTGCCCGGGCACCCGGGCCCGCTCGGCCCCGCGGGCCGGCAGCCCCGCGACGTCGGCGCGCCGCCTGCGCCAGGCGGCCCGCACGGTGCGCAACCCCTGGGCAGCCCCCGCGGAACCGACCGTCTTCATCGAACGCACCAGGTCACGACCGTCCATAGTGCTCACCCTGCCATCTGCCGGGCCACGCGCGCGTGTCGTTCAACTTCCGTTCACCCGTGCCCGGACCACATCTTCACCACGTGAAGTGTGTGGCGCCCGCCCTGGTGCGGATATCGACCTCATGGCATCGTCCGTGTCAGCCGCGTCACGCGCACACCCCAGCACGTGCGCGGTGACGCACACGACGCGCACAGTCCGGGAGCCGCCCCATGTCGACCCTGAACCCCGAGCCGCTCTGGCGGCCCGATCCGCAGCGCATCGCCGAGGCCCAGGTGACCAGGTTCCAGACCTGGGCGGCCGAACGCCACGGAGCCCCGTCGGAAGGCGGCTATCCGGCCCTGCACCGCTGGTCCGTCGACGAACTGGAGACGTTCTGGGAAGCGGTCACGGAGTGGTTCGACGTCCGCTTCTCCACGCCCTACGCGCGCGTGCTGGCCGACCGCTCCATGCCCGGCGCCCGGTGGTTCCCCGGAGCGACCCTCAACTACGCCGAGCACGCCCTGCGCGCGAGCGCCACCCGAGCGGACGAACCGGCCCTCCTCCACGTCGACGAGACCCATGAACCCCGCCCGGTGACCTGGTCCGAGCTGCGCCGCCAGGTCGGCTCGCTCGCCGCCGAGCTCCGCGGCCTCGGCGTCCGCCCCGGAGACCGCGTCAGCGGCTACCTCCCGAACATCCCGCAGGCCGTCGTCGCCCTCCTCGCCACGGCGGCCGTGGGCGGCGTCTGGACCTCCTGCGCCCCCGACTTCGGCGCCCGCAGCGTCCTCGACCGCTTCCAGCAGGTCGAACCCGTCGTCCTGTTCACCGTGGACGGCTACCGCTACGGCGGCAAGGAGCACGACCGCCGCGACACCGTGGCCGAACTGCGCCGCGAACTGCCCACCCTGCGCGCGGTGGTCCACATCCCCCTCCTGGGCACCGAGGCACCCGAAGGAACCCTGCGATGGTCGGCCCTGACGGCCGCGGACGAGGACCCCGTCTTCGAACAGGTCCCCTTCGACCACCCCTTGTGGGTGCTCTACTCCTCGGGCACGACCGGCCTGCCCAAGGCCATCGTCCAGTCCCAGGGCGGCATCCTGGTCGAACACCTCAAACAGCTGGGCCTGCACTGCGACCTCGGCCCCGGCGACCGCTTCTTCTGGTACACCTCCACCGGCTGGATGATGTGGAACTTCCTCGTCTCCGGTCTCCTCACCGGCACCACGGTCGTCCTCTACGACGGCAGCCCCGGCCACCCCGACACCGCGGCCCAGTGGCGCGTCGCCGAACGCACGGGCGCCACCCTCTACGGCACCTCGGCGGCGTACGTCATGGCCTGCCGCAAGGCCGGCGTCCACCCCGCCCGCGACTTCGACCTGTCCGGCGTGCGGTGCGTCGCGACCACGGGCTCCCCGCTCCCGCCCGACGGCTTCCGCTGGCTGCACGACGAGGTCCGCGACGACCTGTGGATCGCCTCCGTCAGCGGCGGCACCGACGTCTGCTCCTGTTTCGCCGGAGCCGTCCCGACGCTCCCGGTGTACACCGGCGAACTCCAGGCGGCCGGGCTCGGCACCGACCTGCAGTCCTGGGACCCGGACGGCCGCCCCGTCGTCGACGAGGTCGGTGAACTGGTCGTCACCAACCCCATGCCGTCCATGCCGGTCCACTTCTGGAACGACCCCGACGGCCGCCGCTACCACGACAGCTACTTCGACACCTATCCCGGCGTCTGGCGCCACGGCGACTGGATCACCGTCACCTCGCGCGGCTCCGTCGTCATCCACGGCCGCTCCGACTCCACGCTCAACCGCCAGGGCGTCCGCATGGGCTCCGCCGACATCTACGAAGCCGTCGAACGGCTCCCCGAGATCAAGGAGTCCCTGGTCATCGGCGTCGAGCAGCCCGACGGCGGCTACTGGATGCCCCTCTTCGTCCACCTGGCGCCGGGAGCCGTCCTCGACGACGCGCTGCTGAACCGCATCAAAGGGACCATCCGCGAGCAGCTCTCCCCCCGCCACGTCCCCGACGAGATCATCGAGGTGCCCGGAGTCCCGCACACCCTCACCGGAAAACGCATCGAGGTCCCGGTCAAGCGCCTTCTCCAGGGCACCCCCCTGGAGAAGGCGGTCAACGCCGGCTCGATCGACAACCTCGACCTGCTGCACTTCTACGAGGACCTGGCACGCAAGCGGGCCTGACCCCGCCCCGCGACCGTTCACCCGCCGTAGGCGCTCGGACCCGACAGCCCCGGCCGCCGCGTCCGAGCGCCTGCCCCACACGGCGGCCACACCCCCTCCGACCTGGGCGATCACCAAGCGCCCGGCCGGACGCACAGACGATCCAGGGCCCGTTGTCAGTGCCGTCGATTACTGTGAGTGAGCATTGATCGACCGTGCACACAGGGGGAAACCATGGCACACACCGACCACCGGACCATGCGACGCGTCCTGCGCCGCGAGATCGCCGGCACCATCGGCCTGCTCACCGACGAACACGACTTCCGTGCCATGCGGCGCTACCGCAGCTTCACCTTCGACGACCACACCACCTACCTCCGGCAGGTCGAGGACCTCCTCAGGATCCGCGCCCTCCAGGGCATCCACACCACGGTGGCACTCTTCGACCCGCAGGAGTACGCCGCGTTCTGCTCGGACAAGGGCATCGACCCCGACGTCCCGGCCCACCGCACCCGCTTCACCGCCGAACTGGCGACGACCGGCCCCACCCTCCCCTACGAGGGCCAGCCCCTCGCCGAACTCGTCCCCGCCCTCGTCGACGAAGCCGTCCGACAGGCGACCTGGGAGTACGCGGCCACCCTCCTGGCCCGCCTCGGCGCGTGCGCGAGCTGCGGCGAAGACCTCGGACGCGCCGCGTTCACCGACGCCTCCGACCTCGTCGTCCGCATCCTCGACACCGCGCCACCGGGCAACCGGCACCTCGTCTGCAGCGTCACGGGCACACCCGAGACCCTCGTCGCCGTCCTCCACGCCGACCGGGCGGCGGACGGCACCACCCCCCTCGACGAGGCCGAGGCCCTGGAGTTCACCACCGTCCTGGCCCTCGGACTCGCCACCCGGAGCCCCGGCGGCCTGGTCATGCGCACCAGCGCCCCGGGCACACCGGACCGGGTCTACGGATGGCGACTGCGCGGCGAAGGCCTCGAACCGCTGACCGCCGGCGAGGTCTTCGACGCCTACTGCACCGACGTCGAGTCCGGAGACCTCATCTCACCCGAGTCCGGCGTCGACTACTGCGAACCGCCCGACCTCGGCCGGCGGGACGAGGAAGGACCGATGCCGGGCCACCGCCACTGACCCACGGCGAGGGGCGCTCCCCCGATGGAGGAGCGCCCCTGCTCACCAGCCATGTGCCGAACCGGTCCGACTACTCGCCGGACAGCACGGCCCGCGCCGCGTTCCGCGCCTCCTCGGCACTGTCGGACGCACGCGCGGCCGCGGCGGCCCGCTCGCACTGAGCCAACGTGTACTTCGCGAGCGTCGCCCGCACATATGGAAGCGACGCAGCCCCCATGGACAGGGAGGTCACGCCCAGACCGGTCAGCACACACGCGAGCAGCGGGTCCGACGCGGCCTCGCCGCAGACACCACAGCTCTTGCCCTCGGCCCCGGCCGCCTCGGCTGCCAGCGCGACCAGGTCGAGCAGCGCGGGCTGCCAGGGATCCTGCAGACGCGACACCGCACCCACCTGACGGTCGGCGGCGAAGGTGTACTGCGCGAGGTCGTTCGTCCCCAGAGACAGGAACTCCACCTCCTGAAGGAGGGAACGGGCCCGCAGCGCGGCCGACGGAATCTCGACCATCGCACCGAACTTCGCCCGCAGCCCCGCCGCCCGGCACGCGTCGGCGAACGCCCTGGCGTCGGCACGGTCCGCCACCATCGGGGCCATCACCTCGAGGTGGACGGGCAGCCCTTCGGCGGCCCTGGCCAGTGCCGTCAGCTGGGTGCGCAGGATGCCGGGGTGGTCCAGCAGCGTCCGCAGACCCCGCACGCCCAGCGCCGGATTCGGCTCGTCGGCCGGGGTGAGGAAGTCGAGCGGTTTGTCCGCCCCCGCGTCCAGGACCCGCACGACGACCCGCCCCTCCGGGAACGCCTCGAGCACCTGCCGGTACGCCTCGAACTGCTTCTCCTCCGACGGCGCGTTCTTGCTGTCGTCGAGGAAGAGGAACTCGGTTCGGAACAGACCGACGCCCTCCGCGCCCGCCTCGACGGCGGCTGGCACGTCGGCCGGCCCGCCGACGTTCGCCAGCAGCGGCACCTTGTGACCGTCGGCGGTGACACCCGGCCCGGTCGAGGCGGCGAGCGCGGCCCTGCGCTCCGCGGCGGCGGACTCGAGCTGCGCCTTCTTCGCGTCGCTCGGGTTCACGAAGATCTCGCCGGTGCTGCCGTCGACAGCGATCAGCGTGCCCTCGGAGAGCTCACCCGCACCGGGCAGTGCCACGACCGCCGGCACGCCCAGGGCACGGGCCAGGATCGCGCTGTGGCTGGTCGGCCCGCCCTCCTCGGTGACGAAACCGAGTACCAGCGTCGGGTCCAGCAACGCGGTGTCGGCCGGCGCCAGGTCCCGGGCGACGAGCACGTACGGCTCGTCACTGTCCGGGACACCCGGCATCGGGACGCCCAGCAGACGGGCGACGATGCGATTCCGCACGTCGTCGAGGTCGGCCACCCGTCCGGCCAGGTACTCCCCGGCCGCCGCCAGCAGTTCCCGGTAGGCGGCGAAGGCGTCGTACACGGCACGTTCGGCCGTGCTGCCCACAGCGATCCGTCGGTCCACGTCCGCCATCAGCTCGGGGTCCTGAGCCATCATGGCCTGGGCCTCGAGCACCGCCTGTGCCTCGCCGCCGGCCAGGTTGCCGCGCGCGATCAGGTCCGCGGCCACGGCTTCGACGGCCTGGCGGGCCCGTCCCTGCTCGCGCTCCGCGTCCTCGGCCGGGATCTGCTTGGCGGGCGGTTCGAGGACCGCCGTTCCCATGTGCCGAACCTCGCCGATCGCCACCCCGTGGCTCACGCCGACGCCTCGCAGCGTTGTCTCCATCTCACCGTCTCCGATAGTGCGGCGGGTCCCGCCGCCGTGGTGGTTGTTCCTGCGTGCCGTCAGGACGACGGCTGCGGCGTCAGCGCCAGGAGAAGAGGACATCGCCCGTCTTGAGGTCGCCGTCCTCACGGAGCTCGCCCAGGGCGTCGGCGGTGGCCTCCAGCGCCACGACCGGGCACACGGCGGACTTGCCGGCCTCTTCCACCGCGGCCGGATTCCAGCGCACGATGCCCTGCCCGCGCGTCACGGTGTCGCCCTTGTTGACGAGCAGCTCGAATCCTTCGCCGTTGAGCTGCACGGTGTCGATGCCGAGGTGCGTGAGCACCCCATGCCCTTCGGCGTCCACCACGACGAAGGCGTGCGGATGGAGGGAGACGATGACCCCGTCCACGGGTGCGACGGCCTCGGAGGGCTCTCGCACGGGGTCGATCGCGGTGCCCGGGCCGACCATGGCCCCGGAGAAGACCGGATCGGGCACGGCGGCCAGTCCGATGGCGCGTCCTGCCAGCGGGGACGTCACGGTGGTCATGGGAAGCCTCCCAGGGGTGGAGATGTATGTGGGCCGTCACTCAAGGTCCCGGACCGTGCCCTGTGCAGCAGGGTATGTCACATGAAGTACGGGTTCCGCTCAAGTGATCACGATCCATGGTCTAGACCACCATCCTAATGGATTTGCAAGTGTTGCGCGCCCCCATGTAGAGTCGTACTCCTGCTTGAGGGTGAGCGACGCGATCAAGTGCGCTTAACCGAGCAGCATCCAATTTGTCAGATCCTCATCTCTGGATCGGCTTCTGCATGTCCGCAGGAGGGTGGTCAGAGAGCCGGAGAAACACTGATAGAGTTGGAAACGCCGAAGGGAAGCGCCCGGAGGAAAGCCGCGAGAGAGTCTCTCGGGTGAGTACAAAGGAAGCGTCCGTTCCTTGAGAACTCAACAGCGTGCCAAAAATCAACGCCAGATATGTTGATACCCCGT
>NZ_JBHWKO010000031.1:0-103671 GCF_042731035.1 Streptomyces sp. NPDC059895
TGGTACTGCAGGGGGGACCCTGTGGGAGAGTAGGACGCCGCCGAACAATTTTTGAGAAATCCCCCGTGCCGGACGGCACGGGGGATTTCTGCGTTCCGGGGTCTTTATTCGGGTGAGGGCACCGGGCGCGGGTACTACGGTGACCTGCATGAGCTACGTCATTCGGTCCGTGCGCGCCGACGAGTGGGCCGCGGCGAGGCAGTTGCGGCTGCTGGCGCTGCGGGACCCGGTCGCACACCTGGCATTCCTGGAGACGTACGAGGAGGCCTTGGCGCAACCGGAGTCGTTCTGGCGGGAACGGACGGCCCGCGCCGCCGAGAAGGCCGAGCAGGCACAGCAGATCATCGCCGAGGGCCCGGACGGGGAATGGGTCGGGACCGTGACCGTGCTGGTCGAGGAGGCCGGCACACAGGACTGGGCGGGCTTCCCGGTCGAACTGCGGCAGGGGCACATCGTCGGCGTGTTCGTACAGCCCGAGTACCGCGGGATCGGGCTGACCGAGGTGCTGTTCGACGCCGCCCTGGAGTGGGCCTGGGACCGCGGCGTCGAACGGGTACGGCTCATCGTCCACGAGGACAACGGGCGGGCGCGCGCCTTCTACCGCCGGACGGGATTCGAGCCGAGCGGCGTCGTCGTGCCGCTGACGGCCGATCCGGACAGCCGGGAGCTGGAGTTCGTACTCGAACGGCCCGCTACGGCCTAGCCGGCCGCCGTACCGCGGTCAGACCGGCAGTTCCGTGTGGGGCCAGCGGGTGCGGGCCTGTTCGCGGGAACGCAGGAGGGCGAGGGTGGGGAGGCCGCGTTCCGCGCCGGTGGACAGGAGGTCCGGGAGCTGGGGGAGCGGGGCCACGGCGGCGACGTCGTCCAGGACCAGGGCCAGTGGTGGGTCGAGGCGACCGGAGGATGACCGTTCGGCCACGCGCCGGCCGCGCTCGACCACGCTGGAGACGAGGGCCGTGAGGAAGGGCATCGCGCCGGGGCTGGTCCTCGGGTCCTCGATGGATTCACCGACCACGTACAGCGTTCCCCCTTCGTTCACGAAGGAATCCAAGGCGAGCGCATCCGTTCGGTTGGGAGTGCAGGCCTCGCGGATGTTCACCGTGGAGAGCGCGGACAGGGCACGGGCCGTCAGCTCCTGGGCGATGTCACGGCGTTCGGGATGGGAGATGAGAGCCCCCTCCAGCTCGCCGGCCGCGCCGGGGGCCGCCTTCGGATGGGTACGGAGGGTGCGCACCGCGTCCTGGACGCCGGTGCCCTGGGCCCAGCGGTGCACATGGCGGATGGTGCGGCCGTCGACGGCCGCGGCGTGCAGATAGCAGCGCAGCAGCGTCTCCGCGGTGTCGGTGACGGCCTGGTCCAGACGGGCCGTGGGACGCACGGGGGTCAGGAGGGCGGTCGCCCTCGCCGCGGCGGTCGACCGGTCCTCGCAGCCCGCGGTGGGGGACCAGTGGAGGCGGGCCGGCGTGTCGCACCGGTGCGCGGGGTCGTAGAGGAGGACCGGGCCCAGCTTGGACCGGGCGTCCTTGGTGGTGTGCCAGAGAGCGGGGGCCGAGGTGACGACCAGGGCGGGGCCCTCCGCGTCGCGCACGGCCTGGGCGGCGGTCGTCTGCCGGCTCTCCGGCGAGGCGAAGAGCACGCCCGTCTCGGGACGGGGGTTCTCCCATGCGGCGGGCCGCTCCGCCGTGGATGCCGTGGACGCTGTGGACGCCGTGGACAGGGAGGTGAGCGGGGTCCGTGCCGGTTCCGGGATCGGGTTCGGGTTGGGGCTCGGGGGTGGTGCCGGTTCCGTGCGCGGGGTCGGGACCTCGTGGTGGACCGGCGGGGCCGGCGTCTCACGCGGTACCGGGGGCACCGCCTCCTCCGCCCGCCTCCTCGCCCGTACCGCCCGCCAGCGCGTCACCGTGCCGATCGCGAAGACCGTGAGGACGAACAGCAGCATGAGCTCGCCGATGAACAGGCCCCAGAACAGCCCGTAGCCGGAGAGGCCGGCGGGGTCCGCGTCCGGCCAGGCGCCCGCGATGTCGTGGGGGCGGGCGACGAGGTGGCGCATCGCCAGGGGCGTGCGGGTGAAGGTGACGCCGGAGGGCCAGGAGCCGTGCGAGAGGACGGCCGCCAGACCCGTGGCCGTCCACACCAGCAGGGTCATGCCGAGCAGGAACGCGAGTATGCCGACCAGGAGGCCGTCGGGGATGCCGCCCTGGCCGTCACGGCGCTCGTCACCGGCTCTCATGGCAGCGCACCCCCTGCTTCACGCCACCGTGGACTCGGACGAGCCGTCCAAGTCGGCCAGGTGCTGTTCCATGAAGGCCGCCGCCCGCTGCTCCTGTTCGAGCTCGGCGGCGCGCAGTGCGTCGTCGTCGGCCAGATCGGCGGACGACTCGGTCATCGCGCGGTCGGTGAAGACCAGGGGGCGTTCACTCTCGGTGATCAGGTGTTTGACGACCTGGACGTTGCCGTTGACGTCCCAGACGGCGATGCCCGGGGTGAGCGTCGGGATGATCTCCACCGCCCAGCGCGGCAGGCCGAGCACACGGCCCGTCGCCCTCGCCTCGTCCGCCTTCTGGGCGTAGATCGTCCGCGTGGAGGCCATCTTCAGGATCGCGGCCGCTTCCTTGGCCGCCGCTCCGTCGACGACGTCCGACAGGTGGTGCACGACGGCCACGAAGGACAGACCCAGGCGGCGGCCGAACTTCAGCAGCCGCTGGAAGAGCTGCGCCACGAACGGGCTGTTGATGATGTGCCAGGCCTCCTCGACGAGGAAGATGCGCTTCTTCCGGTCGGGGCGGATCCAGGTGTGCTCCAGCCACACGCCGACGATCGCCATCAGGATCGGCATGGCGATGGAGTTGCGGTCGATGTGGGACAGGTCGAAGACGATCAGCGGGGCGTCCAGGTCGATGCCGACCGTCGTCGGGCCGTCGAACATGCCCCGCAGGTCACCGTCGACCAGACGGTCCAGGACCAGCGCCACGTCCAGGCCCCAGGCCCGTACGTCGTCTATGGCGACGTTCATCGCCTCCGCCGACTCCGGTTCGGGGTGGCGCAGCTGCTCGACGATGTCGGTGAGGACCGGCTGGCGTTCGACGATCGTCTCGTTGACGTAGGCGTGGGCGACCTTCAGGGCGAAGCCCGAGCGTTCGTCGAGGCCGTGGCCCATCGCGACCTCGATGATGGTGCGCAGGAGCGCCAGCTGGCCCGTCGTGGTGATCGACGGGTCCAGCGGGTTCAGGCGGATGCCGTGGTCCAGGGCGGCCATCGGGTCCAGTCGGATGGGGGTTATCCCCAGCGCCTGCGCGATGAGGTTCCACTCGCCGACGCCGTCCTCGCCCTGGGCGTCCAGGACGACGACCTGGCGGTCGCGGAAGCGGAGCTGGCGCAGGACGTACGTCTTCTCCAGCGCCGACTTGCCGTTGCCGGACTCGCCGAGGACCAGCCAGTGCGGGGCCGGGAGCTGCTGGCCGTACAGCTGGAAGGGGTCGTAGATGTAGCCCTTGCCGGAGTAGACCTCGCGGCCGATGATCACGCCCGAGTCGCCGAGGCCGGGGGCGGCGGTCGGGAGGTAGACCGCCTGGGCCTGGCCGGTCGAGGTGCGGACCGGCAGGCGCGTCGTCTCGACCTTGCCGAACAGGAAGGACGTGAAGGCGTCGGTGAGGACGGACATCGGGTCCCGCATGGAAAGCCCCTACCTTCGGATGCCGGTGGCGAACGGGAGTGTGTTCACGAAGGCGCGGTGGTGCTCGCGGTCGCACCACTCCAGCTTGAGGTACGACTTGCCGGCCGACGCCCTTATCGTCCGCTTGTCGCGGGCGAGGGCCTCGGGGGTGCGGGAGGAGACGGTGATGTAGCCGACCAGGTTGACGCCCGCCGCGCCGCTGGCCAGGTCCTCGCCGCGCTGGTCGAGGCGGGAGTGGGCGGCGACGTCGCGGGGGTCGACGGTGCGGTTCATCTTGGCGGCGCGGCTGGCCTCCGCCTCGTCGTTGGTCTTCTCGGTCAGCATGCGTTCGATGGCGACCTCGGTGGGTTCGAGGTCCATCGTCACGGCGACCGTCCGGATGACGTCGGGGGTGTGGACGAGGAGCGGGGCGAGGAAGTTCACGCCGACCGGGGTCATCGGCCACTCCTTGACCCAGGCGGTGGCGTGGCACCAGGGGGCGCGGGTCGACGACTCCCGGGTCTTGGCCTGGAGGAAGGTGGGCTCCATCGCGTCCAGTTCGGCCGGCCAGGCGTTGCGCCGGGTCATGGCCTGGATGTGGTCGATGGGGTGGTCCGGGTCGTACATGGAGTGGACGAGGGAGGCGAGGCGGCTCTGGCCCAGCGGCTGGCGGACGCGGATGTCCGCCTCCTGGAGGCGGGAGCAGATGTCGGTCAGCTCGCGGGCCATGACGACGGCGAGGCCGGCGTCCCGGTCCAGCTTGCGGCCGTTCTGCGGGCGGGCCGCGCGGGCCATGGCGTGGGCCTCGGCGGCGAGCTCGCGGGTGTAGTGCATACAGGCGACGAGGTAGGCGCGGTGCTGCTCGCTGCTGGTGGACACCATCGACTGGAGCTGGTCGTACGACTGCTGGAGCCAGCCGGGCGCCTTGTCGTCGCCGCGCTGGGTGACGTCCTTGGCGTGGGCGTCGGGGTCGGCGGGCAGGGTGCGGGCGAGCATCTGCAGACGGGTGACGAAGCCGTCGCCGTTGGCCACGTGCTTGAGCAGGGTGCCGAAGCGGTCGACGAGGGCCTCCTGGTCCTCGCTGTCGCGCAGGCCGACGCCCGGGCCCTCGATCTCGATCGCGGCCGTGACCGTGCGGCGGTCGGCGTGCAGGAGCACGGCGATCTCGTCGGGGCCGAAGGGGGCGGCCAGCCAGGCGATGCGGCCGATGCCGGGCGGCGGGCCGACCTCGATCTCCTGCCCGTCGATCCGGGTGCCCGCCTCCATGGCGCCGGAGCGGTACGTGGTGCCCTGGCGCAGGGTGCGCTTGTAGCTGCGGTTGATCTCGAACCACTTGTAGAACGTGCGGTGCTTGTACGGCACGTAGACCAGGGCCAGCGCGAGCATGGGGAAGCCGGCCAGGAGCACGATGCGCAGGGCGAGGAGGGGGACGAGGAGCCCGCACATCATGCCGAGGAACGCGCCGATGACGATGAGCGCGATCTCGCCGGTCTCGCGGTTGCGGCCGACGATCGCGTTCGGCCGGGCGCGGCCGATCAGATATGTACGGCGGGGCGTGACCGCGTGGGACACATGGGCCACGTGGGAATCAGTCGTCAACGCCCTTCACCTCCCGTGCGGTTGTTGCTGCTGTTGCGGGTGTTGCTGGCGTGGGGCGTGTTGACCGGGCTGCCGGTGCGGGGCGGGGGCGCGGCGGAGGGGACGGAGCCGCCACCCCCGTTCGGGGTGCGCGAGCTGTGCGCGGCGACACCGCCGGCGGTCTGGTGGGCCGGGCGGGGGCCGCCGGAGGACGCACCGCCGCCGCCGTTGCTGTCGGCGCGGGTGCTGTGCGTCTTGATGCCCTGGGCGACGAGGGTCGCCGGGGAGCTGATGACGGCGGCGGCCTTGCCTTCGGCGCCCCGCATGATGCGGTTGTTGCGCGAGCCGGCGAGCTCGTCGCCGAAGCCGGGGACGAAGCGGTAGATCATCGCGCTGGCGAAGATGGCGAGCAGGATGATGGCGAGGCCGGAGACGACGGCGGAGAAGGCGTCCGGGCCGTCGTCGGCGGAGAGCGCGCCGGCGAGGCCGAGGACGATCACGATGACCGGTTTGACCAGGATGACCGCGATCATGATGCCGGCCCAGCGGCGGACGTGGCTCCACAGGTTCTTGTCGACCAGGCCGGCGTAGACGACCGTGCCGAGCAGGGCGCCGACGTAGAGGAGGGCGGCCCGGATGACCAGCTCCAGCCAGAGCACGCCGGCGGCGAGGATGGAGACCAGGGAGACCACGATCAGCATGATCGGGCCGCCGCCGATGTCCTCGCCCTTCTCCAGGGCGGCGGAGAAGGTGCCGAAGAAGGTGTCGGTCTGGTCGCCGGTGGTCTTCGCCAGGACGTCCGTGATGCCGTCGGTGGCCGACACGACCGTGTAGAGGATCAGCGGGGTGAAGGCGGAGGCGAGCACCGTGAGCCACAGGAAGCCGACGGCTTCGCCGATGGCGGTGGTCACGGGGACGCCGCGGACCGCCCGCTTGGCCACGGCCAGCAGCCAGAGGAGGAGGGTCAGGACCGTCGACGCGGCGAAGACGACCGCGTACTGCTGGAGGAACTTGGGGTTGGTGAAGTCGACGTTCGCGGTGTCCTTGACCGCCTCGCTGAGCTTGTCGACGGTCCAGGCGGCGGCTTCGGCGCAGCCCTTGGCGAGGGAGGAGAGGGGGTCGGTGGTGTCGGTGAGGGGGGTGGTGGTGCCGTCGGAGGTGCCGTTGCCGCGCTCGCAGTACTCCTTGGCCTCGCCGGTGATGAGGCTGCAGTCCAGGCTGCTCGACGGGGACGGCGAGGGCGAGGCCGACGGGCTGGGTGACGGGTCGGGCGTCGGCGCGGCGACGGCGCGGGTGGCCAGCAGTACGGCCGCCGTCTGGACGGCGGCGACGACTCCGGCGAGCCGGAGCACGCGGTGCGGGTTACCGGGCATACGTGAACCCTCCGTACTGCTCGATGGCCTTGCTGATGTCGTCGGAGGACGCGGCCACGTCGTCGCCGGGGACCGGCGCGGGGCCGTCCTGCTGCTCGTCGCTGACGATCTTCCAGTCGCCGCCGGTCCACGCCAGGTCGAAGGTCCAGGTCTTCCAGGACGAGGTGACGGGGTCGGTCGAGGTCTCGCCGGACATGCCGATCAGGCCCAGGTACCAGACGGCGACCCGGGCGGTGGTGTCGGCGTACGCCTGGACGGTGGTGCCCACGGGGACGACGCGGGAGACGAACGTGTCGCCCTCGGGCGGGTTGCCGTCGGCGTCGAGGCCCATCGTGGCGAGGAAGTCCGCCGAGTAGGCCTGGTCCATGGGCCCCTGGAGGTCGGCCGCGGCGCCGGCGGTGTAGACGGTGGCGACGAGGGTGTGCCGGGTGTCCGTCCGGAACATGCCGGTCGAGCCGAGGGCCACGGCGTAGTTGGCGGCCGCCGACTGGGCGCCCTGCCGGCTGTGGGCGAAGCCCGAGGGGACGTCGCCGGTCTTGGTCTCGACCGGCTTCGTCCCGCTCGCCGCCGTGGTCGACGTCTTCGGCTGGTCGCCCTTGCTCGTTGCGGAGGACGATGAGGAATCGTCTCCTCCGCGGTTGGCGATGGCGATCGCGGCAATGAGGAGCACGACGACGCCGACGACCGTCACCAGGCCGCGCGAGGAGGAACGGCCCGGACGGCGGGCGCCGCCGTAGAGGTCGGCGTCGGGCAGGCGGACGCGGGTGCCCGCGGGTTCGCCGTAGTCGTGGTCGTCGCCGGGACTCATGCCGCGTACGCCCCCTCGCTGCCGTACCGGAACGCGTAGTAGTACGACGGTAGCCGTGCTGGTTCCCGCGCGGGCGCGGTGTGGTGACTCGACATCAGGGAGACGCAACCTCAGCCGGTGGGCACGACGGATGGGTGGGGTGGAGAGGGCCGGGCGTGCCCGGACGGGACTGGGGGAGGACGGGGACGGCTAGACGGCCATGCCGTACACGATCGTGAACAGCGTGCCGAGTGAGCCGATGATGAAGACGCCCGTCAGGCCCGCGATGATGAGGCCCTTGCCCTGTTCGGCGCTGAAGGTGTCCCGCAGGGCGGTGGCACCGATGCGCTGCTTGGCCGCGCCCCAGATGGCGATGCCGAGGCAGAGCAGGATGGCGACCGCCATCACGACCTCGATCATCACCTTGGCCTCGTTGCCCAGGCTGCCGAAGGGCCCCCAGTCCGGAGCGATCCCGCCGATGATGGTGTTGATGTCTCCCTTGTCGGCCGCAAAGAGCATGTAAGTCACCGCCCCTGGTGGGTAGTTCCGCAGTCGGTCCCCTGCGGTGTGCAGAGGTCAGCCTCATTGTCGCCGACAAAGCCGCCGTCGTATGTCGACTTGGCGTCATTGATGGGCGGGATTCGTACGAATAGCTCGTACGGTTACTCTGTGTATCACGGCAGGTCACGCCGGGCAATGAGGTCGGTGCGGAACCTGTTGTGTGGTTCCGTCGTTGTCCCACTTCACAGCCCTGTCCCGGTTCTGACGGCCGGTCGGGTGAGAGACCCGTCACGATGGTCTCATGCCGCCCCGTGACGGGCGCGTCAGTACTCCGTCTCGACGCCCTCTACGAAGTGGTCGAACTCGCCGGCCTGCACTCCCAGGACGAACGCGTCCCACTTGCGGCGGTTCGTCGTGACGACGTTCTCCGGGTCGCTGGTCTCGCGGAGGTAGACGGGGGCCTCGCCGTCGTCGCCTTCGCCGAAGGCGATCTCGATCCAGGGGCCGGGGCCGGTCGCCTCCGGCGGGGCGGCGCGGATCCAGGTGAGGTCGGACGGGATGTCAGACATGGGGGGTGTCCTTCCTGGGGGTGGTGAGGAGGGTGTGGAGGCTTCCACGCCCCACCGTAGACCCGCCCCGCGTACCACCGTGAGCGGTTAGGCGCCGCCGGACCGGGCGCGGGGATCCGTTGTGGGCCGAGTGCCGGGGGTCCGTTGAACTGACCCGTGTGGCATGGTCGTTCGGTGGACGTACTGAGGGCTCACGATCCGGCAAGGATAGGCGCGTACACCCTGCTCGCCCGGCTCGGCGCGGGCGGCATGGGGCAGGTCTACCTCGGCCGCTCACCCGGCGGACGGCTCGTCGCCATCAAGGTCATCCGGGAGGAGATCACCGACCATCCGGAGGCGCTGGCGCGGTTCCGGCGGGAGGTGGAGACGGTCCGGGCGGTGCGGAGCGCGTACACGGCGAATCTCATCGACGCCTCGCTCGACTCGGCGCCCTACTGGCTGGCGACCGAGTACGTGTCAGGCCCCACGCTGGGCGAGGCGGTGGGACAGCGGGGGCCGTTCCCGGCGGACAGCGCGCTGCGGTTGGCCGCGGCGCTGGCCGAGGCCCTGGCGAGCGTCCACGGGTACGGCGTCACGCACCGGGACCTCAAGCCGCAGAACGTGATCCTGGCGCCGCAGGGGCCGCTGCTCATCGACTTCGGCATCGCTCGCGGGGCTGCGGACACGGCCCTGACCCAGACGGGGCTGACCCCGGGCACCCCTGGGTACACCGCGCCGGAGGTGATGATCAGCAATCACGTCAGCCCGGCCGCGGACGTGTTCGCGCTGGGTGCGACGCTCGCCCACGCCCTGACGGGCCGCCCGCCGTTCGGCTCCGGGCCCACGCACGCGGTGTCGTACCGGGTGGTCCACGAGGAGATCGACGTGAAAGGCGTCGACCCCCAACTCGCCGCCCTCGTCCACGCGTGCGTGGCCAAGGAGCCTGAGCGGCGGCCCGGGCTGGACACCGTCATCGCGCGCTGCGCGATCGCCTCCGCGCTCGCCGAGGATCCCTTCTACCGTCGGCTCACCGGTGACACCGAGGCGGCGCCGCAGGACCTCCGGGCGGCCGTGGCGGCCGGGCTGGTGCCCCCGGGGCACGGTGCGCCCGCTCCGCCGGTGTACCCGCCGACCGCCGGGCCCGGCTATGTGCCGACGGCGTCCCCGGGGTACGTGCCGACGCTCGCGCCGTCGCCGCCCTCGGCGACGGCCGTGCCGCGGCGGCGCCCGTCGCGCCGTACACCGTGGCTGGTGGCCCTGGCCGTGGCGGTGGTCGTGGGAACGGCGTCCGCCGTGGTGCTCAGGACGCTGGAGGACGGTGACGGGTCCCGGGCGCGGAACGGGAGCTCGTCGTCCGCGTCCCCGTCCGCGAGCGCGGTCTCGCAGAAGGTGCCCGACCACATCCTGAACGACCGGATCTCCAGGGACTACTGGACTCTCTCGACCGATCCCGCCGATGCCGCGCACGGCATCGGGCAGTGCCGGCAGATCGGTGCCGTCAGCCCGCAGGAGGAACTCCAGTACGGCGTGGACGACGCCGACGATCCCGACTCCCCCACCGTCTCGGAACGGGCGAGGATCACCTTCCGGTTCAAGTACGCGGAGCTCAAGACCCAGGCACCCGAGCCGTACTACGTCTCGGTGGGCGTGAAGCCACCGCACGACATCGACGCGGAGACGGGCAGACCGTACGAGGTGATGACGGAGAACAAGACCGTCGGCTACACCAGCAAGCCCGTGGACATCTACCAGAACTGGAAGGACGGAGGGTACGTCGAACTGACCTACCCAGACGACTTCGAGAGCCACTACGCGGAGGGCGACACCGACCCGGCGATCCCCGTGGCGAACGACCCGGGTGACTGGACCGCCGTCATCTATCACGTCAAGAGCGGTCCCAGCGACTACGAGAGCATCGGTTGTACCGGCTTCCGGGTGGGCAGCTCGTAAACTGACGCGGGCAGACTCCCCTTCTGGCGATGGGCGGTTGACGGTGCGTAAGGCGTGGGTCGTGGCGGGGGCCGTCGGTGCGGCGGGACTCAGCTTCGTGATGCTGCTCGTCGTGGGCGTGTACCTCGTCGCCGGAAATCTCGCCAACGGTGTCGGCGGCAAGACCGTCACCCTGGCCAAGGGCGCGGTGCCGGCCGCGTACCAGGCGCTCGTGCAGAAGTGGGGCAACCTCTGCTCCGCGATCAACCCCGCGCTGCTCGCCGCCCAGCTGTACCAGGAGAGCGGGTTCAACCCCAACGCCAAGAGCCCGGCGAAGGCGGAGGGGATAGCACAGTTCATCCCGGGCACCTGGGCCACGCACGGGATCGACGGGGACGGCGACGGGGACCGCGACGTCTGGGACCCGAATGACGCGATTCCGTCGGCCGCGTCGTACGACTGCGAGCTCGCGTCGTACGTGAAGGACGTCCCCGGCGACGCCACGCACAACATGCTCGCGTCCTACAACGCGGGGGCGTACGCGGTCATCAAGTACGGGGGCGTGCCGCCGTACCAGGAGACCCAGAACTACGTGAAGACGATCACGACGCTCGCGGAGTCCTTCGCCGCCCCCGTCACCCGAGTGGACCCCTCCGAGCAGGCTGCCGGGGCCATCTACTTCGCGCAGAAGAAGCTCGGGACGCCGTATCTGTGGGGTGGGAACGGTACGGCTGAGCAGGGTGGACGGTTCGACTGTTCGGGGTTGACCAAGGCGGCGTACGAGAGTGTGGGGATCACTCTGCCGCGGGTGGCGAACGACCAGTACAACGCGGGGCCGCACCCGGCGCGGGACGAGCTGCTGCCGGGGGACCTGGTGTTCTTCTCGACCGATCCGAACAACTCGCGGGCCATCGACCACGTGGGGATCTACGTCGGGGGCGGGTACATGATCGACGCTCCGTACACGGGGGCCGTCATCCGGTTCGACCCGATCGACACCCGCAAGTACTTCGGGGCCACCCGGGTGACCGAAGATGGCGCGAAAGCGCTCCCCACGACGGTCTGAACCGACCGGTAACGCCCCTTCTGAGCTGCGAAGACGTATCTCTCTTCGATAACGTCTGCGTGATCATTCGGTGGAGAGTGGAACGTATCAAGGGGGACCGTGCGTTCCTGTTGACGTAGCCGAGCCCTGCCCGAGACTGAAACACACCGGCGGTAGCGGATCTACACACCACGGGGGTGGGTACGAGCGGCGCGCGTGAGGCGCGCCGGGCACGACACGACGAAGGGGCCGCAGCACCATGGCTGGACTCGCCGCATCCGGGTCGAACCCCGACGTCGACCTGCTCTACGACATCAACGGCCTCGCCAAGGAGGCCCCGCACTGGCTGGACCGGGTCGTCGAGTTCGTCGGCGAGTACGGACTCCTGCTGACCATGGTCCTGCTGGTGCTGTGGTGCTGGTGGACGGTGCGCAGACGGCCCGGCTCCGCCGAGGAGGCCGCCGCGTCCGTGGCCGCGCTGGTGTGGGTGCCGCTGGCCGCGGGGGTCGCGGTGCTGGTGAACGTGCCGATACGCGGCTTCGTGGAGCGGCCCCGGCCGTTCCTCGACCATCAGGGGCTGGAGGTGCTGATCTCCGGCAAGACCGACTACTCCTTCGTCAGCGACCACGCCACGATCACCATGGCGATGGGCGTCGCGCTGTTCGTCGCCAACCGGAAGTTCGGGCTGGTGGGCATAGCCATCGGCCTGCTGGAGGGGTTCTGCCGGGTCTACATGGGCGTGCACTACCCGACCGACGTGGTCGGCGGCTTCGCGCTCGGTACGGCCGTGGCACTGCTGCTGTCCCCGGTGGCCTCGATGCTGCTGACGCCCGTGCTGCGGGCGGTGGAGCGGTCGCCCCGGGTGGGATGGGTGGTCCGCAGCCGCTCCGCGCGCGAGGCGGGCGGCGGTGCGCCGGTGTCGGGGGCCCGGGTGGAGGAGACGGCGAGCGAGGAGCGGGATCTCGCCGCGTGAGGCCGGCGGCGACACCGGCGGCATGACGGTCACAGGCCTTGCGGGTAGGTGAAGAAGCCCTCCGGGTCGTACTGCCGCTTCAGTTGGGTGAGACGCGGGAGCGCGTCACCGTAGTAGGCCTTCTTCCAGTCCGTCAGGGTGGGGTCCGCGTAGTTCTGGTAGGCGGCGCCCGAGGCGTACAGCTTCATGGCCCCGTGGGCCGAGGCCAGCCAGGACCGGGCCGCCGTGCCGGACGTGCCGGAGCGCCAGGAGGCGAGGTACTGGGCCAGCATGCGGGAGCGGCGGTGGACGAAGGCCGTCGCCGTGGGGGAGACGCGGTTCACCGCGCCGCCCAGAGCCGTGAGCGCGATGCTGCCCGCGCCGCCGCGGACGGTGCTCACCCGGTCCAGCAGCGTGCGGACGCCGGCCGCCGGCAGGGAGCGGTCGAAGAAGTCGGAGCCGGCCGCGTACGTCTCCCGGGCCAGCTCGCCCTGCGGGGTGCGGCCGGGGGTCGAGCCCGGCAGGTGGCACTGGGCGTCGGCGGAGAAGGACGAGCAGCCGGCGTACACCTCCATGGCCTCCTCGTACGTACGGCGGCGCAGTGAGACGCCGCTGGCCGGGGCGCCGACCCGGTCCGCCAGGCGGTCGACCGCGTTCTGGAGTTCGCCGTACGTGCCGAGGGAGAACGCGGCGACGGAGATCCGGGGCGTGCCGCCGGGGGTGTTGGACAGGTGGAGGGAGGACCAGATCTCGTCGGGCTGGTCCGGGCCCCACTCCTGCCAGGCCCCGACCACCGCGGCCGCCCTCGACCAGGGCCAGGTGAGGTAGCCGGTCACGGCCTGCGGGGCCGGGTGGGTGGTGAAGTGCAGTTCCGTCACGACGCCGAAGGTGGCGTTGCCGGCGCCGCGCAGCGCCCAGAACAGGTCCTTGTTCGTCGACGCGTCGGCGGTGAGCTGCCGGCCGTCGGCGGTGACCAGCGTCGCCCGGGTGAGGCTGTCGCAGGTCAGGCCGTACGCGCGGGAGACCACGCCGTGGCCGCCGCCGAGGACCAGGCCGGAGACGCCGACCGTCGGGCAGGAGCCCGCCGGGACGGTCACTCCCTTCGCGGCCAGCGCGCGGTAGACGTCGATCAGCTTGGCGCCGGCGCCGACCACGGCCGTGCCGCCGCTCGCCCGGACCCGGCTCAGCCGGGAGACGTCGAGGATCAGCCGCCCGTCGCCGGAGGACCAGCCGCCGTAGGAGTGACCGCCGTTGCGGATGGCGACCCGGGTGCCGTGGGCGCGGGCGTACGCCAGGAGCGTGCGGACGTCGTCGGTGTGGGCGGCGTAGGCGACCGCGGCCGGCTCGAGCGTGTCGAAGCGCGTGTTGTACAGCTGCCGGGCCGTGGCCCAGGAGGCGTCGCCGGGGCGGACCAGGGTGCCGTCCAGGTCGCGGGCGAGGGCCGCCCAGTCGGGGGCGGCCGCGGCGCCGGTGGACGTGTGCGCGGTACCGGTGGCGCCGGTGGCTGGGGTGGGGGTGCCGCCGCCGTGGGCCGACGCTCTGCACGCGGCCGTCGTGAACGCCGTGACCGCGGCCGTGCCGCCTGCGATGAACGTACGCCGTTCCATATCCAGTGTCCCGTGCCTTCCGTCGGCCGGCTTCATGGAGCGAGACGGCGGCCGGGGGGACGGGGTTCCCCGGCCGGGAGGAAGAGATGGTGAGGGTGCGTCAGGTGCGTCAGGTGCGTCAGGTGCGCCCGTGGCCGAGGGCGCGGGGTGCGGGGGTGCGGGGGTGAGGGTGCCTCAGCCGCGGGTGTGGCCTTCGGCATCCGTTCTGGCCAGGCTTCTCGCCCTGCGCGCGGGGCCGCGCCAGCCGCAGGAGCAGTGGGCGAGGCAGAAGGGGCCACGTTCGACGGTCGTGGTGCGGTGGAGTTCCTCGCCGGCGGAGGAGGGGGCCTCGCTGTCCTGCTGGGTCACATGAGAACGCTACCCAGCAACGGCGGGGCCCCTGCATGGAGGTGGCGGGCAATCCGGTCAGCGTGACGGGGTCCGCCCGAGCGTCGTTAACCGCAACAACACGGAGCCCGTGACGGACGTACCGGCTGGGGGTAGGCAGGCGATGGCGGAGCGGCAGCAGCGGCGGTGGGGAACGGCGGTCGTCGCGGGGCTCGTCGCCGGGGTCTGCGCCGTCGGCGCCGCCGGATGTTCCGGCAGCGGGGCCGCCGCCGAGGACGCCCACCCGGCCGATCCGGTCGAGACACTGCGCCGGGCCGCCGACGCCCTGGTGGAGGCGGGCAGTTCGAAGGCCCGGACGTCGATGGAGATGGCCACCGGCGGCACCCGCGTGACCATCCGGGGCGAGGGGCTGTACGACTACCGCAAGCGGCTCGGCGCGCTGGAGGTGGTGCTGCCGCAGGATCCGGCCGGGACCAGTGAGCACCGCCCCATCACCGAACTCCTCGCCCCCGGCGCCCTCTACATGAAGAACCGGGGTGCGGGGGTGCCCGCCGACAAGTGGGTGCGGGTGGAGACGGCGACGCTGTCCGACGGCAATCTGGTCACCGGCGGAGCCACCGACCCGTACGCCGCCGCCGAGGTGCTGCGCGGCACGCGCACGGCGGCCTACGTCGGGACGACCCGGCTGGCCGGGATCGAGGTGCGGCACTACCGCGGGACGGCCGACCTGGCCGCGGCCGCCGCGCACTCCTCCGAGGGCGGCCGGGGATCGCTGGGCGCGGCGGCGAAAGGGTTCGCCACGGCCGAGGTGCCCTTCGACGTCTACCTCGACGAGCAGGGCCGCATCCGCAAGGTCCGGCACCGCTTCAGCTTCGTCAACGGCGGCCGGAAGGAGGCCGTCGCGGTCGCCTCGACGACGCTGCTGTACGACTTCGGCACCCCCGTCGACGTACGGCTGCCGGTGGGCCGGGACATCTACGCGGGGCGGATCGCCGAGGAGTGAGCGTGGTTTCGGCCGCCCGCGGAAGAGCGGATCCGGTCAGGGGACGGGCGCGAGGACTAGCCCGTCCGTGCCATGCGCGGTATGCGGGCCGCTCCCTACTCTAGGAAGCCGGTGACGGCAGGGACGAGGTGATGCGCGTGGCTCCGGTCGGCGGTACGGCGGTACAGGACCACGAGGCCCTCGCCGAGATAGAGCTGTGCGGAGAACTCATCATCGCGGCCTCGGCGGCCGAGGAGCGGCTCAGCCTGGAGAGCATCGACGCGGTCCTGAGGGTGAGGGAGGAACGGGACGCGGCCGGGCGGCAGGAGTGAGGGGCCTGGGGTGACGGCGGGCTTCCGTTCCTCACGTGACGGGCGCCTCCTCACGTGACGGGCGCCGGGTGACAGGTGTCATTTACGTCACGTTTACAAAGTGACTCATGTGCGCAGGAGGCGGCCGATCGCCTTCGTCGCCTCCTCCACCTTCGCGTCGATCTCGTCGCCGCCCCTGAGGGCCGCGTCGGCGACGCAGTGGCGCAGGTGCTCCTCCAGCAACTGCAGCGCGAAGGACTGAAGGGCCTTGGTGGAGGCGGACACCTGGGTGAGTATGTCGATGCAGTAGGTGTCCTCGTCGACCATGCGCTGCAGGCCCCGGATCTGGCCCTCGATGCGGCGCAGGCGCTTGAGGTGCTCGTTCTTCTGTTTGTGGTAGCCGTGCACACCGTGGTCGTGGTCGGTCACGACCTCTTCGGTGGCCGCCCCGGCCTCGGTGGTCGTCATCGCGTCCTCCAGACACTCCACATATACCCCTACTGGGTATATCGTACCGAACTTCGCCGGGTAGGGGACCTGTGGTCGCTCCCCCTGTGGACGGCTTGTGGACTGGACCACCCGGCGGCCCCGCTGCCGTTCGTCCCGTTTCATGGGTGACACTGGTGGACGGCCCATTAGCCGTGGCCGGATGATGCGCCTAGCATCAGCCTGACCGAAACCGATGCATCCCGAGGACCCCACGTGCGCTTTCGTCTGACCCCCAGGGAGACGAGCTTCTACGACATGTTCGCCGCATCCGCGGACAACATCGTCACGGGCTCGAAACTCCTCATGGAACTGCTCGGGGCGGACACCGCCGGCCGGGCCGAGATCGCAGAGCGGATGCGGGCCGCGGAGCACGCCGGTGACGACGCCACACACGCGATCTTCCACCAGCTGAACTCCTCGTTCATCACGCCGTTCGACCGGGAGGACATCTACTCCCTCGCGTCGTCCCTCGACGACATCATGGACTTCATGGAGGAGGCCGTCGACCTCGTCGTCCTCTACAACGTCGAGGAACTGCCCAAGGGCGTCGAGCAGCAGATCGAGGTGCTGGCGCGGGCGGCGGAGCTGACCGCCGAGGCCATGCCGAACCTGCGGACCATGGAGAACCTCACCGAGTACTGGATCGAGGTCAACCGGCTCGAGAACCAGGCCGACCAGATCCACCGCAAGCTGCTCGCCCACCTCTTCAACGGCAAGTACGACGCGATCGAGGTGCTGAAGCTCAAGCAGATCGTGGACGTGCTCGAGGAGGCGGCGGACGCGTTCGAGCACGTCGCGAACACGGTGGAGACCATCGCGGTCAAGGAGTCCTGACCCCTTCATGGACACCTTGGCTCTGGTCGTGACCATCCTGGTCGCGCTCTTCTTCACGTACACGAACGGTTTCCACGACTCCGCCAACGCCATCGCCACGTCCGTGTCGACGCGGGCGCTGACGCCGCGGGCGGCACTGGCCATGGCGGCGGTGATGAACCTCGCCGGCGCGTTCCTGGGGTCCGGCGTCGCCAAGACCGTCAGCGAGGGGCTGATCGAGACGCCCGAGGGCTCGAAGGGGATGGGCATCCTCTTCGCGGCGCTGGTCGGCGCGATCGCCTGGAACCTGGTCACCTGGTACTTCGGGCTGCCCTCCTCCTCGTCGCACGCGCTGTTCGGCGGCATGGTGGGGGCGGCGCTGGCGGGCGGGACGACGGTCTACTGGCACGGGGTGCTGGAGAAGGTCGTCATCCCGATGTTCGTGTCGCCGGTGGTCGGCCTGTTGATCGGCTACCTGGTCATGACCGCCATCCTGTGGCTGTTCCGGCGGGCCAACCCGCACAAGGCCAAGCGCGGCTTCCGGATCGCGCAGACGGTGTCGGCGGCCGGCATGGCCCTCGGCCACGGTCTGCAGGACGCGCAGAAGACGATGGGCATCGTGGTGATGGCGCTGGTCATCGCCGACGTCGAGGACTACGGGGATCCCATCCCGGTCTGGGTGAAGATCGTGTGCGCCGTGATGCTGTCGCTGGGCACGTACGCGGGCGGGTGGCGCATCATGCGGACGCTCGGGCGGAAGATCATCGAGCTGGACCCGCCGCAGGGGTTCGCGGCGGAGACCACCGGGGCGTCGATCATGTTCACCACGGCGTTCCTCTTCAAGGCGCCGATCTCGACGACCCATGTGATCACCTCGGCGATCATGGGTGTCGGGGCGACCAAGCGGATCAACGCCGTGCGGTGGGGGGTCGCCAAGAACATCGTCCTCGGCTGGTTCATCACGATGCCGGCGGCGGCGATCGTCGCGGCGTGCGCGTTCTGGATCGTCAACCTGGCGGTGCTGTAGGGGCGGGCCTTGGCCCGCGTCTTCCTTGGGGAGCGGTGGCCTGCGGCGCCCCGGGCGTGGGCTGCGGTCGGCGCCCAGTGGCCTGCGGTCCGTGGCCTGTGCCCGGTGGGCGGCCGGCGGGTTCGTTGTGGCTGGTCGCGCAGTTCCCCGCGCCCCTTGGGGGGTGGGCGGGCCGTTTCCTCCATGGAGCCGCTTGCTCAATGGAGCCGCTTCCCGAGAAGGTCGCTTCCTTGCGAAGGTTGCTTGCTTTTGAAGGTCGCTTGCTCGTGAAGGTCGCTTGCTCGTGAAGGTCGCTTGGTCGAAGGTCGCTTGCTCTCGAAGGGTGCTTGTTCGATGGGCAGTGATGTCATGGCGTGGGCCCGCCCCCCGGATTCGGGGGGCGGGCCCTTTGTTGCCTCGCGGTGGCACCGCCATGCAGCACCGCGAGGGGTCGGGACGGGGGGCTCGGGTCAGCCGAAGCGGCCCGAGATGTAGTCCTCCGTGGCCTGGACGGACGGGTTGGAGAAGATCCGCTCCGTCTCGTCGATCTCGATCAGCTTGCCGGGCTGGCCGACCGCCGCGAGGTTGAAGAAGGCGGTGCGGTCGGAGACGCGGGCCGCCTGCTGCATGTTGTGGGTGACGATGACGATCGTGAAGCGTTCCTTCAGCTCGCCGATCAGGTCCTCGATGGCGAGGGTCGAGATGGGGTCCAGGGCGGAGCAGGGCTCGTCCATGAGGAGGACCTTGGGCTCGACGGCGATCGCGCGCGCGATGCACAGGCGCTGCTGCTGGCCGCCGGACAGGCCCGAGCCGGGCTTGTTGAGGCGGTCCTTCACCTCGTTCCAGAGGTTCGCGCCCTTGAGGGACTTCTCGACGACGTCGGACAGTTCCGACTTCTTGTAGTTGCCGTTCAGGCGCAGGCCCGCCGCCACGTTGTCGAAGATCGACATCGTGGGGAACGGGTTCGGGCGCTGGAAGACCATGCCGACCTCGCGGCGGACCGACACCGGGTCGATGCCGTGGCCGTACAGGTCCTCGTCGTCCAGGAGCACCTTGCCCTCGACGCGTCCCCCGGGGGTCACCTCGTGCATCCGGTTCAGCGTGCGCAGGAACGTCGACTTGCCGCAGCCGGACGGGCCGATGAACGCCGTCACCGAGCGCGGCTCGACGGTCATGGAGATGTCGTCGATCGCCTTGTGGGAGCCGTAGTACGCCGTCAGTCCGCTGACATCGATTCGCTTGGCCATGTCTCTACTTCACTTCCAGTCAGTCGCTGAGGGGCCCCGCCCGGCGGAGCCGGAAATCGTCGCCTTAGCGACCGGTCTTCGGGGCCTTCCAGCGGGCGATGCCGCGGGCGACCAGGTTGAGGATCATCACGAAGGCGATCAGCGTGAGCGACGCCGCCCAGGCGCGGTCGTAGGCCGCCTCCGAGCCCGCGCTCTGCGAGTACTGCTGGTAGATGTACAGCGGCAGCGACGCCTGCGCGCCCTCGAAGGGGTTCGCGTTGATGAACGGGTTGCCGAAGACGAGGAGCAGGACGGGTGCCGTCTCACCGGCGATACGGGCCACCGAGAGCATGACGCCCGTGATGATGCCGCCGATGGAGGTCGGGACGACCACCTTCAGGATCGTGCGCCACTTCGGGATGCCGAGCGCCAAGGACGCCTCGCGCAGCTCGTTCGGGACGAGCTTGAGCATCTCCTCCGTCGAGCGGACGATGACCGGCATCATCAGGATCGCCAGCGCCAGCGAGCCGGCGAAGCCGAAGGGCTGCATGTCGAACATCAGCATGAGGCTGAGGATGAACAGGCCGGCCACGATGGACGGGATGCCCGTCATGACGTCGACGAAGAAGGTGACCGCCTTGGCGAGGCCGCCGCGGCCGTACTCCACCAGGTAGATCGCGGTGAGGATGCCGATCGGGGCGCCGATCAGGGTGGCGAGGCCGACCTGCTCCAGGCTGCCGAGGATGGCGTGGTAGATGCCGCCGCCCGGCTCGGAGTCGGCGACGACGCCCATGGAGTGGGTGAGGAAGTAGCCGTCCAGGACCTTCACGCCGCGCTCGATCGTCGCCCAGAGCAGGGACGCCAGCGGGACCACGGCGAGGAGGAAGGCGACCCAGACGAGGGCGGTGGCGATGCGGTCCTTGGCCTGGCGGCGGCCCTCGACGCGGGCGGCGATGCCGTAGGTGGCCAGGAGGAAGAGGAGGCCGGCGATCAGGCCCCACTGGACGCGGCTGTCGAGGCCCGCGACCAGGCCGATGGCGACGGCCGCGGCGAGGGAACCGGCCGCGGTGGCCCAGGGGGTCCACGTGGGCAGGCTGGCACCGCGCAGGGTACTGGCGGGCTTGTCGGTGACGACGGCGTGGCTCATGCGTTGGCCCCCGAGTACTCCTTGCGGCGGGCGATGATCGCGCGGGCCGCGCCGTTGACCAGCAGGGTGATGACGAACAGGACGAGACCGGAGGCGATGAGCGCGTCGCGGCCGAACTCCGTCGCCTCGTTGAACTTGCTGGCGATGTTCTGGGCGAAGGTGCCGCCGCCCGCGTTGAGCAGGCTGGCGTGGATGTCGAAGTCGGGGGAGAGCACCGTGGCCACCGCCATGGTCTCGCCCAGGGCCCGGCCGAGGCCGAGCATCGACGCCGAGATCACACCGGAGCGGCCGAAGGGCAGGACCGCCATGCGGACCACTTCCCAGCGGGTGGCGCCCAGCGCCAGCGCCGCTTCCTCGTGCATCTGCGGGACCTGCCGGAACACCTCGCGGCTGACGTTGGTGATGATCGGCAGGATCATGATGGCGAGCAGGATGCCGACCGTGAGCATCGAGCGCGGGGGGCCGTCGTCCCAGGCGAAGATCCCGGTCCAGCCGAGGTATGCGTCCAGCCAGCCGAACAGGCCGTTGAGCTGGGGGACGAGTATCAGGGCGCCCCAGAGGCCGTACACGATGGACGGGACGGCGGCGAGCAGGTCGATCACGTACGCGATGGGGCCGCTGAGGCGGCGCGGGGCGTAGTGGGTGAGGAACAGGGCGATGGCGACCGCGACCGGGACCGCGATGACCATCGCGATGACCGAGGAGACCACCGTGCCGAAGGCCAGCACCGCGATGCCGAAGTCCGGCGGGACGAGGTTGGTGTTCCACTCGAAGGTGGTGAGGAAGTTGCTGTCGTCCTTGCTGATGGCGAGGGACGCCCGGTAGGCCAGGAAGACGGCGATCGCGGCCATGATCACCAGCAGCAGGACGCCCGATCCGCGGGAGAGACCGAGGAAGATCCGGTCACCGGGGCGGGTGGCGCCGCGGGCGGCGCGCTTCTGCTCGGCGGGGCTCGGCGGAGCCGCGGGTGGAGGGACGGCGTCTGCGGGATTCTGCGTCGAAATGTCCATGGGGTTCTCCGGTCTGCGGAGCCGCCGGGTGGGTGGCTCCGTCGGGGCCGGGTCTGCGGACGGCCCCTGGCGGCGGTGCACCGGACGGCGCGGTCCGGAACCGGGTTCACCCGGCGCCGGACCGCACCACTTCAGATCAGCTCAGGCCCTCGATGGTGGAGCGGACCTTGGTGATGATGGCGTCGGGGATCGGCGCGTAGTCGATCCCGGAGAGGATGGCCTGGCCCTCCTCGCTGGCGATGTAGCGCAGGAACGCCTTGGTGGCGGGCAGGGTGTCGGACTTGTTGCCCTTGTCGCAGACGATCTCGTACGTGACCAGGGTGATCGGGTAGGCGCCCTCGGCCTTGGTGGCGTAGTTGATCTCCAGCGCCAGGTCGCTGCCGGTGCCGACGACCTTGGCGTCGGCGATGGCCTTGGTGGCGCCGTCGGAGGAGGCCTTGACCGGGGACGCGGCGCCGGTGTCGATGGAGACCGTGCCCAGGCCGTCCTTGGCGTACGACAGCTCCATGTAGCCGATGGCGCCGTTGGTCTGCTTCACGCCCTGGGCGACACCGGAGGAGCCGGCGGCGGACTGGCCGCCCTTGGCCTGCCAGGCCTTGCCGCCCTCGTAGGGCCAGTCGCTCTTGGCGGTGGCGATCAGGTACTTGGTGAAGTTGTCCGTGGTGCCGGACTCGTCCGAGCGGTGGTACGGCTGGATCTTGAGGTCGGGCAGCTCGGCGTCGGGGTTGAGCTTCTTGATCGCGGCGTCGTTCCAGTTGGTGATCTTGCCGTTGAAGATCTTGGCGATCGTCGAGGCGTCCAGGGTGAGGTCGTCCACGCCCGAGACGTTGAAGGCGACGGCGATGGGGCCGCCGACCATCGGCAGGTCGATGCCCTGGCCGCTGGAGCAGACCTTCGCGGAGGCCTCGATCTCATCGGACTTCAGCGCGGAGTCGGAACCGGCGAACGCGACCTGGCCCTGGGTGAACGCGGTGACGCCGGCGCCGGAGCCGGAGCCCTTGTAGTTGACCTGGACACCGTTGCAGGCCTGGGTGAAGTTCTTGACCCAGGCGTCGATCGCGTTCTTCTGCGCGGAGGAGCCGTCGGCGAGGAGCTGGCCCTTGGCGTCGTCGCACTTGATGGAACCGGCCGAGGTGGCCGCGGAGGACGTGCCGCCGCTGCTGCCGGACCCGGTGTCGTCGGAGCCGCACGCCGTGAGGGCCAGGGCGCCGGAGACGGCGAGAGCACCGAGGGTGAGGGCCCGCCGGTTCATGCGCTGAAGCTTCACTTGAGGGAGATCCTTCCAGGAGCCGCCTGATTTCCGGCGGCGTGCGCGAAGTCTGGGTGGCGCGGACGCGTCCAAGAGGGCGCGTTGCGTACCGCGTAAGGCCGAAATTAGGCAGATCAGGTGAAGCCGCCTACGGGCACACATGAACGCGAGGTGAACCCCTGTGGACGGTGCGGTTAGGTCACGGAACGCTCACGTCGAGGACACGGTGTGGTGCATGGGGTTGCCATGAGCGGGCTGTGTCTAGATCAGGTGCAGGGTGGTGAGCAGGGCAGGCACGAGGGTGCGGTCCCTCGGTTGGGTGAGGCGGCTTCCGGCCGCCGTCGGGGGGAGCCACAGCACGCGGTCGACCTCGTCGTTCGGGGTGAACGTGCCGGAGACCGCTTCGGCGGCCCAGTAGTGGACCTCCTTGGGGCGGCCCTGCGCGAGGTAGCGCAGGGTGGGCAGCCGGGCGCCCAGCCGGGCGGTGCAGCCCGTCTCCTCGGCGACCTCGCGTACCGCGGCGGCCGCCGCTTCCTCGCCACGTTTCAGCTTGCCCTTGGGGTGCGACCAGTCGTCGTACTTCGGCCGGTGGACCAGGCATATCTCCAGCCCGCCGCCGACCGGGGAACGGCGCCACAGGACGCAGCCGGCCGCCTGGACCGGGGTGTCGTCGGGAAAGCTCACCGGATCACCGCCTCCGGGTCGATCGGGTCTGTCGGGGTCGATCGGGTCGATCGGGTCGATCGGGTCGATCGGGTCGGTCGGGGTCGGTCGGGTCGATCGGGTCGATCGGGTCGGTCGGGGTCGGTCGGGTCTGTCGGGGTCTGTCGGGTCGGTCAGGTGGATCGGGTCGGTCGGGTCGGTCGGTTACGGCGTGCTCGTGCCGATGGCCTGCTTCTGCCACGAGCGTTGGAAGGCGTACCGCGCCGCCTCCACCTCGTGCCGTTGGTCGGCGTGGAGCACGCCGAGCGCGTACGCCGTCGCCGGGGCGATGCGCGGGGTGCGTGCCGCCTGGGCCGCCGCGGCGGCCGCCTCCGAGGCGTCGCGGTGCCGGTCCAGGGACTGGCCGGCCGAGAGCAGCCGCACGTCGGGCGGGAGGTCGCCGTGCAGGACCTCCAGGGCGTAGCGGTGCAGGCGCAGCAGGAGGCGGACCTGGTGCCAGGGCGCGTCCTGCGGGTGCGGGGCGGGGTCCGGGGACAGGCCGTGGACCAGGGCCTCCGCGTTGTACGGGTGGCCCGCGGTGAGGAGGGGCAGCGCGGCGGCCGCGTCCGTGAGGCGCTCCTCCGCCGCCGCGGCGAGGGTGCGCAGATCGGTGCTCGCGGCGGCGGGCGTGAGGGGGACGTCGCTGGCCAGGACGGCGACCTTGTCCGCCACGGCGTGGAAGCGGCTCGAGCCCAGCGCCTGGAGGGCGGTGGAGTGGGCCCGGGTGCGGGCCAGGGTGAGCTGGCGGTCCAGGAGCGCGCCCGCCTTGGCGGCGCCCACGGTGAGGTTGCCGCGGTCCGGGGCGGCCGGGCGCGCGGGGTGCCCGGCGTTGCCGGCGGGCGGCTTCTGCGCGGCGGCGGCAGGGCCGGCGGCGGCAGCGCCGGTGGCGGCAGGGTCGGTGGCGCGGCGGCCCGCGCCGGCGGAGACGAGGGAGACCGGTGCGGGCGCGCCGCCGCCGGCCGACGTCTCCGCTGCCGGCGGGCGCGCGGGGTTCCCCGCGCCCGCCGTCTGCGTCGGGACCGCCGTCGCGCCCGACAGCCGGTGCAGGGCCAGCAGCAGGCGCTCCAGACGGGCCTCGCAGGCGTGTTCGAGGGCGAGGGTGCCGGAGAGCCACGCCAGTTCGGGGCGGATCTCCTCGGACCAGCCGGGGTCCAGGAGGGGCCGGAACGTGTGCAGGCTGGCGCTGATGCGGCGGGCCGAGCGGCGCAGCGCGGCGGTCGCGTCGGCGGAGCCCGTGACACCGGGCGTGCCGTTCGCCGCGCCGCCGCCGGCCTCCCGGTGCAGGCGCAGGGCGCGGAGGAACTCCGTGGCCTGCGCCCGGAGGTAGGCCGCCAGGGCGTCCCCCGTCGTCACGGACCCGGCCGTGGGGCCCGTAAGGTCATGGTGTCGCTGTGCCACGCCGGCGCCTCCGGGCGTCTATGAGCATCTCCTGGACGTTGCGCAGGGGGTGGCCGTCCGCGTCGGTGGCGTGCCGGATCCACTCGCCGTCCGGGCCGAGGTGCCAGGAGGCGGTGGTGTCCGACATGCCGGTCTCCAGCAGCCGGTTCAGGGCCGCGCGGTGGGCCGGGTCGGTGACCCTGACCAGGGCCTCGATACGGCGGTCGAGGTTGCGGTGCATCATGTCCGCGCTGCCGAACCACACCTCGGGCTCGCCGCCGTTGCCGAAGGCGAACACACGCGAGTGCTCGAGGAAGCGGCCGAGGATCGAGCGGACGCGGATGTTCTCCGACAGGCCGGGCACGCCCGGGCGCACCGCGCAGATGCCGCGCACCCAGACGTCGACGGGGACCCCGGCCCGGGACGCCGCGTAGAGGGCGTCGACGATGGCCTCGTCCACCATCGAGTTGGCCTTGATGCGGACGTAGGCGGGACGTCCGGCGCGGTGGTGCTGGATCTCCTTGTTGACGCGTGAGATCAGGCCGTCGCGCAGGGACTTGGGGGCGACCAGCAGCCGGCGGTAGGTCTCGCGGCGGGAGTAGCCGGAGAGCCGGTTGAAGAGGTCGGAGAGGTCCGCGCCGACCTGCGGGTCGGCGGTGAGCAGGCCGAGGTCCTCGTACAGCCGGGCCGTCTTCGGGTGGTAGTTGCCGGTGCCGACGTGGCTGTACCGCCGGAGCGTCTCGCCCTCCTGGCGGACCACCAGGGACAGCTTGCAGTGGGTCTTCAGGCCGACGAGGCCGTAGACCACGTGGCAGCCCGCCTCCTCCAGCTTGCGGGCCCACTTGATGTTGGCGTGCTCGTCGAAACGGGCCTTGATCTCGACCAGGACGAGGACCTGCTTGCCGGACTCGGCGGCGTCGATGAGCGCGTCGACGATCGGCGAGTCGCCGGAGGTCCGGTACAGGGTCTGCTTGATCGCGAGGACGTCCGGGTCGGCGGCCGCCTGCTCCAGGAAGGCCTGGACGGAGGTGGAGAAGCTGTCGTACGGGTGGTGCAGGAGCACGTCCCGGTTGCGCAGGGCGCCGAAGATGTCCGGCGGGGAGGCGGACTCGACCTCGGCGAGGTCGCGGTGGGTGCCGGCGATGAACTTGCGGTACTTCAGCTCGGGCCGGTCGAGGCCGTGGATGCGGAAGAGGCCGGTGAGGTCCAGGGGACCGGGCAGCGGGTAGACCTCCGCCTCGGTGATCTTCAGCTCCCGCACGAGCAGGTCGAGGACCTCGCGGTCGATCGACTCCTCGACCTCCAGGCGCACCGGCGGTCCGAAGCGGCGCCGCATGAGCTCCTTCTCCAGCGCCTGGAGCAGGTTCTCCGCGTCGTCCTCCTCGACCTCCAGGTCCTCGTTGCGGGTGAGCCGGAAGGCGTGGTGCTCCAGGACCTCCATGCCCGGGAACAGCTCCTCCAGGTGGGCGGCGATGACGTCCTCCAGGGGGACGTACCGGCCGGGGGAGCTCTCCAGGAAGCGGGACAGCAGCGGCGGCACCTTGACGCGCGCGAAGTGCTTGTGGCCGCTCACGGGGTTGCGGACGACGACGGCGAGGTTGAGGGAAAGGCCCGAGATGTACGGGAAGGGGTGCGCCGGGTCGACCGCCAGCGGGGTCAGCACCGGGAAGATCTGGTGCCGGAACAGGGTGAAGAGGCGGGCCTGCTCCTTCTCCGTCAGCTCGCTCCAGCGGACCAGGTGGATGCCCTCCTCCGCGAGCGCGGGGGCGACGTCCTCGTGGTAGCAGGCGGCGTGCCGGGCCATCAGCTCGCGGGAGCGGGCCCAGATCATCTCCAGCACCTCGCGGGGCTGGAGGCCGGAGGCGGAGCGGGTGGCGACGCCGGTGGCGATACGGCGCTTCAGGCCGGCCACCCGGACCATGAAGAACTCGTCGAGGTTGCTCGCGAAGATGGCGAGGAAGTTCGCCCGCTCCAGCAGGGGCGTGTTCGGGTCCTCGGCGAGCTCCAGGACGCGCTCGTTGAACGCGAGCCAACTGCGTTCCCGGTCGAGGAAACGACCCTGCGGCAGCTCCGCCCCGTCCTCCCGGGACTCCTCGTACGCGTCGAGATCGGCGTCGATGTCGGGTTCGAGGTCGGAGACCACGGCGGCCACGGTGTGCGAGCGGTGCGCGGCTATGGAGCCCACGGAGGGCTGCGCGTGCTGGACGTCTGCCTGGGTGTGCTGGCTCATGGACCCATTCTTCCGCGCCAGGGCCGGCACAGGCGCGTCGGAACGTGCGGGCGGGAGCGCGGCGGCCTTCCCGTCGGGGCGGTTCCCCTCGGGGGGTGGCGAAGCCTCGGGCACGGCGGGGTTCATTCACCGAGCGTCGCAAGGTCGTCTGAACCAATGGTTACGGAGACATGGCGTGTGGGATATCGGGGGGCGGCCCGCGGGGGCGCGGGTGGGGGTGGGGGTGCGCCCCCGGGGCGCCGCCCCCCGTCCCGGGGGACGGGTCCCTTGAGGGCCTTTTCGGGCCGTGGGGTGTCTGGGCGGGCGGGGCCCGGGTCGGGCCGTGGGGTGTCTGGGCGGGCGGGGCCCGGGTCGGGCCGGGGGGTGTCTGGGCGGGCGGGGCCCGGGTCGGGCCGTGGGGTGTCTGGGCGGGCGGGGCCCGGGTCGGGCCGTGGGGTGTCTGGGCGGGCGGGGCCCGGGTCGGGCCGTGGGGTGTCTGGGCGGGCGGGACCCGGGTCGGGCCGTGGGGTGTCTGGGCGGGCGGGACCCGGGTCAGGCCGTGCGGTGCCTGAGCAGGCGGAACGCCGCCGTGGTCGCGAGGGCGGCGACGGCGAGGACGACCGCCGTCTCCACGAGCTGGAGGGGCCACACATGGGAGGTGGGGTGGTAGGTGGCATAGAAGCCGGTCACGCCCAGGTCGTCCAGGCAGCGGCGGCGGACCTCGGCGGCGCTCTCGCACCGCCAGAACTGGACGTCCGGCACGCGGCGGCCGTGGACCAGGGCGCCGGTCTCCAGCGCCCACGCGGAGTCGGGCGCCTCGACCGGCCGGGTCGCCGAGTACCGGGACGCCGCGGGCCACAGGGACGCCCGGTGCGCCGCCAGGAAGAGGCCGAGCAGCCATGTCACGGCGACGGACACGCCGAGCGCGGGCAGCGCGCGGCGCAGCAGGAGCGCCGTGAGGGTACCCAGGGCCAGGGCGCAGAGGGCGTACGCGACCGTGACCGGGCCACCGGCCACGAACATGTGGTCCGCCGTCCACCCGGTACTCACCAGCAGGTCCTCGTCGGCGGCCCGGACCCAGCGGAACACCAGGACCAGGGTGGTCGTGCCGAGGGCCACGAAGAACGCGGCGACGGCGAGCTTGGCGCCGAGCCAGCGGGCGGGGGAGACGCCCTGGGTCCAGGCGAGGTGCGCGGTGCGGTTCTCCAGCTCGCGGCCGACCAGCGCCCCGCCCGCGAACGCCGCGACGGCGAGGAAGGCGTGGGCGGTCAGCAGAGCGGCCACGTCGAGGGAGGCGCCGAAGCCGTAGCCGGTGCCGAACGTCGGGTCGCACCAGCCCGGGCCTGTGTCGTCGCACGCCGCCTGCCGCGCCCGTGCCTCGTCCGCCGTGACCTCGGTGAGCCACACCAGCCATCCGGTCAGCCCCAGCACGGCCAGGCCCCAGACGGCGAGGGCGATGCGGTGCACCCGCAGCACGGTCCGGGCGGTGCCCCAGCGGGGCGCCGGGTCCGTGGCGTCCAGGCGGGGTGCCGATCCCGTGGTGCCGCCGGCGGAGGCGTCGGCTGCGGCCACGGCGGTCATACGTCGGTCCCCTCACGGGTGGCACGGGTGGCACGGGTGACGCGGGCTGCGCCGGTGGCGCCGGTGGTGCGGGTGGCGCCGACGGCGTGGGAGGTGGCCGTCGACCGCTTGAGCAGCACGAACGCGGCCACGGTGAGGGCGGCGGCCACGGCCAAGAGGAGGGCCGCGGTGGTGAACTGGAGGGGCCAGTGGTGGGACTCGGGGTGGTAGCTGGTGTAGAAGCCGGTGACGTCGAGCCGGTCGTACAGCGTGGCGCAGTCTTCGTCGAACGCCGGTCCGCAGCCGGGGTCGGCGATGTGCGCGCCGGAGGAGGTGACCAGGCCCGCGTCGGCCTCCAGGCCGTCGTACACGTAGCCGGTGTTGCGGCTCGTGACGCGGGTGACGGCCGGCCACAGGTGCGGCATGGCCAGGTCGGCCAGGAGGCGCAGGCCCGTGGTGACGACCAGGCCGGTCAGCAGCGCGGGCAGGGTACGGCGCAGCAGCAGGCCGGCGAGGGCGCCGGCGGCGAGGCCGGCCAGGGCCAGGGCGACCGTGGTGGGGCCGTTGGCGTAGAGGGTCGGACCGTCGTACCACAGGTCGGCGGTGTCGATGCGGCCCCGGCCCGCCGTCCAGGCGAGGCGGTGCAGCAGCACCAGCAGGCTGGTGCCGGCGGTGATCAGGACGGCCGGGACGGCGAGTTTGAGGGTCAGCCAGCGGAGCGGGGACAGGCCCTGGGTCCAGGCGAGGTGCGCGGTGCCGTGCTCCAGTTCGCGGCCGACGAGGGCGGCGCCCGACCAGGCGGCGACGAGGAAGGGCAGGGCGTTCAGGGCGACGGTCGTGTAGGCGTACACGTCCTTGTAGCGCAGGATCGGCTCTTGGTAGTAGGCGCAGGTGTCGTAGTCGACGCAGGCGTTGTACTGCCGCCAGCTTTCGGCGGCGGCTTCGGTGAGCGGCCCCCACAGCCACAGCAGCGCCAGCGCGAGGAGGGCGACGAGAGCCGTCCACACGTACAGGCCGGGGAGGTGGAGACGCAGGAGCCAGCGCAGGTGCCGCCGGGCGGGGCCGGGGTGTCCGGCGGTGCTGGGGGCGGTGGCCGGGGCGAGGGTCGTCATGCGGCGTCCTCCCCGCTCTTCTCGTTCTCCGCGGATGGCGCGGGGACCAGTGACTCCGCCCGGGGGTTGCGGAGGTAGGCGAGGACGAGCTCCTCCAGGGACGGGGAAGTGGGGTGCCAGGCCTCGGGGAGGGAGCCCGCCGGGCGCAGCAGAGCGGTGAGCTGGCGCCCGGTGACGCGGGACTCGACGACCGTGTGCCGGCTCAGGTCCGCGGAGTCCGAGGGCCCGCTCACGCGCGCGTGGGCGGCGAGCAGGTCGTCGATCTCGCCGGCCAGGCGGATCCGTCCGCCGCCCACCAGGAGGAGGTGGTCGCAGGAGTCCTCCAGTTCCGCGACGACGTGCGAGGACATCACGATCGTCGTGCCGTGCTGCGCGGCCTGCGCCATCAGGGTGCCCATCAGCTCGTGCCGGGCGAGCGGGTCGAGGTCGGCCATCGGCTCGTCCAGGAGCAGCAGTTCGGGCCGCTTGCCGAGGGCCAGGGCGAGGGCGACGCGGGTGCGCTGGCCGCCGGAGAGGGCGCGGATCCGCGCCTTGGGGTCGAGATCGCCTGCGGAAACGATCCGCTCGGCGGTTTCGGCGTCCCAGCGGCCCGGGTTGAGATCG
Source organism: Streptomyces sp. NPDC059895 (assembly GCF_042731035.1). Classification (NCBI taxonomy): domain Bacteria; kingdom Bacillati; phylum Actinomycetota; class Actinomycetes; order Kitasatosporales; family Streptomycetaceae; genus Streptomyces; species Streptomyces sp. NPDC059895. Next base: position 30,096 of record NZ_JBHWKO010000031.1, read on the forward strand.
GCGCCCACGAGCAGCGTCTCGGCGACCGTGAGCTGCGGGTACAGCGGCTTGTCCTGGGCCACGTAGCCGACACGCGCGCGTGCCGACGCCGGGTCCGTGCCGAGAACGGTGACCGCGCCCTCGGTGGGGGCCAGCAGTCCGGCGGCGAGGGCGAGAAGCGTGGACTTGCCCGCTCCGTTGGGCCCGACGACGGCGCACACGCGTCCGGCCGGCAGCCGGAACGCGCAGTCGCGCAGCGCCCAGCCCCGGCGGCGGCCGAGGCCGAAGCGTTTGCCGAGCGCGGTCGCGGCCATGGCGGTGTCGGTCATGAAGCGTCCCCCTGGGAGTGCTGGTCGTGGGCGGGCTGACGGTCGTCGGGCTTGGTGTTGTTGCTGTTGCTGTTGCTGTTGCTGTTGCTGTTGCTGTTGCTGCTGGTGCTGGTGCTGGTGCTGGTGCTGGTGCTGGTGCTGGTGCTGGTGCTGCTGCTGGTGCTGGTGCTGGTGCTGGTGCCGGTGCCGGTGTTGCTGTGGTTGTGGGTGCGGTCGCGGTCGGGCTCGTGACCGGTGGGGTGTCCGGCGAAATGCCTGTCGAGTACGGCGGTGAAGAGCGCGGCCACGTCGTCGCGGTCCAGGCCGGCCTCGCGGGCCCGGTCCGCCCACGCGTCCAGCTCCGTGCGCAGGGGCGAGTCGGCCGGAGCGGTGCTCAGCCCGCGCCGTACGAAGGTGCCCAGGCCGCGGCGGGCCTCGACGAGTCCGTCGCGCTCGAGTTCGCGGTAGGCCTTGAGCACGGTGTTCGGGTTGATGGCGGTCGCCTCGACGACCTCGCGGGCCGTGGGCAGCTTGTCGCCGGGGCGCAGCAGGCCGAGGCGGAGGGCCTGCTTCGTCTGCTGGACGATCTGGACGTAGGTGGCCACGCCGCTGTGCCGGTCGATGCGGTATTCGACCACTTCGACAACCACCCTTTCACTAATTGAGTAGTGAAAGGGTGGTGCAAGGGGGGTGGGTGCGTCAAGCGATGCCTTGAGAGTGAGAGTGAGAGGGAGGGGTGGGGGGTGGGTGGGTCTTGGCCGGCAGGAGTGGCCGTGCCTCGAGCGGACGAGACGGGCCTGGACACGGAGGCCCGAAAATCGCGTGGCGAACCGTGAACCGATCGGCGGGGCTCGTCCGATGAGGGGGTGTGAGCGAAACGCGAAGTGACGCGGAGCTGCTGCGGGCCATCGCGGCAGACCGGGACCGTCACGCCTTCGAGGAGCTGTACCGGCGATACGCGCCGTGGCTGACCGCGCGCATGCGCAGCCGCTGCGCCGACGCCGGGATAGTCGACGACGTCGTCCAGGAGACGTTCCTCGCGGTCTGGCGGGGCAGCGCGCGCTACCGGCAGGAGGGCGCCTCCGAGGACGCCGCCGGCTGGCTGTGGCGCATCGGCGCCCGCCGGCTGGTCGACGCCCTGCGGGGCGACGGCGCGCGCGGCCGTCTGCGCCAGGCACTCGCCCGGCTGCGTCACCGCGACGAGGTGTCGGCGGAGGACCGCGTGCTCTCGGGGGTGGAGCACGGGGACCTCGCCGGGGCCCTCACCCGTCTCTCGCCGGAGCTGCGGGCGGTCCTGCAGGCCACCGTCATCGACGGACTCACCACCCGGGAGGCTGCCGTCCTGCTCGGCATCCCCGCGGGCACGGTCAAGACGCGGGCGCTGCGGGCCCGCAAGCAACTGCGGGAGGCGCTGGCATGACGTGGCACGTGGCAGAAGAGGACCTGCGCGCGTACGCGCGGGGCGAGCTGGCACCGCCCCTGCTGTGGTCCGCCGACACGCATCTCACAGGGTGCGCGCGGTGCCGGGACCGGCTCGCGGGCGCCGTCGACCCGGTCGCGCTGGACATCGGCTGGGAGCGGCTGGACGCCGAGCTGGACGCGCCGCGGCCGGCCCTGTGCGAGCGGCTGCTGGTGCGGCTCGGCATGGCCGACCACACCGCGCGGCTGCTGACGGCGACCCCGGTGCTGCGCCGCTCCTGGCTGCTGGCGGTGATGTCGCTGCTGGTCATGACCGTCCTCGCGGTCCACCTGGTGGACCGGCCCGCGCTGTTCCTCGCCCTCGCCCCGCTCCTCCCGCTCGCCGGGGTCGCCCTCTCCTACGGCCCGGCGCTCGACCCGACGCACGAGATGGCGCTCGTCGCCCCGATGCACGGCTTCCGGCTGCTGATGATCCGTACGGTCGCCGTGCTCGCCGCGGGCCTGGTGTTCAACGGCCTGGCGACGCTCGCCCTGCCGGGGTACGGGCTGCTGGCCCTGGCCTGGCTGCTGCCCGCGCTCGCCCTCACCGCGACGGGACTGGCACTCACGCCCCGGTTGGGCCCGGCCCTCGCGCCCGGCCTGGTCGGCGCCGTCTGGCTGACGCTGCTGGTGGTGGCCCAGGCCCAGGCGCAGGCCCACGGTGACGGCACGCTCGCCCCGTTCACGGCGGCCGGACAGTCCGCCGCGGCGGCGGTCGCGGTGCTCGCCGCCGTGCTGCTCCACCGGACCCGTGACCGCTTCGACGTCCGTCCCGTCGGCGGTTTCCCGGACGGGAGCACCCCATGACCCAGCGCCCGCCCCTGTCTCCGCCCCTGTCCCTGTCTCCGCCCCTGTCCCTGCCTCTGCCCCTGTCTCCGCCCCAGTCCCCGCCCCTGTTCCTGTCCCCGCCCCTGCCCCTCCCGCCGACCGACCGGACCATCAGGAGCACCCCATGACCACCGCGCCCACCACCGTCACGGCCTCCGGCCTGTCCCTGCGCCACGGCGGCACCGACGCCCTCGACGGCGTGTCGTTGCGGCTGCCCCGGGGCGTCACCGGCCTGCTCGGCCCCAACGGCGCCGGGAAGACCACCCTGTTGCGGGTGCTGGCCACGGCCGTGCCGCCCGACCGGGGCGAGTTCACCGTCCTGGGCCACGACCCGGCGACGGCGACCGGCCGCCTCGCCCTGCGCCGCACCCTCGGCTACCTGCCCCAGACCCCCGGCTTCCACCCGGACTTCACGGCCTTCGAGTTCGTCGACTACGTGGCCATCCTGAAGGAGATCACCGACCGCGGCGCACGGCACCGCGAGGTGCGGCGCGTGCTGGAGGCGGTCGATCTGTCGGCCGTGCGCGGCAAGCGCATCAAGCGGCTGTCCGGCGGTATGCGGCAGCGCGTCGCCCTGGCCGCCGCGCTCGTCGGGAACCCCGGCTTCCTCGTCCTGGACGAGCCGACCGTCGGACTCGACCCCGAACAGCGCATGCGCTTCAGAGAGCTGGTCGCCGAGGCCGGCGAGGGCCGCACGGTCCTGCTGTCCACCCATCAGACGGAGGACGTGGCGATGCTCTGCCACCGCGTCGTGGTCCTCGCCCGCGGCCGGGTCCGCTTCGAGGGCACCCCCGCCGAGCTGACCGCCCGCGCGGACGGCCGGGTCTGGAGCAGCACCGAACGCGACCCGAAGGCCCTGGCCGGCTGGCGCACCGGAACCGGCGCCTTCCGCAACATCGGCGACCCACCGGAGGGCGCCGACCTCCTCGAACCCACCCTGGAGGACGGCTACCTGCTCGCCCTCGACGGCGAGAGCAGGACGGTGACCGCATGAGCGCCACCATCACCCCCGTCGACGGATCCGCCGCCGTGCTCCCCGACGCTCCCCGGCCTGCCCGCCGCACCGGCGCGGTCCTCGCCCTGGCCCGCTTCGAGGCCCGCGAGCTCTTCCTCCAGATCCCGGTGCTGTGCTTCTCCGTCCTCTACATCGGCCTCATCGCCCTGCGCATGACGCGCCAGGAGGGCATGGACGACTACCCCGTCCTCCACGTGGTGGACCGCAGCACCCAGACACCGCCGCTGCTGCTCGCCATCGCGCTGCTCGTCTGCACCAACGCGGCCGCCCTGCGCTCTCGCAGACACGGCACGGTCCAGCAGTTCGACGTCCTGGCCATGGAGCCCTGGCGGCGCACGCTCGCCCACCTGCTCTCCGCGCTCCCGTGCGCGGTGATCACGGCGATCGTCGTCGGCACCGAGTTCACCCGGGAGGCGCTGAAGCCCGGCGCGATCGGCCACGGCTCTGTCGGTGAACTGGCCGCGGGCCCGCTGACCGTCCTGCTGGCCGGTGTCACGGGCGTGCTGCTGGCGAGACTGCTGCCCTCCCCCTTCGTGCCCATGCTGTTCGTGGTGGCGGTGTACGTGGGCGGTGTCATGGCCTCGGCGGCCGGGGTGGACGACACATGGGCCGTGTGGCTCTCCCCGATCGTCGTCTCCGACATCGCCGGCGGCGATCCGGTCCCCTCCGACCTGCTCGGCCGCCCGGCCGCCTGGCACGCGCTCTACCTGGCCGGACTGTGCGCCCTGCTGGTGTGCGCGGCACTCCTGCTCTCCGGCGGACGCACCCGTGCCGTCAGGACGGCCACCGCCCTGGCCCTCGCCGCCACCGCGGCCGGCGTGGCAGGCCAGCTCCCGCGCGACACGGCGGCCCTCGAGGCGGCGCGGACGACGGCGTCCACGACGCCTCTGAAGGTCCAGTCGTGCACGACGTACGGCGGGTCGACGTACTGCGCCTTCCCCGAGTGGACCGGCGTGCGCGACGACTGGGCCCGCGTCGTCGACCGCTTGAGGTCGGCGGCGGGCGGCACCGCCGCGCGCACCCCTGTGACGGTGCGGCAACGCGTCGACACCAGCGGGGGTGTGGAGGTGGACGCCGCGCTGACCCCTTCCACCACCCCGGCCGAGGTCACCGTCGGCACCCGCTGGGGCGGCAACCGCGTCCCCGAGTTCGCGGTCGGCGCCGCCTCGGTCCTGGTCGCCGGCACGGAGGACGCGGCCCAGCAGATGTGCGGCGCCCGGGCGGTGACGGTCATGTGGCTGGTCCTGGGCACCGACCCCACGCCCCTGGCCACCTTCGGCGACGTGCGCCTCGACGACAGCGTCACCGGCTCCGGACTGGTGCTGGCACCCACCAACGGCGTGTATCTGACGGCGCAGCAGACGACCGTCGTACGTGAGCTGTTGGCCCGCCCGCGGGCGGAGATCTCCGCGCGGGTCAAGGCCCACTGGACGGAGCTGACGTCACCGGAGACGTCCACGGCCGAGGCGGCGAAGCTGCTGGGCGTCGCCACACCGGAGGGAGCGGAATCGTGCGAGGAGTAGAGAGGACCGTGTCCCGGAACGGGGCGCGGCGGACGATCCCCGCCCCCGCCCTCCTCGGATCCCTTCTCCCCCTGGTCTGGCGGACGCTCCCCTGGCGGGCGCTGGCCGTGGCGGGAGGACTGGGCCTGCTGCCGGCCGTGGTGGTGCGCTTGCGGGGGCAGGCGCCGGGTGAGGAGCCGGGGCTGGTTCTGCTGCGGCTCGTCGCGCTGAGCGGCGCCCTCGGGCTGGCCTTCCTGCTGGACGACCCCGCCCGCCGGACGACCGGGACGACCCCGCTCGGCCGGCCGCTGCGGGCGGGTCTGCGGCTGGCGCTCGCCGTTCCGCTCGTGGCCCTGTGGTGGACGACGGTCCTGCTGCTCATACCCGCGTCGGCCCGCCCGCCTCTCGGCCCCGCCACCGTGCAGGCCGCGGCGACGGCCGCCTCCGCACTGGCCCTCGCGACCGTCGCCGTCCGCTTCACGAGCGCGGCGGAGGTGGGCAGACGGACGGCGATCCGCCTCGGGACCGCCGCGGCCCTGGTCGCGCTCGTCCCCGCACGGTGGGGGCTGTCGGCGACGCCGGGAGAGCCGTGGTGGGAGGCGACGCAGTTGAGATGGGCGCTGCTGCTGGCCGTGGCCCTCGCGACGACGGCGGCCTGCACACCGGAACCCCTGCGACGCCGGTCCCGACGCCTCGGATAGCCCGGCTCGTTCCACGGCGGCCCTTCGACGCCGGGCAGGCCGTTCCAGCCCGCCCGGGCATGCCCCCTTCCGGGGAGTCCGCGGACGAGGCCGGCCCCTTCAGGGGCCGAAGCGGTGAGCTGGGGGGTCTGGGGGGCTGGAGGGCTCGGGACTCGGGGCTGGGGGTCTGGGGGCGGGGGATCTGGGGGGGCGTTAGCCCCCAGCCGGACGTTCGCTCACGTCTCCGTCCGGTACATCAGGTCCGTCTCGTGTGTGACGAACCCGAGCCGTTCGTACACCGACACCGCCGCCTTGTTGTCGGCGTCGACGTACAGCATCGCCGTGGGCAGCCCCTGCGCCGCGAGGTGGCGCAGGCCGATGGTGGTGAGGGACTTGCCGAGGCCGCCTCCCTGGGCGCCGGGCGCGACGCCGAGGACGTACACCTCGCCCAGTTGTTCCTCGGCGTGGACCTTCGTCCAGTGGAAGCCGACGAGTTCGGTGCCGCGGAAGGCGAGGAAGAAGCCGGCGGGGTCGAACCAGGGCTCGGCCTTGCGGTCGTCGAGGTCGCGCTGGGTGAGCGAGCCCTGTTCGGGGTGGTGGGCGAAGGCGGCGCTGTTGACGGCCAGCCAGGCGTCGTCGTCCTGTCCGGGGACGAAGGCACGGACGGTCACGCCGTCGGGCAGCACCGGATCGGCCAGTTCGAGGTCGGTCAGGGAGCGGCGCATCTGGCGCAGTTCGCGGAACAGCGTCAGGCCCAGCACCTGCGCCAGGTGCCGCGCGGCGGAGTGGCCGCCGTGGGCCCAGATCCGCAGCCGCTTGCCGGAGGCGCCGAGCAGGGCCGAGCCGAGCGCCCGCCCGTGCCCGTGCCCGCGGTGGGCGGGGTGGACGACGAGTTCGGCGGCGGGGGCCTCGACGGGGTCGGTGTCCTCCAACTGGGCGTAGCCGACGAGTTCGTCGCCCACGGAGAGCAGCAGATGGCTGACGCCTTCCCGGGCGCCGCCGCGCAGCTGGAGCCGGCCCTGTTCGGACACCGCCTGCTGACCGTCGCTGTGAGCGGCGTCCGCGAGCAGGCCGAGGACGGCCTCGGTCAGCTCGGGGGAGAGCGCGGAGTAGGTCTCGATGGACCGGGAGCCGTGGATCCGTGCGGTGTCGTCGCTGGTCATGCGTACGAGGGTAAGGGGCGGACCCCGCAAAGTGGCGGCACGGGAGAGGGGGAACGGGAAGCCAAAGCGTGCGGCGGGCGAAGGGCAAAGGGAAACCAGGATGTAACCATGAACCCCCTGTCGCGCTACGCGCGTTGACTCTAGGCTGCCGCGCGACGAGGCCACTCGTCCCACACGCCGGGCCACTCATCCCGACCGCCTCTCAGGGCCGCCCGGCCCGGAGGACGCCGACATCACAGGGGGGCGCATGCCAGCCACTTCCCAGTCGTATCCGATCCGCAGACGCCGTACGTACGGCCTGCTCGCGGCGGCCGCCGGTCTGGCCACCGCCGGCGCCCTGGTCGCCGCGCTCCCCGCGGGCGCGCACGACGGCAAGCACGACAAGCCGCTGCCCAGCCGCTACCAGGACGTGCAGTTGCTGTCCTTCAACGACCTGCACGGCAACCTGGAGCCGCCGTCCGGCTCGTCCGGCCGGGTCACGGAGACCCAGGCCGACGGCACGACGAAGACGATCGACGCGGGCGGTGTGGAGTACCTCGCCACGCATCTGCGCCAGGCCCGGGAGGGCAACGCGTACTCGATCACCGCGGCCGGCGGCGACATGGTCGGCGCCTCCCCGCTGGTCTCGGGCCTCTTCCACGACGAGCCCACCATCGAGGCGCTGAACGAGCTGGACCTGGACGTCACCTCGGTCGGCAACCACGAGTTCGACGAGGGCGCCACGGAACTGGCCCGTCTGCAGAACGGCGGCTGTCACCCGACGGACGGCTGCTACACGGACGAGACGTTCGAGGGCGCCGACTTCCCGTACCTCGCGGCGAACGTGCTGGACGAGAAGACCGGCAAGCCGGTCCTGAAGCCGTACTGGGTGTGGAAGAAGAAGGACGTCAAGATCGGCTTCATCGGGGTCACGCTGGAGGACACCCCCGGCATCGTCTCCGCGGAGGGCGTCAAGGGCCTGAAGTTCCAGGACGAGGTCGAGACGATCAACAAGTACGCCAAGGTGCTCCAGCGCCAGGGCGTGAAGTCGATCGTCGCGCTGGTCCACGAGGGCGGCCAGCCTGCCTCCGCCTCGTACAACTACGACTGCGACTCGCCGGGCGCCGGTGACGGCATCTCCGGCCCGATCGTGGACATCGCGAAGAACATCACGCCGCAGGTGGACGCGCTGGTGACGGGGCACACCCACGCCGCGTACGCGTGCACGATCGACGACCCGTCGGGCAAGCCGCGCACGGTGACCTCGGCCGCGTCGTTCGGCCGGCTCTACACCGACACCACGCTGACGTACGACCGCTTCACCGGGGACATCGCCCGCACGGCGGTGAAGTCGGCGAACCACGTGGTCACCCGGACCGTGGCCAAGGCGCCGGACATGACCGAGCTGATCGGCAAGTGGAACACCCTCGCCGCCCCCATCGGCAACCGCGCCATCGGCCACATCTCCGGTGACGTGCCGAACACGGGCACCGAGTCCCCCATGGGAGACCTGATCGCCGACGCGCAGCTCTGGTACGGCAAGGAGCTCGACGCCGAGACGGACCTGGCGCTGATGAACCCGGGCGGTGTCCGGGCCGGCCTCACCTACGCGGCCAAGGGCACCGAGGGCGACGGCGTGGTGACGTACGCCGAGGGCTTCACCGTGCAGCCGTTCGCCAACACCGTGAACCTCCAGGACTTCACCGGCGCCCAGCTGATCCAGGTGCTCCAGGAGCAGGTGAGCGGTACGAACGCGGCCGCGCCGAAGATCCTCCAGCCGTCGGCCAACCTGACGTACACGCTGGACCTGACGAAGACCGGCGCCGACCGGATCGTCACGGACTCCGTCCGGCTGAACGGCGCGGCCGTCGACCCGGCCGCCACCTACCGTGTCGCGACGAACAGCTTCCTCGCGGGCGGCGGCGACGGCTTCACCACCCTGGGCCAGGGCACGAACGACCTGGTGGGCGCGGACGACCTGACCGCCCTGGAGCAGTACCTGACGGCCAACTCCTCCGCCTCGGCGCCGATCGCGCCTCCGGCGGCGAACCGGATCACGATCACGCAGTAGGTCCCACGGCTCCGCGGGGGCCCGGTCCGTACGCGACACGCGTAGGGACCGGGCCCTTTTCGCGTTTTATCAATTCTGTGTAAGTGAGGGTTTGGTTCCCCGGGTCGCCTGAAAACTGTCTCAGCCGCAATTCATCGAGGTCTCAGCGGAATCGGCTTTTTTCGGCTCCGGTGTCCCGTAGTGTTTTCCATGTCGAAAGCGAACGACGCGAAAGCGAAGTCGCGAACACGGAACAAGGAGACGGACATGAGCTTCCACAAGATCACCCCGGTCAAGAATGCCCGCAAGACCGCCGCCCAGGCCGCAAAGCCCGCGCCGAAGAAGAAGGTCGTCAAGAAGACCGCGGTCAAGCGCCCGGTAGGCGGCAACCGATAAGTCTTGGCTCAAGCAAAGCAAATCTAAGAAAAATTCAGGTGAGCCACAGCTTTCACAGCTGTGCGCCAACGAAAGGAACACCCTCATGAGCTTCCACAAGATCACCCCGGTCAAGAAGACCCGCAAGACCGCCGCCCAGGCCGCGAAGGCCACGCCGAAGAAGAAGGTCGTCAAGAAGACCGCTGTCAAGCGCCCCGTCGGTGGCCATAAGTAAGCGTCACCTAAACCCAGCCGTTCACGGCCGGCCGCCAGGGATCCAGGGATCCAGGGATCCAGGGATCCAGGGATCCAGGGATCCAGGGATCCAGGGATCCAGAGATCCAGAGCCCCAGAGCCCCAGAGCATCAGAACTCCAGAACACCAGAGAAAGGGACACTCCCATGAGCTTCCACAAGATCACCCCCGTCAAGAAGACCCGCAAGGCCGCCGCCCCGAAGCCGGCCGCCAAGAAGAAGGCCGTCAAGAAGGCCGCCAAGCGTCCGGTCGGTAACAAGGGCTGACGCGGTGTCCGAGGCGGGGCCGACGGTGCGGGCGAACCAGCCCGCACCGGGCCCCGCCTCCGCCGTGTCCGCCGTGTCCGCCGTGTCCGTGCTCGAACGAGGGAGTCGCTGAGATGAGAGAGGCCCGGGAGGCCTTCCGCCGCTTCTGGCCGCTGACCCGCGGCGACCGCAAGTGGATGCTGGTGATCGTCGCGTGCGTGGTGGTCTCCGCGCTCGCCGAGACGGCGTCCATCCTGCTGTTCGCCGAACTGACCGACAACGCCCTGGAGGCGGGCTCGCTCTCCGCGTTCTGGGGACCGGCCGGCGCCTGGCTGGGCGTCGCCGTGCTCGGCGCGCTCGTCGGCTACCTCGGCAATTCGCTCGCGACCTGGACGGCGGAGAGATTCGTGCTCCGGCTGCGCGCGGGCGTCTTCGGCCACGTGCAGGACCTGCCGCCCCACTTCTTCCAGCGGCACCGCCAGGGCGACCTGGTGGAACGCCTCACCGGTGACGTCGAGGCCATCGAGCAGATGGTCGTGTCGGGCGTCGTCGGCACGGTCTCCGCCGCCTTCTCCGCGGTGTTCTACGCCGCGGCCGCCCTCTACCTCCGCTGGGACCTGGCCCTGGCCACCTTCGTCCTCGCGCCCCTCTTCCTCCTCGCCGCCCGCCGCTTCTCCGGCCGCATCAAGCAGGCCTCGCAGGACGAGCGGGTCGCGGACGGCGCGATCACCTCGGTGGTGGAGGAGTCCCTCGGCAACATCGTCCTCACCCAGGCGTACAACCGGCGCCGGGACGAGGAGCGGCGCCTCGACAAGGAGGCCCGCGCGTGGATGCGGGCGAGCGTACGCGGGGCGCGGCTGAGCGAGATGTACGAGCAGTTCGTCGAGGTCGTCGAGACGCTGTGCGTGCTGGCGGTGATCGGCCTCGGCGTCTGGGAGATCTCCGCGGACCGTATGTCACTGGGCGACCTGCTCGCCTTCGCCGCCTTCATCGGCTACCTCTACCCGCCCGTCCGCGACCTCGGCCAGCTGGGCCTGACGGTCACCGCGGCCACGGCAGGCGCGGAACGCATCGGCGAGATCATGGAGGCCGAGCCGGCCGTGCGGGACCCCGAGAACCCGGTCGCCCCCTGGCCGGTACGCGGCTGGGTCGCCTTCCACGACGTCACCTTCCGCTACCCCGGGGCGGCGAAGGACTCCACGCGCGGTCTGACCTTCACTGCGGGGCCGGGCGAACTGCTCCTCGTCACGGGCCCGAGCGGCGCCGGCAAGTCGACCCTCGCCAAGCTCCTCACCCGCTTCTACGACCCCGGCACCGGCGTCATCTCCCTGGACGGCGTCCCGCTGACGGACGTTCCGCTGGAGTTCCTCCGGGAGAACGTCGCCCTGCTCCCGCAGCAGACCCTCGTCCTCAACGGCACGATCCGCGAGAACATCGGGTGCGGCCGGCCGGGTGCCACGGACCGGGAGATCGAACAGGCGGCGAGGTCGGCGGCGGCGCACGACTTCATCGCCGCGCTTCCCGAGGGCTACGACACCCCCATCGCCCCCGGCACCGCCGCCCTCTCCGGCGGCCAGCTCCAGCGCATCGCCATCGCCCGCGCGATGCTCCGCGAGGCCGCCGTCCTCGTCCTCGACGAACCGACCGCCGGCCTCGACTCGGTCGCCGCCCGCCAGGTCGTCCAGCCCCTGCGCCGTCTGATGTCCGGCCGTACGACGATCATGATCACCCACGATCTCAGCCTCGCCCCGGACGCCGACCGCGTGCTCGTCGTCGACGACGGCCGGCTGCTGGACGCCGGCACGCACGACGAGCTGATGGCGCGGTGCCCCTCCTACGCGAGGCTGGCCACCCCCTGGCCGACGGCGCCGGCACCGGTCGGCGCCCTGTCCGACGACACCTTGATGCTGCGGAGATGAGAGGCGGGCCCGGACGCGGTCGGCGCCGCACCGGGCCTCCCCCTCCCCCCTCCACCACCTTCAGCCGGACCGGTACGGTCCGGCTGAAGTCGTGCCGAGCCCCCGCCGGCCGTCCGGACCGAGGGTCAGGACGCCGTGGGCGTCCAGCCGCCCAGCCAGTCCGCGACCTCCTGGTCGGCGGCCTGGGCGTCGGTCAGCTGGGGCCGGTCACCGCTCGCGCCACCCGCTCCGGCGCCGGTGTTCTTGTACTCGGCGAACCGGTCGTCCTTCCAGGAGAACCCGCTCATGTCGGTCCAGGGCGCCGCCTTGACCGCGGCGCTGAGAACCGTGTCGCGGACCGTGGTCTGCGGATCCAGGGTGGCGTCCCCGCCGGCGTGCCAGGGCCGGCCCAGGTAGAAGGAGGCGGAGGAGACGTCGCCGTTCACGGTCGAGCGGCTGATGAGAAAGCCCTTGCGGTCGGCCGCGGTGCTCGGTGCGGTGATGTAACCGGCCGAGGAGCCGTCCCAGCGCTTCTTCAACGTGATCACCGAACGGTCGATCACCGCCGTGGCCCGGCCGAAGACGAAGTCGACGTTCCCGATGACGTAGGAGTTGGTCATGTACACCCGGCCCAGCCGGTCCTTGGCCGCGGTGTCCAGCAGCAGGGTGTCCTGGTCGCCGCTGACGATGACCCCGTCCAGGAACACCTGGTCGGCGGCGGTGCGCAGGGCGACGGCCTGGTGGCCGGAGAGCGACTGGTTGGCGCCCTCGTCGAAGTCGTTCGCGATCGACAGGTTGCGGGCCTGGAAGTCGTCGGCCTCGACGGCGACGGTGGCGCTGCCCGAGGTGCCGTACGTGCCCGAGCCGTCGGGCTTCTGCGTGCCGGCCGCGTTGCCGTAGACGATCACCGTGTCCTTGCGGCTGCCGCCGCTGCCCTGGAGGGTGACGTGCGGCTTGTTCGACGGCACCTTGACCGTCTCGCGGTACGTGCCCGGCGCGATCGAGACGACCACCCGGGAGGCGTTGCCGGCGGGCACGGCGTCCACGGCGGCCTGAACGGTCCGGTACTGCCCGGTGCCGTCCTGAGCGACGGTGAGCGTGGTCGCCGCGGCGGCGGTCGCGGCGGCGGTCGTGGCGGCGGTCGTGGCGGCGGTCGTGGCGGCGGTGGCAGCGGACGCGGTCCGCGGGGCACCGAGCCCGGACACCGTGCCGTACGCGAGCGCGCAGGCCGCGGTCAGGGCCAGCGGCACACCGACCGTGAACGCCCTTCTGCGCCGGCGGTGGCGGGGCGTTCCGCCGGCGGTGACGCGATGTGTCCTCATGGGACCTTCCGTTCCGTGCGGGGGGAATGAGACCGCTGAGGGGTCGCCGCGCGGAACGGAAAGGTTGCCGAGGCAGGGAACGGAAAGGTTGCCGAGGCAGGGAACGGAAAGGTTGCCGAGGCAGGGAACGGAAAGGTTGCCGAGGCAGGGTGAGTCACGGAGCGGGAGGGTCGGGGATCAGACGGTCGGGATCAGACGGCCGGGATCTCCGGCGGCGGGGTCGGCGCCCCCGGCAGCCGTACGGTGGCCACCGTGCCGCCGCTCTCCGCGCGGGCCAGGGCCACCGCGCCGCCCGCCTGCTGGACGGTGCGGGCGACGATCGACAGGCCCAGCCCCGATCCCGGCAGGGCACGGGCGCTCGGGGAGCGCCAGAACCGGTCGAAGACGTGCGGGAGTTCGTCCTCGGGAATGCCGGGGCCGTGGTCCCGCACGGTCAGGACACCCTCGCTGAGCCGCACCTCGACCGTGCCGCCCTCCGGGCTGAACTTCACCGCGTTGTCCAGGATGTTGACCACCGCGCGCTCCAGCGCGGCCGGCTCCGCCCGGGTGTACCAGGGTTCGAGCGTGGCCGTGATGGACAGCTCGGGCCCGCGCAGCCGCGCCCGGCGCAGGGCGGTCTCCACGGTGTCCTCCAGCGAGACCACCTGGACGCGCTCACCGTGCTGGCCCTCCGAGCGGGACAGCTCCTGGAGGTCGCCGATGAGCGACGCCAGTTCCGTCATCTGCGCCTTCACCGACGCGAGCAGCGCCTTGCGGTCCGCGGCGGGGATCGGACGGCCGGTCTCCTCGCTGCGGGTGAGCAGTTCGATGTTCGTGCGCAGCGAGGTCAGGGGGGTGCGCAGTTCGTGCCCGGCGTCCGCGATGAGCTGCTGCTGCAGCTCGCGGGAGTTGGCCAGGGAGGAGGTCATCGAGTTGAAGGACCGGGAGAGCCGGGCCACCTCGTCGTCGCTGTCGTCCTCCACCGGGATGCGGACGCCCAGGTCCTCGGTCCGCGCCACGTGCTCGACGGCCTCGGTGAGCTTGTCGACGGGGCGCAGACCGGCCCGCGCGACGGCGAGACCGGCGGCACCTGCGCCGACGACTCCGATGCCGGAGACGAGGAGGAGGATGAGGGCGAGGTCGTTGAGGGTGGACTGGGTGCCCTTGAGGGACACGGCGACCGTGAGGGCGGCGTAGGAGTGGGCTCCCGTGCTGGTGTTCTCCAGCGGCAGGGGCATGGTCAGCACGCGTACCGCGTTGCCGTCCTCGTCGGTGCCGTTGCGGATGACGCCCTCACCGGAGCTGGCGTTCTTGATCACGTTCTTGTCGGCCTGGGTGACCTTGACCAGGCCCAGGGAGTCGTCGATGACGCAGGCCGTCCCGTCCGCCGTGACCACCTGCGAGTAGAGGTTGTTCCGGAAGGGGGCGTCGCCCTGCGTCGGCGTCTGCGTGCAGTTGTTGACCGCGGCCGTGACCTGGGCGAGCTGCTCGGGCCCCTTCATCCTCGCCTGCCGCAGGTCGTCGTCGACCTGCTCGTACAGTTTCCCCTGCACGATGAACCAGCACGTCACCGACACCGCCGCCACCGCGAACGCCACCGCCGCCGCGACCAGCATCGACAGCCGCGCCCGGATCGGCAGCGTCCGGAACCGGCGGACGAGCCCGTTCACTCCGCCCCGCCCTGGCGCAACACGTACCCGACGCCCCGCACGGTGTGCACGAGCCGCGGCTCGCCGCCCGCCTCGGTCTTGCGGCGCAGGTACATCACGTACACGTCGAGGGAGTTGGACGACGGCTCGAAGTCGAAGCCCCAGACCGCCTTGAGGATCTGCTCCCGGGTGAGGACCTGGCGCGGGTGCGCCATGAACATCTCCAGGAGGGTGAACTCCGTGCGGGTCAGCTCCACCGGCCGTGCCCCCCGCGTGACCTCGCGCGTGGCGAGGTCCATGCGCAGGTCGGCGAAGGTGAGGGCCTCGTCCTCGTGGACGTCCTCCGTCTGCGCCGCCGCGTAGGAGCTGCGGCGCAGCAGGGCGCGGACGCGGGCGAAGAGCTCGTCGAGCTCGAAGGGCTTGACCAGGTAGTCGTCGGCGCCCGCGTCGAGGCCGGTGACCCGGTCGCCGACCGTGTCGCGGGCGGTGAGCATGAGGATCGGGGTGGTGTCGCCGGCGCCGCGGATGCGGCGGGCGGCGGTCAGACCGTCCATGCGGGGCATCTGGATGTCGAGGATCACCAGGTCGGGGCGGTATGCCGTGGCCTTCTCCAGGGCGTCCGCGCCGTCGACGGCGACCTCCGTGTCGTAGCCCTCGAAGGCGAGGCTGCGCTGGAGGGCTTCGCGCACGGCCGGCTCGTCGTCGACGATCAGGATGCGCTGGGGGTCACGGTCGCCTTCGGCGGGGCTCATGGGCGTGGTTTCCTCGGTGCGGTGGGGCGTCGGGGCTGAACGAACTCATTCAGCCTAAAGGTGCTCAGGCGCGGGCGGTCCTGCGGCGGCGGGCCGTGGACCGCCGCCCCGCGGCCGTCCCGGCTGCGGCCGACGCCACCTCGGGGGCCCGCGGGGCCCACCGCACGGGCGGGTGCAGCTCGTACGCCACGCCGAGGGCCAGAGCGAGGTCGGCCGGGCCGACGCCGGTCACCGTGTGCGGAACCTGCTTGATCATGACGTGCTCCCTGGGCGTGGGACGGACGGGTCAGCTGTTGCTGTCGGAGCCGCCGGCCCGCAGCGTGGCCAGGTCGGACTTGACGGTGTTGATCGGGATGGCGAAGCCGAGGCCCACGCTGCCGGCCTCGGCGGAGGAGGTGGCGTCGGCGGCGGAGTACATCGCGGAGTTGATGCCGATGATGTTGCCGCTCGCGTCGATCAGCGCGCCGCCGGAGTTGCCGGGGTTGAGGGAGGCGTCCGTCTGGAGCGCCTTGTAGGTCGTGGTCGACGAGCCGGTGTCGCCGTTGAACTGCTGTCCGCCGAACTCGAACGGCCAGCCACCGCCCTGCTGCTGTTGCTGCTGACCCTGGCTCTCGTCGGTCGAGACGGTGACGTCACGGTCGAGGGCGGAGACGATTCCGCTGGTGACGGTGCCGGTGAGGCCCTCGGGGGAGCCGATCGCGACGACCGTGTCACCGACCTGGACGCCGTCGGAGTCGCCGAGGGTCGCCGCCTTCAGACCGGAGGCGTTCTCCAGCTTGATCAGGGCGAGGTCCTTGGCGCTGTCGGTGCCGACGACCTGCGCGGTGTACTCCTTGCCGTCGCTGGTCTTCACCTTGATCGAGGAGGCGCCGGAGATCACGTGGTTGTTGGTGACGATCTCGCCGTCGCTGGTGATGATCACGCCGGAGCCGGTGGAGGTGCCGCTGCTGAGGGTGGCGTTGACCTCGACGACGCTCGGGCTGACCGCCGCGGCGATGGAGGCCACGTCACCCGTCCTGCTGGACGGGACGACGCTGGTGGTCGTGGAGGACGAGACCACCTCGTTCTTGCCGGTCAGCTCCTGGATGCCGTACGCGGTGCCGCCGCCGATGGCCGCGGCGACGATCGCCACGGCGGCGAGCAGCGCGATCGGGCCCCGGTTGCGCTTCTTCCGGGCGGCGGTCTCGGCAGCCGGGGGGACGGCGGCGGTGGCGGCGGCGGCGGGGGCGGTGTGGGTGAGGAGAGCGGTGCCGCCGCTGTCGGTGCCCTGCGCGGGCTGGTGGGCCGGCGGGGGCGGCCACTCCGGGTCGACGGGGACGGAGGCGTGCGGCTGGGCGCCCTGGTAGGGGTTCTGGTACGCGGTCTCGTACTCGCCGTCGCGGCGGATGCTCTCGGTCATGACAATGAGCTTGTCGCCTGACGATGAGAGCTCCCTGAGCGCTCCCTGAGAAGCCCGGCAGAAGCTCCTTCGCCCGATGTAAAGGGGCCGCGGGAAGGGGCGCCCCGCCTCTCAGAAAGCCCTCATGAACCCTCTGAACCCTCTGAACGCCCGGAACGCCCGGAACCCCCGGAACCCCCGGAACCCCCGGAACCCCCGGAACCCCATGAACCCCCCGGAACCCCAGGAACCCCCGGAACCCCCGGAACCCCCCGGAACCCTCTGACCCCGGTCAGGAGCAGCCGCAGGACCGCCGCACCACCAGCCGCGACGGGAACACCTTCAGCCGCTCGCGGCGCGATCCCGCGACCCGCAGCCCGTCGTCCAGGACGAGGTCCACCGCGGCGCGGGCCATCGCCGAGCGGTCCGAGGCGACGGTGGTCAGGGGCGGATCGGCGAGCGCCGCCTCCTTGATGTCGTCGAAGCCGGCCACGCCCAGCTCGCCGGGGACGTCGATGCGCAGCTCGCGGGCGGCCCGCAGCAGGCCGATGGCCTGGTCGTCGGTGGAGCAGAAGATCGCGGGCGGCCGGTCCGGCCCCGACAGCAGCTCCAGGGCGATCCGGTAGGCGTCGTAGCGGTTGTACGGCGCCTCGAAGAGCCGCCCCTCGGTGCTGATCCCGGCCTCGTCCATGGCCCGGCGCCAGCCCTCGACGTGGTCGGAGACGGGGTCGCCGACGGAGGGCGTCTCGGCGGTGCCGCCCATGCAGGCGACGTACGCGTAGCCGTGTTCCAGCAGGTGCCGTACGGCGAGCTGGGCGCCGCCCAGGTCGTCGGTGACGACGGCGACGTCGTCGATGGCCTCGGGCCGCTCGTGCAGCAGGACGACCCGGGCGTCCCAGGCGTCGATCTCGGCGGCCGCCAGGTCGTTGAGCGCGTGGCTGACGAGGATCAGCCCGGAGACGCGCATTCCGAGGAAGGCGCGCAGATAGTGGACCTCGCGTTCGGCGACGTAGTCGGTGTTGCCGACGAGGACCATCTTCCCGCGCTCGGAGGCGGCCTGTTCGACCGCGTGCGCCATCTCCCCGAAGAAGGGCTGGCGGGCGTCCGGGATGATCAGGCCTATGAGGTCGGTGCGCCGGGACGCCATCGCCTGCGCGACCCGGTCGGGCCGGTACCCCAGCTCCTTGATGGCGGCGAGGACACGCTCGCGCGTGGCCGGGGCGACCGGCCGGGGTCCGTTGTTGATGACATAGCTGACGACGGCAGTGGACGTCCCCGCCAGTCGCGCCACGTCATCCCTGGTTACCTTGGCCACGCGCGGAGTCTACGCGGATGGACCTGCCACGGGCAGGGCATGGAGCACCCTCCCCGTGCCGGAGCCCGCCCCGGCCCGCGGGAGAGGCACCCGGCCCGGGCGGCGCTACGCCTCCGCCGCGACCTCTTCCGCGCCCACGGAGGCCGCGTTGTCCGCGTCGTCCACCTTTGACCGGTCCGCCTTGCCCTTGGCGTCCTCGGCGGCACGGTCGATCTTCTCGGGAGTAACGAATCGATAACCGACGTTCCGGACGGTTCCGATCAGCGACTCGTGCTCGGGGCCGAGCTTGGCGCGCAGGCGTCGTACGTGGACGTCGACCGTCCGGGTGCCGCCGAAGTAGTCGTAGCCCCAGACCTCCTGGAGCAGCTGCGCGCGCGTGAAGACGCGGCCCGGGTGCTGCGCGAGGTACTTCAGGAGCTCGAACTCCTTGAAGGTGAGGTCGAGGACGCGGCCCTTGAGCTTGGCGGAGTAGGTGGCCTCGTCGACGGAGAGGTCGCCGTTGCGGATCTCCATGGGGGAGTCGTCGTTGACGATCTGCTGGCGGCCCATGGCCAGTCGCAGCCGTGCCTCGACCTCCGCCGGACCGGCGGTGTCGAGGAGCACGTCGTCGATGCCCCAGTCGGCGGTGACGGCGGCGAGACCGCCCTCGGTCACCACGAGGATGAGCGGACAGCCGGGCCCGGTGGAGCGCAGCAGCTGGCACAGGCTGCGCACCTGTGGCAGGTCGCGGCGCCCGTCGATCAGGATGACGTCGGCGCCCGGGGTGTCGACGAGGGCGGGGCCCTCCGCCGGAGCCACCCGCACGTTGTGCAGCAGAAGGCCGAGCGCGGGGAGCACCTCCGTCGACGGCTGGAGGGCGTTGGTCAGGAGCAGCAGAGAACTCATACGTCTGGTTCCTCCTCGGTCCCTGCGAGGACGTGTGCGGTGCGGCACTGCTCTGCGATCCCGGGGCCCCGTACACCTGCGGTTTCCCGCTTCGTATACAACGCTTCCGAAAGCACAAAAGGACCCGGGGGCTACGCTGCCCGAGTCCTCTGCCCAGCAGAATAGCCCACATGAGCAACAGCCGGGCAGGTCATGTGGCGCGTTCCGCCGGTCGTCCGCACTCCGAGACGAGCAGACACGCACCATTGCGGACGTTTCTGTACACGGCCGACGGCCTGTCCATCGATTCCGTATACGACCCGGGTGCCGTCGTATACGACGCCTCCACGCCATCCGCCGGTCACCCGGTGTTCGTCGTGGCCCACGGCTTCACCGGCGACGTGGACCGCCCGCACGTGCGCCGGGTCGCCTCCGTGTTCCGCCGCCACGGAGCCGTCGTCACCTTCTCCTTCCGGGGCCACGGCCGCTCCGGCGGACGCTCCACGGTGGGCGACCGCGAGGTCCTCGACCTGGCGGCCGCCGTGGAGTGGGCGCGTTCGCTCGGGCACGCGCGCGTGGTGACCGTCGGCTTCTCCATGGGCGGCTCGGTGGTGTTGCGGCACGCGGCACTGCACACGGGCACGGTCGACGCGGTGGTGTCGGTCAGCGCGCCCGCCCGCTGGTACTACCGGGGCACGGCCCCCATGCGCCGCCTGCACTGGATGGTCACCCGCCCCGAGGGCCGCCTGGTCGGCCGCTACGGCTTCCGCACCCGCATCCACCACCGGGACTGGGACCCCGTACCGCTGTCCCCGACGGAGGCCGTCCCGCGGATCGCGCCCACACCGCTGCTGATCGTCCACGGCGACCGGGACGGCTACTTCCCCGTCGACCACCCCCGGATGCTGGCCGAGGCCGCCGGTGACCACGGGGAACTCTGGCTGGAGCCCGGCATGGGCCACGCCGAGCACGCCGCCGGCGACGGCCTGCTGGCCCGCATCGGGGACTGGGCGGTCTCCCGGGCGGGCTAGCCTGACCCTGTTGACCGTCGATGGACTGACTGAGGAACGAGATGGCAAAGGGCACGGTGCGCTACTGGGCGGCCGCCAAGGCCGCGGCGGGAGTCGCCGAGGAGCCGTACGACGCGGCCACGCTCGCCGAGGCGCTCGAGGCCGCCCGCGGGCGGCACCCCGGTGAACTCGTGCGTGTCCTGCTGCGATGCTCGTTCCTCGTCGACGGCGACCCCGTGGGCACCCGCGCACATGAGACGGTACGGCTGGCCGACGGCGGCACGGTCGAGGTGCTCCCGCCGTTCGCAGGAGGGTGACGATGACCGACCAGCCGTACGGGCAGGGGTACGAGGGCTACGACCCCTACCAGCCGCAGCCACAGCACCAGCAGCCGACGCAGCAGCCGCAGTCGCACCAGCCGCACCAGCCGCACCAGCCGCACCAGCCGCAGCAGTCGCAGCAGCCGC
This sequence comes from Streptomyces sp. NPDC059895, assembly GCF_042731035.1. Classification (NCBI taxonomy): domain Bacteria; kingdom Bacillati; phylum Actinomycetota; class Actinomycetes; order Kitasatosporales; family Streptomycetaceae; genus Streptomyces; species Streptomyces sp. NPDC059895. The sequence continues at coordinate 50,567 of NZ_JBHWKO010000031.1, forward strand.
AGGCGTGGCCCGGGCAGCACCGGTCCGAGTACGAGGACCCGCAGGACCGGCTCCAGCACACCCAGCAGTGGCAGGGCCAGACCTGGGAGACCGGCCTCCAGCCGCCGGTCGCCGCCGTGGACGCGGCCGAGACGGCCTACCTGCCGCCGCAGACCGGCGAGGCCCCGTCGTACGGCGGCCCGCAGAGCCCGCCCCCGGCCGGTCCGGCCGCGGCGCAGGCGCCGCCCCAGGCCTGGCAGCAGACGCCGTACGGACAGCAGGCACCGCCTCACGGACAGCAGCAGCCGTATGGACGGCAGCAGGCGCCGGACGGACGTCAGCAGCACTCGTACGGCGGGGCACAGGCGTCGTACGGCGGGCGACAGGACTCGTACGGCGGGGCACAGGCGTCGTACGGCGGGCGGCAGGACTCGTACGGCGGGGCACAGGCGTCGTACGGCGGGCGGCAGGACTCGTACGGCGGGCAGCAGACGTCGGACGGACGGCAGCAGGCGTCGTATGCCTCCGCGCCCGGCACCTATGCCTCCGCGTCCGCCACCCCCGTCCCCTCCGCCACCCCCGTCCCCTCCGCGGCCCCCGTCCCCTCCACGGCCCCTGCCGCCTCCGCGGCCCCCGTCCCCTCCGCGGCCCCTGCCGCCTCCGCGGCCCCCGTCCCCTCCGCGGCCCCTGCCGCCTCCGCGGCCCCCGCCGCCACCCCCGAACCCCGAACGGACCAGGAGGACGAGCGTGCCGACCTCTCCTCCTACGGTCCCGCCACCCTCGCCGGCAACGCCCGCATCACCGACGCCCAGCGGGCCCGTCTGGAGGGCCGCTCGCCGATCATCGAGCCCGGTATGCAGCCGGCCGCGCTCACCGCGCTCCTCGGCCTGCTGCTGTCCGGTACCGCGGCCGTCGGCACGTACGCGCTGCTCGTCCCGCTGGTCGCCCTCCAGGCCGTGACGGCGGCGGGCTGGTTCCGGCTGAACGGCATGTGGCCGGCCCGGCAGGGCATCGCCCTGGCCTTCCTGGGCGCGCTGGTCGCCGACGCGGCGCTCCTCGTCGCGGGCCGCGCCCACGCGCCCGCCGCCATCCTCGGCACCCTCGGCGTCTGGGTCCTGCTCTGCCTGATCCTCCAGCTCCGCTCGCACGCGGACCCCGACGAGCGGATGTACGGCCTGATGGCGACGGTCGCCTCGGCCGCGCTCGCCATCATGGCCACCGGCCACCTGGGGGCCGACCCGGACGCGGTGACGGTCGGCGCCGCCGCGGTCGCGGTCGCCGTCCTGGCGCGCGCGCTGCCCCTGCCGACCCCGGCGTCGGTGGTCGTCTCGCTGCTCGCCGCCGCGGGCGCGGGCATCGCCGTGGGAGGGATGACGGATATGGGCGCGAAGGGCGCGTTCCTCGGCGCGGGAGCGGCGGTGTGCGCCCTGATCGGCCACCGCGTCGCCGGTTACGACTACCCGTCGCGCTTCGTCCACTTCACGGCGGGTGTAGCCCTGCCGCTGGCGGCCGCGGCACCGGCCGTCTACGTCCTCGGCCGGGTCCTGGGCTGAGCGGTCGGCGGCGGCGGGCCGGGACGTCCTGACCCGCCGCCGACCCGCCGCCGATCCGCCGCCGATCCGCCGCCGACCCGCCGGGCCGTCTGTCACAGCTGATCGACAATCCGGCGGCGCCCCTTCCGCGCGGGGTTACCGTGACTCGTCCATGAACCGACTGTCAGACCATCCGGGTGGGGGAACGACCGCAATGCGCGCGCTTCGAATACTGCTGGTCCTCGTGGTGGTCCTCGGCGGCCTCTTCGTGCTCGCCGACCGTCTCGCCGTGAACTTCGCGGAGGGCGAGGTCGCGGACAGGCTGAAGACGAGCGAGAACCTCGCGGCCACCCCGGACGTGTCCATCAACGGCTTCCCCTTTCTCACCCAGGTCGTCGGCGGCGAGCTGGACGACGTGGAGGTCGGCATCCCGACCTACGAGGCGGCGGGCACCGAGGGCGGCACGATCCGCATCGACGACCTCGAGGCGCACATGAAGGGCGTCGAGTTCTCCGGCGACTACAGCTCCGCCACCGCGGCCACCGCCACCGGTACGGCCTCCCTCACCTACGCCGAGCTGCTGAAGGCCGCGAAGCCCGAGGCGACGCAGGTCTTCCCCGGGGTGACGGCCCAGGTCGTCGGCCTCTCCGACGGCGGCAACGGCAAGATCGAGGTCGATGTCGAGGTCACCGCGCTGGGTGTGAAGAAGAACTATCCCCTCCTCAGCTCGGTCGCCGTCGAGGGCGACACCGTCCGCGTCCACGCCGACTCGCTGCCCAGCTTCGGGGGTGTGCAGACCGCCGAGAACGAGGTCCGTTCCATCACCGACTTCGAGCAGAAGATCGACGACCTGCCCGGCGGCATCCAGCTCGACACGGTCGAGGCGGGAGCGAACGGCGTGCAGATCTCGGTGAAGGGTTCCGACGTCCGGCTGGCCGGGTAGGACTGGCCTTCGGTCCCCCCGCCGGGCGACCTTCGTCCGAAGGGCGAGACGCCTGCGTCCGTACCGCAGATGTGACGGTGGGCGCGCCCCTTCGGCGTGCCCGCGGCGACCTCCCGGATCGCCCTCACCTTCCGCCATTCGGACGATCGCGTCTCAACACGTGATACACCGGTGACATGCCCGCCTGTCCGTCCCTACGATCGACCGCATGATGCAGCGACAGGCGGATCTCACGAAGCGGCGGGCAGTAGACCTGTGCCGCGTCGCCGCCATGCTCTGTCGCCCTGCCTCCTGAGCGGAAGCGCCGCCGGCCTTCCGCGCCTCCCGGCGCCCTCGCTCGAGGGCATCCGTGCGCCGGCCGACGGTGAAGCCCGGTCGCGCACCCTCTTTCTTGCACACCCCCGCCGCAACTGCCCCGGAGGAGAACGAGCATGAGCCGCAGCGACGTCCTGGTCGACGCCGACTGGCTGCAGGACCACCTGGACGACGAGAACATCGCCGTCGTAGAGGTGGACGAGGACACGTCCGCGTACGACAAGAACCACATCAAGAACGCGATCCGGATCGACTGGACGCAGGACCTCCAGGACCCGGTCCGCCGCGACTTCATCGACCAGGAGGGCTTCGAGAAGCTCCTGTCGGCGAAGGGCATCGCCAACGACACCCTGGTGGTCCTCTACGGCGGCAACAACAACTGGTTCGCGTCCTACGCCTACTGGTACTTCAAGCTGTACGGCCACGAGAACGTCAAGCTCCTCGACGGCGGCCGCAAGAAGTGGGAGCTGGACGCCCGCGAGCTGGTCGACGGCACCGAGGTGCCCGAGCGCCCGGCCACCGAGTACAAGGCCAAGCCGCAGGACACGTCGATCCGTGCCTTCCGTGACGACGTCGTCGCCGCGATCGGCGCGCAGAACCTGGTCGACGTCCGTTCGCCCGACGAGTTCTCCGGCAAGCTGCTCGCCCCGGCCCACCTGCCGCAGGAGCAGTCGCAGCGCCCGGGCCACGTCCCGAGCGCCCGCAACATCCCGTGGTCGAAGAACGCCAACGACGACGGCACCTTCAAGTCGGACGACGAGCTCAAGGAGCTCTACGCCGAGGAGCAGGTCGACCTGGCCAAGGACACCATCGCCTACTGCCGCATCGGCGAGCGCTCGGCCCTGACCTGGTTCGTGCTGCACGAGCTGCTGGGCGTGGAGAACGTCAAGAACTACGACGGCTCCTGGACCGAGTACGGCTCCCTCGTCGGCGTGCCGATCGAGCTCGGCGCCAACAAGTAACCCCATCCGACCGACCTTCTGGTCAGACCCCTTCTGGAGAACACCATGTGCGGAGCGAAGGCCGGCGGCCCGGACGCCTCGACGATCAAGCCCGGTGAGACCACCATCCAGGGTCAGGTGACCCGCGACGGCGAGCCGGTGACGGGGTACGTCCGTCTGCTGGACTCGACGGGCGAGTTCACCGCGGAGGTCCCGACCTCCGCCACGGGCCAGTTCCGCTTCTACGCGGCCGAGGGCACCTGGACCGTCCGTGCGCTCGTTCCCGGCGGCACCGCCGACCGCACGGTCGTCGCCCAGAAGGGCGGCCTCGCGGAGGTCGCGATCGCGGTCTGAACGGACCGTTGAACGACCGAAGGGCCGCACCCCGCGGGTTGGACGCCAGGGGTGCGGCCCTTCGGGCTGTCCGGGCCGCCGGCGCGGACCTACCCTGGACGCATGTACGCACGGCGACGCCACACGTACTTCGCCATGATGGGCGTCTGCATCGGGCTCTTCGTCCTGGCCTGGGGCGTCGTACGCCTGTGGTCGGTCCCCGTGGCCGTCGGGATGTGCGTGGTCGCGATGGTCATCCCGCCGGTCGCCGCGATGGCCGCCAACCGCCGGGGCCCTGACGACCGCTGGTGGGACGACCCGTCCGGGGACCCCACGTCGGACGAGTGGTGGGACGAACTGGACGGTAGGAAACGCCGTCAGTAGACCAGTGCCTGGGTGTCCTCGGCGAGCGACTCCTGCACGAACACCTGCGCGCCCGCGATCCGCACGCCGTCCAACACGTCCTTCTCCGTGATGTCCCGCCGGGCCGCGCACTGCGTGCACAGCGTGAGCCGGCCGCCCGCCATGATCGAGTCGATCAGGTCGGGCAGCGGTGCGGCGTGCGGCAGCTCGAACTCGGCGGCACGCCCCGGCAGCGCGAACCAGGCGGACTCCCCGGTCAGCCACAGGGACACCTCGACCCCGCTGGCCACGGCCACCGCCGCCACCGTGAACGCCTGCGAGCACCGCTCGGGGGCATCGGCCCCCGCCGTCACCTTGATCACCAGCTTCTTCGCCATGCCTGAATCGTAATCAAGATCCCCACAACTGCTTGTGCTGTCCATGAGTCTCCTGTGAAGCGCGATACGGAAGGCGCGCTTCATGTCCTGAGGGGGACGGTGTGGGATTACGCGAGGCGGGCGCCGACGGGCTGCCCGAGGAGAAACCCGAGGAGATACCCGGCGGGGCGCCGCCGGAGGCGCCCGTAGAGGCCGGCGGGGACGAGGGCGCGGAGGAAGCCGTCGGGGGACGGCGGCCCGTGCGACGTGGGCGGCGTACCGGCGCGCTGATCGCCGGCGCCGCCGTGCTGGGCCTGGTGGCCGGCACCTGCACCGGCTACCTGGTGCAGGCCGACCGGGAGCCGACGAAGCTGCCGTCGCTCTCGCAGCCGGCGATCGCCCAGGCGAAGGGCCCGGCCCCCGAGCCGCTGTCGGCGGCGCGGGACCGCCGGGTGAAGACCGACGGGGACCTGCGCGAGCTGCTGCTGTCGAAGCCGAAGGGCGCCGAGGACGCCGACTGGCTGGAGGGCGGTGACGGCTGGATCGATCTGGCCGGCTACGCCGACCTGTACGAGGAACCGGACCAGGCGTTCGGCGATCTCCTCGGCAACGAGTTCCGGCGCGCCGCCACCACCGGCTGGAAGGTGAGCTCCACGTACACCGTGGAGATACGGCTGGTGCAGTTCCGGCAGGAGGAGACGCTGGCGGCCGCCGAGCACTGCGACAACCAGCAGTACTGGGCGGAGAAGGACTCCACCGACAGCTGGCCCGTCCCGGGCACCGGCACCGGCATGGCGTACGTCCGCCGTGAGGCCGCGACGCTGTACAGCGCAAGGGCACTGGCCTGGCGCGGCGACATCGCCATGGAGATCTGGGTCCACTGGACCAAGCCGATCTCCCAGCAGAAGATCATGGACTTGGCCGAGCGGCAGATGGAGCGGCTGTGAGCGAGAAGGAGAACGCGCCTAGCGACCCGAGCGACCCGAGCGACCCGAGCGCGCCCGTCGCCGAGTCGGCCGACCCGGCCGACCCGGCCGGGCCGCCGGAGCCGCCGGAGCCGGTGGAGGCCGTGGAGGTCGTGGAGGTCGTGGAGGCCGTGGAGCCGTCCGGTCCGCAGTCGCCCGAGCTGACCGAGTTGATCGAGCCGACGGAGCCGACGGAGCTGACCGAGTCGCCCGAGTCGCCCGAGTCGCCCGAGTCCACCGAGTCGGCCGACTCGTCCGCCGGGATCGTGGCGGAGCCCGTGCGCCGGGGCTGGAGCCGGGGCCGGATCGCCGCGGCCGGCGGTGCCCTGGTGCTGGCCGGCGCCCTGGTCGCCGGGACCGGCTACACGGTCGTCACCGTGCGGGACGCCGACCGGGACGCCGGGGCGCCGGTCTGGGAGTTCCCGACGCAGGCGCCGTCCTCGAAGGAGCCGAAGGAGGCCGAGGGCGACCGTACGGGTCTGGCGGCGATGCTCGTGCCGTACGGCACCGACGGTCTCACCCGGGGGCCGGACATCGGCGAGTTCGGCTCCGACGCGCAACTCGACGGGGACCGGGCCGTGGCCCTGCGCAAGGAGTCGCTGAAGGACCTGCCGCGTTCCCAGCGCAAGAGCCTGGAGAAGGAGATCGACAAGCAGCGCATCGAGGGAATCGCGATGCGCAGCTACCTCAGCGAGGAGGCCATGGCCGGGAGTGACAACGAGGGCGTCTACACCGTGAGCATCCAGTTGTCCCGGATGGGCAACAAGGCGGCGGTGCGGGACATCGCGACCTCCTACAGCGATTTCCTCGCCGCCATGGACATCTTCCGCAAGGGCCCGGCGATCGAGGGCCACAAGAACGCGAAGTGCTTCCTTCCGCCCCGCGACGACGACTTCGGCCTCGAGGGGATGTACTGCTCCGCGTACGTCGGCGAGGTCCTGGTCACCCTCATCGCGGAGGCCGCGAAGCCACTCGACACCGAGGGAGTCGCGATGCTGCTGCGCGAGCAGCTCGACCGCATCGCCGAGCCGGGGAAGGCGGTATGACCGACCAGCACACGGCCACGGGCCTGACCGAGCCGACGCCGACACCACGGCCCGCCGACGCGGCCGTCACGACGACGGAACCCGCGCAGACCGCACGGCCCGCCGATCCCGCGACCGCGACGACGCAGCCGGCGGCGGCCCCCGAACCGCCGCGGACCGCCCCGCCGATGCCCGGAACACCGCCGCACGCCACCGAGGCCACCGTGCCAACCGAGGCCGCCACGGCCGCCACGGCCGCCGAGGGGGACGATGGTGGCGACGGCGGTGGCGGCGCCCGCCGGGACCGCCGTGCCCGGCCCCTCGTCCGGGGCATCCTGCGCTGGACCGCCGCCGTGGCCGTCTTCGCCGCGGTCGGCGCGTCGACGGCGTACGGCATCACGCGGATGGAGCGGACGGACGTACCGGGTCTGCGGACGGAGTCGGACGGCCGGTGGGCCTACCCGGAGCTCACCAGGCCGCCGCTGCCCTCCGGCAGCCCCGCGCCGTTCGACGCCGCGAACACCACCAACGCCCACCACGCCGACCTGCGCGCCCTCGTCCTGCCCGCCCCCGAGGGCGCGACGGAGGACAAGGCGCTGCGCGGCTCCGACGGCTGGCTGCCGACGGAGGACTTCCTGGAGGAGTTCGGGAGCGAGGACCGGGAGCGGATCGGGGAGACCCTCGCCGACGCCGGCCTGCGGCACATCGCGGCCCGCGGCTGGACCACCCCGGACGGCGCCGGCACCCGTGTCTACCTGCTCAGGTTCGACTCGGTGTCCGTCACCGAGGAGATGCTCTCCAACGCCTTCACCAACTACACCACCCCGGTGTACCCGCCGCGCGGCGGCGAGCTGTACGAGCGGGACGATTCCTTTCCCGACGTCTCCCTGAACGAGCACCTCCTGCTGTCGCCCTACGTCGAGGCCAAGCCGTACGGCGCCGAGCAGGTCCGCCTGGCGTACGTGGGCGCCGGTGACGTCATGGCGGTGATCGTCCAGTCCCGGAAGGGCACCATGCCCGTCGTCCCCTTCCACCAGACGGTCGTCCTCCAGGGCCAGCTGCTCGCCTGACCCGGTGAGGGCACACCTCACGGACAGGGCCGGGCCCCGGCCGCGTAAGCTGGGGCCCGGCCCTGTTGTACGCACACCTGAAGCACGCTCATCCGAGGAGCACCCCGTGGAGATCTTCTTCGAAGCCCTGCTGGTCCTGGTCTGCGTCGGCGTCCTCGCCTTCGTCGGGCTGACCGTGAAGAAGCTGTACCAGGGCCAGCGCTGACCGACCACGTCCAGGAACTGCCACCCATGATCGAGATTCCGTCCGACCTCCACAAGGACCTCGTCCCGCTCGCCTTCCTGCTCGGCAGCTGGGCGGGTGCGGGCGTGCACGACTTCCCCGGCTCCGAGAAGTGCAACTTCGGGCAGGAGGTCACCTTCGGCCACGACGGCCGTGACTTCCTGGAGTACCACTCCCACACGTGGGTCCTCGACAACGACGGGAACAAGGTCCGGCCGCTGGAGTCCGAGTCCGGCTTCTGGCGGATCGACGGCGCCCGCAAGGTCGAGGTCACGATGACCCGCGACGACGGCGTCATCGAGATCTGGTACGGCGAGCTCGCCGACAAGAAGCCCCAGATCGACCTGGTCACGGACGCGGTGGCGCGGACGGCGGCCTCCCGCCCGTACTCCGGCGGCAAGCGCCTGTACGGCTACGTCAAGAGCGACCTCATGTGGGTCGGCGAGAAGCAGACCCCCGACGTCGAGCTGCGCCCCTACATGTCCGCCCACCTGAAGAAGGTCGTCACCCCGGAGGACGTCGAGCGCTGGGCCAAGGCCCTGCCCGACGACATGCCCGACGACGGCATCGCCTTCTTCAAGTAGTCCTCGAATCCGCAAGTGGTCCTAGACTCTCCTGTGTGGCGAGCACCCAAGGCACCGACTGGAAAAGCGATCTGCGGCGGCGCGGCTACCGGCTGACCCCGCAGCGGCAACTCGTGCTCGAAGCCGTGGACACCCTGGAGCACGCGACCCCCGACGACATCCTCGTGGAAGTGAGGAAGACCGCGTCGGGGGTCAACATTTCCACCGTCTACCGGACCCTGGAGCTCCTGGAGGAGCTCGAGCTGGTCAGCCACGCCCACCTCGGCCACGGCGCGCCCACCTACCACCTCGCCGACCGGCACCACCACATCCACCTGGTCTGCCGCGACTGCGGGGACGTCATCGAGGCGGACATCCAGATCGCCGCCGACTTCACGGCCAAGCTGCGCGCGACGTTCGGTTTCGAGACCGACATGAAGCACTTCGCGATCTTCGGCCGGTGCAAGGACTGCTCGCTCAAGGGCTCGACCAGCGAAAGTTCAATTATCGAGTCGTAGGCTTGTCTTCATGAAGAGCCCCTTGCTGTCCCTGCCCGGCGCCGTTCCCGCCGAGGGCGTGGACGAAGGCGTCGCCGCCCACTACGGCGACCTGTTCCGCGAGCAGCGCGCCCTCGCCGACGGCACCGGATTCGTCGACCTCTCGCACCGGGGAGTCGTCACCGTCTCCGGTGCGGACCGGCTCAGCTGGCTGCACCTCCTGCTCACCCAGTACGTCACCGACCTGCCCGCGGGCCAGGCCACCGAGGCGCTGATCCTCTCGGCGAACGGCCACATCGAACACGCCCTCTACCTCGTCGACGACGGTGCGACGGTCTGGGCCCACGTCGAACCCGGCACCCAGGACGCCCTGATCGCGTACCTGGAGTCGATGAAGTTCTTCTACCGGGTCGAGGTCGCCGACCGGACCGACGCGTTCGCGGTGGTGCACCTGCCGGCCGGTTCGATCGCCGAGGTGCCCGAGGGCGTCGTCGTCCGCGAGACGCCGTACGGCCGCGACCTCTTCCTCCCGCGCGCCGACCTGGAGTCGTACGCCGGGAAGGCGGGCCCCGCGGCCGGGATCCTCGCCCACGAGGCGCTGCGCGTCGAGCGGCACCGCCCGCGGCTCGGCTTCGAGACCGACCACCGCACCATCCCGCACGAGCTGGGCTGGATCGGCACCGCGGTCCACCTCCAGAAGGGCTGCTACCGCGGGCAGGAGACCGTCGCCCGCGTCCAGAACCTGGGCAAGCCCCCGCGCCGCCTGGTCTTCCTGCACCTGGACGGCAGCGAGGTGCACCTCCCGCCCGCCGGCACCGAGCTGCGCCTGGCGGCTGGGGGTACCTCCCGCTCGAGCGAAGTCGAGAGTGGGGGAGGGCCCGAAGGCCGCAAGATCGGCTTCATCACCACGTCCGCGCGCCACCACGAACTCGGCCCCGTAGCCCTGGCCCTGGTCAAGCGGAACGTCCCGGTGGACGCCCCCCTGGTCGCGGACAGCACGGCGGCATCCCAGGAAGTCGTCGTCGAACCCTGAGCGGCCGTCGCCCGCCGGGGCCCGCACGGCGGGCCCCGGCAGGGCGCCGGTGCGGCGGACCGGGTCAGCGCGGAACGGCGATCTTCGCCGCCAGTGTGAAGCCCGAACCGCTGATCGTCACCGCGGTGCCCAGTGCCTCGAGCGTCCCCGGCATCACGAGCAGCACCGTGATGCCGCCCAGCAGCGCCGCGACGGCGATGATCACCGCCGCGATCGCGTTGGACATCGGCAGCCGCGCGACGCCGGCGCCCCCGTCCCTCGTCTCCGGTGGTGAGCCGGATCCCCTTTCTCCGGGCAGGTGGTGTCCCATGCCCCGCTCCCTTCGTCAGCCCAGGTGAGTGGCGCCCGCGGTAGCAGCCGCGTGCACCGTGCCGGAGAGATGCCCAGCGGCCGGGCCGCGCAATACCGCGCCGGGGTACGGGAAAAGGGATACGCCGGGAAGGGGAGGGGCACTCCACCGTCACCCGTAGGGAAAGCACGACTGCCGCCCCGGAGGTCTGTGACCTCCGGGGCGGTCCGGGTCTTCCGGGGCCCGCTGCTACAGGCCCCGGTGATCGGTTGCCGAGGACCTCGGGTCCGACCCACCTGGGCTGACAGGGAAGTCAGGGATCCGACGGCGTTTCCGCCAACATGGCCAAGTTGGCAACCAACTTCGCTTCACTTATCCCCACATGGCGGGGATCCATAAACAACTCGGGGACTACTCCGGGCAACTGGCCCGAAGTTGTGGCGTTCGGGCCCGTGGCGTTCGGGCCCGTGGCGTTCGGGCCCTTGGCGTTCGGGACCCGGCGATCCGGATCACCCGCACCGGATCACCCGCACCGGATCACCCGCACCGGATCACCCGCACCGGATCACACCTCGATCAGCACGGTGAACGGGCCGTCGTTCGTCAGCGACACCCGCATCTGCGCGCCGAAGCGGCCCGTCTCCACCGTCGCGCCCAGCGACCGCAGCCGCGCCACCACCTCGTCGACGAGGGGCTCGGCGACCTCGCCGGGGGCGGCCGCGTTCCAGGTGGGCCGGCGGCCCTTGCGGGCGTCACCGTAGAGAGTGAACTGGCTGATGACCAGCAGGGGCGCGTCGATGTCGCTGCACGACCGCTCGTCGGCCAGCATCCGCAGGGACCACAGCTTGCGGGCGAGCTGGGCCGCCTTCTCCTTGGTGTCCTCGTGGGTGACCCCGACCAGGACGCACAGGCCCTCGCCGGCGATCCCGCCCACCGTCTCGCCGTCCACGACGACGCTCGCGCCGTCCACCCTCTGCACCACTGCACGCATGCGGACCATCATGCCGTGCGCCTCCGCAACCGCCGGCCAGGGGATTCTTTTTGATCCTTTGGCCCGGATCTGGGCCGTTCGGGGGCACTCGGTCACATAGGGGTCACTTGGGGTGGCACGATGCTCCCACACGCCGGTCGAGGGGACGGTAGAGCCACATGAGCACACCAAGCACCGGGCAGCTGGGGACGACCACCCAGCGGCCGCCCGTGCAGCGCACCGACAGTCCGCCCTGCACCCTGCCCGCGGAGCCGCCCGAACACGACATGGCCTGTCTGAGCCTGCCCGAGCTGCGCACCCTGCGCCGGGACGCGCAGCGCGACGAGGCCGACCTCAGCTACGTACGACGGCTGCTCCAGGGCCGTATCGACATCCTGCGCGCCGAGGTGGCCCGCCGGGTACCGGCGGCCGTGCCCGAGCCGGCCGGGGACTCGGTGGTCGCCCGCCTCCCGGAGATCCTCACCGACGCCCCGGCCCGCCACCGTTCCTCCGCCCGCCACGTCACCCTGGGCACCCCGCACAGCGAGAGGTACCGGCGGCTGGCCGCGGACATGCTCGCCGAGGTCGAGCTCTCCGACCTCGCCGCCCGCACCGATCCCGAGCTCCGCGAGGCGATGGCCCGCCTTGTCGGCTACGAGCAGCAGGTCTCCCGCTGCCGGCAGCGCCTCCAGCGGACGGCCGACGGCTGCGGCGCGGAGATCACCCGCCGGTACCGGGAGGGGGAGGCACAGGTGGACGACCTGCTGGTGTGAACCGGGTGAACCGGGTGGACCGGGTGGACCGGGTGGACCGGGTGGACCGGGTGGACCGGGTGGACCGGCCAAGCTGGACACCAGGCCGAGCCGGACACCGGCCAGGCTGGACACCAGGCAGGCGGCAGCGGCAGCGGTGGGCGGTGGGCGGTGTGGTGCGGGGGCGGACGGGGGCGGCCCGAGGCCGGGCCGAAAAGGCCTCGACGGCACCCACCCCACCGCGCCTACGGTGACGTCATGACCCACCGAGCCGACGCCCTCGACATACGTCCCGTCACCGAAGACGAGTTCCCCCACTGGCTCCGCGCCGTGCACACCGGCTTCCTGCGCGAACCGGTGCTCGGGGAGACCGAGCTGAGCAACCGCCGGACCCAGTTCGTTCCCGGCCGCTACCTGGGCGCCTTCGACGCGGGCCGGTGCGTGGCCACCTTCAAGTCCTTCGACCAGCAGGTCACGGCCGTCGGCGGCCGGTCCGTCCCGGCCAACGCCGTCACGGGCGTCACCGTCACCGCCACCCACCGCCGCCGCGGCCTGCTCAGCCGCATGATGGGCCAGGACCTGGCGGCCGCGAAGGAGCGCGGCGCCGTCGTCGCCACCCTGATCTCCGCCGAGTACCCGATCTACGGCCGGTACGGCTTCGGCCCCGCCACCTGGGCGACCGAGTGGACCGTCGACGTACCGCGCACCGGCCTCGACCCCCGCCGCTCCGGGCAGGACGAGGCGGGCGGCCGGATCGACCTCGTCGACGGCGAGGACGTCCGCAAGGCGGGCCCCGACCTGCATGAACGGGTGCGCCGCGCCCAGCCGGGCGCCGTCGACCGCAGCGAGCTGTGGTGGCGGCTCAACACCGGCGCCGTGCGGTTCGAGTCGTCGTGGACCGAGCCCTTCTACGCGCTGTACCGCTCGCCGGACGGCGAGGTCGAGGGCCTGGCCTCGTACACCTCGGACGACCACTGGCCCGACAAGCGCCCGCACCACACGGTGAGCGTGAACTGGCTGCTCGCGGCGGGCCCGGCCGCCGAGCGCGCGCTGTGGCGCTATCTCTGCTCGATCGACTGGGTCACGCAGGTGAAGAGCGGCTGGCGCGCCCCCGACGACCTGCTCCCCTTCCTGCTGCCGGACCCGCGGTCCGCGCGGACGGCCTCGCACGCGGACTGGTTGTGGGTGCGGATCCTGGACGTCGTACGGGCCCTGGAGGCGCGGACGTACGGGGCGGAGGGGACGCTGGTGCTGGAGGTGGCCGACCCGGGCGGTCTGACCGGGGGCCGGTTCCGGCTGGAGGCGTCGCCGCTGGGCGGGTCCTGCACGCCGACGACGGAGAGCGCCGACCTCGCGCTGGACGTGGCCGGGCTGGCGACGCTGTGGCTGGGCGACGAGTCCGCGGTGCGGCTGGCGGCGCTGGGGAGCGTGCGGGAAGAACGAGCGGGCGCCGCCAGGTCGGCCGACGCCCTGCTGCGTACGTCCAGGCGGCCTTGGTGCCCGGACATGTTCTGAGCTCCCTCCTGCCGCCGGGGCGGTGCCGTGCGTGATCCGTAGCTGCTGTCGCCGTTCAAGCGACGTGCTGTGGTGCCGTTGTTCAGTTGTGGCTGTGCGGTCGTGCCCGTTGTTCGGTTGTGGCTGTGCCGATCCTGTCTGTGCGTGTGCGCGCTGAACGGCCGGGCTCCCGGCTCCCCTCCGGAGGGAAGCCCGACCAACCTCGCGAAGTACAGCCATGTTGGATGAGTTGGTCGCCAACTTAACTAAGGTTGTTCCGACTTGGAAGTGTCTTGTAACCATCTACCGGGCAACTGACGAAAGATGGCGCAAAGTTGTAGTGTTCTGCTGTGACGTCGGAAAGTGCCCTGGTCAACGGTCGGCGGAGACCGCGGCCGCCTCAGCGCTCGTACCGCGAGGTGGCGGACGAACTGCGCGCCCGTATCAGGACCGGCGAGCTCAGGGCGGGCCAGCGCATGCCCACGCAGGCCAAGCTGGCCGAGGAGTTCGGCGTGGAGCGCGGCACCGTACGGCAGGCGCTGCGCGTCCTGCACGAGGAGCGGCTGCTGACCAACATGTCGAAGGGCAGCCCGGCGACCATCGCCGCCGCCCCGGACGGCGGGCCCCTCGGCGGATCCTGGGCGCCGCCGCAGCCCACCGCGGTGGCCCTGGCCCCCCGGATCACCGCGGCCTTCGCCGCCCCGCACGTCCGGATCGACGCCGTGTGCCTGACCTCGACCACCCTCAACCTCACGCTCAGCGAGCCCCTGCGCCAGATTCATGCCGGGCAGCTGAGACCGGCCGGTGTCGACGTCCGCGTCCTGCTGCCGTCCCGGGACATCGACCTCGCCTTCCCCGCCCCGGTCGAGGGCCACGGCCCCGGCCAGGACCGTCCCGTCCACCGGCAGTGGCTGGCGACGCGCAACGCGCAGGCGCAGGTCATGCGCCACAACCTGCTGGCACTGCGCTCCACGCACGGCATCGAGGTGAGCGTCGCCTTCCGCGCGCTGCCCTTCACCCCGCCGGTCAAGCTCTACCTCCTCAACGGGTCGGAGACCCTCTTCGCCTACTACACCGTGCGGCGCCGTGAGGTGGGGATCGGCGACGAGCGCGTGGAGATGTACGACGCGGAGGGGGCCCAGTCGATGCTGTTCAGCTTCGAGGCGGCCGCCGGACCGCGCGACCGCGCCTTCGTCGAGCAGTCCCACCTGTGGTTCGACGCGTTGTGGGAGACCATCAGTTCGGACCTGCACCTGGGCGGCTGAAGGGCCGTACCGTGGGCGTGTGACCGAGGAGAGTGCGGCAGTGAACGGCAGCCGGCGGCTCAGCTTCCGGGAGATCGCCGACGTCCTGCGCGAACGCATCCGGGTCGGGCAGCTCAAGGCCGGCGACCGTCTGCCCACCCAGGCCGAACTGGCCGAGGAGTTCGGCGTGGAACGCGGCGCCGTCCGCCAGGCCCTGCGGCTGCTCCAGGACGACGGGCTGCTCAGCGACGTGAGCAAGGGCAGCCCGCCGCGCGTCGCCGCGCCGAGCCCCGACGCGTACGGGCAGGAGCCGATGCCGACCATGGTCGCGCTGGCTCCCCGCCTCGCGGACGCCTTCACCGTGCCGCACGTCCGGATCGACGCGGCCTGCCTCACCGCCGAGAGCCTCATGCTGGCCCTGGGGGAGCCGCTGCGCCACATCCACGAGGGCCGTGTCCGCCCGGAGCGGGTCGACGTCCGCATCCTGCTGCCGTCCCGCGACATCGCCCTCGCCTTCCCGGTCTCGATCGAGGGCCATGGCGGCGAGGACGAGGTGCACCACCGGTGGCTCGCGACGCGCAACGCCCAAGGGCACGTCCTGCGGCACAACCTGCTGGCGCTGCGCCGGGCGTACGGCATCGACGTGCGGGTGACCTTCCGCGCGCTGCCCTTCACCCCGCCGGTGAAGCTGTACCTCCTCAACGGGACCGAGGCGCTGATGGCGTACTACACGGTCATGCGGCGGGAGGAGGCCGTCGACACGGGGACCCTCGACGTGTACGACGTGCTGGGCGCGCAGTCGCTCCTCTTCTCCTTCCGGAAGGCGACGGGCCGACGGGACGCCGCGTTCGTGGAGGATTCCCAGAAATGGTTCGACGCCCTCTGGGAAACCATCACCTCGGACCTGACACTCGGTCAGTGACCGCTGAATCGAACGAGTTCCGGGAACTGGTCGTCGGGGCGAGAGTGGTCCTGTGGGGCTTCGACGGGCCGATCTGCCGGTTGTTCGCCGGGTGTCCGGCGCAGGACGTGGCGCACACACTGGTGCGATGGCTGCGGGAACGGGACCTGGCCGGCCTGCTGACGGAGTCCGAGCGGCAGACCGCGGACCCCCGGACCGTCCTGCGGGCCGTCGACCGCGCGCACCCGGGCGGCGACCTGGTGGCGGAGCTGGAGGAGCAGCTGACCCGCGCGGAGACGCGAGCCTGTCCCTCCGCCATGCCCACGGCGTACGCGGATCCCCTCATCCGCACGTGGACGGCCCTGGGCGTGCGGATGGCGATCACCACGGACAACTCCGCGCGGGCGGTCGCCGCGTACCTGGCCGGCCGTGGCCTGACGTCCTGCTTCGCCTCCCACGTCCACGGCCGCACGGCGGTCCTCGGCCACCTGAAACCGCACCCGCACACCCTGCGTCGCGCGCTCGCCGCCCTGGGCGCGCCACCCCGCGACGCGCTGGCGATCGGCGACTCGCCCGCGGACGCCATGGCCGCGACGGAGGCCGGGGTCCCCTTCCTGGGATACGCGCGGGGCGAGGCGAAGGCCGCGCGGCTGAGGGACGCGGGGGTCACCCGTGTCGTGACGTCGCTGGAACACGTGCTCACCGAGCTGCGGCGGACCGACCCGGGGCGCACCCGCGTCGGCTGATCGCCCCGGCTGCCTCGGCTGCCCCGGTGCCCCGGCCGCCCGGCGCCCCGGCGCCCCAGCGCCCCGGTGTCGCCCGTCGGGGATCTAGGCTCCCCCCATGAGCGAGACCGGCCTGCGTGAGCGCAAGAAGCGGCGGATGTACCGGACCGTGTCGGAGATCGCCGTCCGCCTCTTCGTGGAGCGGGGCTTCGACGCGGTGTCCGTCGCCGAGGTCGCCGCCGCGGCGGAGATCTCCAAGCCGACCCTCTTCCGGTACTTCCCGGCCAAGGAGGACCTCGTCCTGCACCGGATCGCCGACCATGAGCGGGAGGCGGCGGAGGTGGTCGCCGGGGCGCGGGACGAGGGGGCCGCGCCGCTGGCCGCCCTGCGCCGGCACTTCCTCGCGGGCCTGGCCGCGGCCGACCCGGTCACCGGCCTCAACGACCACCCCGAGGTCCGCGCCTTCCACGCCCTCCTCTACGGCACCCCCGCACTGGTCGCCCGCCTGCACGCCCATCTGGAACGGTCCGAGACCGCCCTGGCCGACGCCCTCGGCGGCGACCTCGACGCCCGGCTCGCGGCCGGCCAGATCGTCGCCGTACGGCGGATCCTCGCCGAGGAGAACTGGCGGCGGATCGCGGCGGGGGAGCGGGTGGAGGACGTACGGCCGGAGGCGGTGGCGGCGGCGGAGCGGGCGTTCGCGGTGCTGGAGGCGGGACTGCCGCGGCTGGCCCGGCCGCTGGACGAGATGTGAGTCGCCATCGATCCGCTGACCGGATCGATGGCGACCTGTGTCCTCCCGCCTCGGCCGGCCGCGGTCGGGCCTCACCCCGCGCCTCGGCACCATGCGTGACTGCGTAAAAAAATTAACTGAGTTACATTTTCTGGGTACGCTCGTTCCATGACGTCACCCCTCCCCGCCCCGAAGGGCGACCGACCCCCCTCCACCGCCGACACCCCCGTCGACGACCGTCCTGCCGGTGCCCGCCCGCTCGACGACCCCGCCCTCCACGCGGCACTCCTGCGGGAACGCGCCCACCACGACGCCTGCCGGTCGGCCCTCGCCGGGATGCTGGCGGGTGCCGACCTCCAGGTCGTCACCGGCGAGGACGTCTCCGCCTCCGGTGCCGACGCCGAGGTCCTCGGGTACGGGCTGCGCAGCCGGGCCAAGGCGCTGCGGGAACTCCCCGAAGGCCCCCTCTTCTTCGGCCGCCTGGACTTCGCGGACGGCACCGGTGGTGAGCACGCCGGCCTCAGCCACCACATCGGCCGCGTCCGCGTCGGCGTGCACCCCGCCGCCCCGCCGCTCGTCGTCGACTGGCGCGCCCCCGTCTCGCGCCCCTTCTACCAGGCGAGCGCCCGCGACCCGCAGGGCGTCGCCGTCCGCCGCCGGTTCGGCTGGGCGCCGGGCAGCCGGGGCGACTCCGCCGATCTGACCGGCCTGGAGGACGAGCACCTGGGACGCGGGGAGGCCGGGCCGAGCGCCATCGTCGCCCGCGAGATCGAACGCCCCCGGGTCGGCCCGATGCGCGACATCGCCGCGACGATCCAGCCCGAGCAGGACGACCTCGTCCGCGGGGAACCGGCCGAGTCGGTGTGCGTGCAGGGCGCCCCGGGCACCGGCAAGACCGCCGTCGGCCTGCACCGGGCCGCGTACCTCCTCTACACCCACCCCCGGCGCTTCCGCCGCGGCGGGCTGCTGATCCTCGGCCCCCACCGCACCTTCCTCTCCTACATCGCCGAGGTCCTGCCCTCCCTCGGTGAGACGGGCGTACGGCAGTCGACCCTGGCCGACGAGATCGCCCGGCACCCGGTCACCGTCACCGACCCCGCGCCCGCCGCCTCCGTCAAGCACGACCCGCGCATGGCCGAGGTGCTGCGCCGGGCGCTGTACGGCGGGGTGACCCCCGGGGGTGCGGGTGGTGCCGGTGGTGCCTATGGCATCGGTGGTGCCGGAGGGGCGGACGGGTCGGACGGCCTCACGGTGCCGGACGGGCCGTACCGCCGGCGGGTCACGGGCGACGAGGTCGCGCGGATCGTGGCCGGCGTCCTCGCCGAGGAGCCGCCGTACGAGGTCGGGCGCGAGCGCGTACGCAGCCGGATCGTGCGCCGGATCCAGGAGCAGGCCGAACGGCGGGGCGGCCCGCGCCCCGCCTCCTGGCTCCGCCGGATGGAACGGGCGCGCCCGGTGAGCACCTGCGTGGACGCGGTGTGGCCGAAGGCGCTCCCGGAGGAGGTGGTGGCCCGACTCCTCTCCGACCCGGGGGAGTTGGCGCGTGCGGCGACCGGCGTCCTGACCCCGCGGGAGCAGGCGGCCCTGCACCGGCCGCGCGCACCCCGCTCCGCCCGTTCCGCACACTGGTCGGCCGCCGACCTCGTCCTGCTCGACGAGGTCGCGGGGCTCCTCGAACACCCCCAGGGGTACGCCCATGTCGTCGTCGACGAGGCGCAGGACCTCTCCCCGATGGAGTGCCGGGCCATCGCCCGCCGCGTGCCCTTCGGCTCGATGACGGTCCTCGGCGACCTGGCACAGGGCACCACGCCGTGGGCCGCGCGCTCCTGGCGGGACCTCCTGACCCATCTGGGCAAGCCCGAGGCGAAAGTGGTCCCGCTGACCACCGGCTACCGCGTCCCCGGCCCGGTCCTGTCGCTCGCCAACCGGCTCCTGGCCCGCCTCGACACCGACGTGCCGCCCGCGCGTTCCCTGCGCCGGGACGGTGAACTCGCCGTCGTCCGGGCGGCCGGCGACCTGCCGGGGGCGGTGGTGGCCGCGGTCCGCGACGCCCTCGGCCACCAGGGCTCCGTCGGCGTCATCACCGCAGACGCCGACGCGCCCCGCATCCGTCACGCCCTCACCGGGGCCGGCATTGCCACCGCCTCCGGCCCCGAGGACGCGAGCACCCGTGTGACGGTCCTCCCCGCGACCGCGGTCAAGGGCCTGGAGTACGACCATGTCGTCGCCGTGGAACCGGTCGCGATCGCGGAGGCGGAGGAGAGGGGGCTGAACCGGCTGTACGTGGTGCTGACCCGGGCGGTGTCGCGGCTGGTGGTGGTGGAGGGGAGAGGGGTGCCCTGGTGAGACGTACCCGTACGCCCGTCCCGAGGCGCTGTCATGGCGGTTACCTCGGGTCCTGGCCGAACTTCGAGGCCGACCAGAAGTAGCCGAGCACGGTGAGGCCCAGGCACCAGGCGACCGCGAGCCATCCGTGGTGGCCGATCTCGCTGCCGAGCAGCAGCCCGCGCAGGGTCTCGATGGCCGGCGTGAAGGGCTGGTACTCGGCGATCGGCTGGAACCAGCCCGGCATCGCGTCGACCGGGACGAAGGCGCTGGAGATGAGCGGCAGGAAGATCAGCGGCATCGCGTTGTTGCCGGCGGCCTCGGCGTTCGGGCTGATCAGGCCCATGCCGACCGCGATCCAGGTGAGCGCGGTGGCGAACAGTGCGAGCAGCCCGAACGCCGCCAGCCACTCCAGGGCCGTGGCGTCCGCGGATCTGAAGCCGATGGCCACGGCGACGGCGCCCACGAGGACCACGCTGACGACCGACTGCAGCACGCTGCCGACGACGTGCCCGACGAGCACGGAGCCGCGGTGGATCGCCATCGTGCGGAAGCGGGCGATGATGCCCTCGGTCATGTCGTTGGAGACGGACACCGCGGTGCCGATCGTGGTGCTGCCGATCGTCATCAGTAACAGGCCCGGCACCAGGTAGGCGATGTAGTCGGAGCGGTCGGCGCCGCCGCCACCGATGCCGGCGCTCATCACGTCGCCGAAGACGTAGACGAAGAGCAGCAGCAGCATCACCGGGGTGAGCAGCAGGTTCAGGGTGAGGGACGGGTAGCGCCGCGCGTGCAGGAGGTTGCGGCGCAGCATCGTGGAGGAGTCGCGCAGGGCGAGGGAGAGGGAGCTCATCGGACGTTCTCCTTGGGCTGGTCGGGGACGCCGGCCGGGCCGGTCAGGGCGAAGAACACGTCGTCGAGGTCGGGGGTGTGCACGGTCAGTTCGTCCGCCTCGACGCCGGCGGAGTCCAGCCGGTCGAGGAGGGAGCGCAGCTCGCGCTGGCTGCCGTCGCTGGGGATGCGCAGCGCCAGAGACTCGTCGTCCCGGGCGACCTCGCGCAGGGTGGAGGCGGCGCTCCGGTACGCGGCCGGGTCGGTGAAGCGCAGCCGCACGTGGCCGCCGGGGATCAGCCGCTTGAGCTCGTCGGCGGTGCCCTCGGCGGCGATCCTGCCGCCGTCGAGCACCGCGATGCGGTCGGCGAGCTCGTCGGCCTCCTCCAGGTACTGGGTGGTGAGGAAGACGGTGACGCCGCCGGTGACCAGCTCGCGGATGATCTGCCACATGGTGTGGCGGCTGCGCGGGTCGAGGCCGGTGGTGGGCTCGTCGAGGAAGATGATCCGCGGGCGGCCGACCAGGGTCATGGCGATGTCGAGGCGGCGCTTCATGCCGCCGGAGTAGCCGGCGGCGGGCTTCTTCGCGGCGTCCACCAGGTCCAGCCGTTCAAGGAGTTCGGCGGTGACCCGCCGTCCCTCGCTGCGGGAGAGGTGGTGCAGGTCCGCCATGAGGAGCATGTTCTCCTCGCCGGTGATCAGGCCGTCGACGGCGGAGAACTGCCCGGTGACGCCGATCGCGGCCCGCACGGCCTGTGGATCGGCGGCGAGGTCGTGGCCACCGACGCGCACCGTGCCGGCGTCGGCGGTGACGAGGGTGGAGAGGATCTTGACGGCGGTGGTCTTGCCGGCGCCGTTCGGGCCGAGCAGGGAGAAGACCGTTCCTTCGGCGACGTTCAGGTCGACGCCGTCGAGCACGACCTTGTCGCCGTAGGACTTGCGCAAACCGTTCGCCGCGATGGCCAGGTCGGTCATGACGGGGTTCTCCTTCAGAGGCTGCGGGCGGCGATGTCGCCGTGGGAGGTGGTCGCGTGGATGCTCAGGCCGGCGGCGCCGTCGGTGTTCCTGAGCGCGTTCTCGATCCGGCCGTAGCCGGTGCCGGCGTCCAGCGAGGCGGAGACTCCGCGGGCGGCGCCGACCGAGATGTCGCCCTGCTGGGTGCTCAGGGTGACCGTGCCGCTCACGGCCTCGGCGATGCGGATGCCGCCCTTCTGGGTGCTGATCTCCGCGGGGCCGCCCAGGCGGCCGACCGAGACGTCGCCGGCGAGGACGGTGAGGCGGGCGCTCGCGGCCTCGTCGAGCTTGACCGGGCCCTGCGCGCCCTCGAAGGCGACGTCGCCGAGCCGTCCGACGCCCCGGAACTCGGCGGCGGCCGCCTTCGCCTCGACACGGGAGCCGGCGGGCAGCCGCACGGTCACCTCGACGGAGCCGGAAGCGCCGAGGATCCGGTTCTTCGCGGGTGAGGCCTCGATCCGCAGGACGCCGTCGCCGTACTCGACCCCGATCCGCTCCGCCGCCTTCACGTCACGGTCGTTCGAGGCGTCCGCGGGGAGGATCTCGACCACGGTGTCGGCCCGGTCGGCGGCGATGAACCGGATGCGGCCCGCGGGGAGGTCGAGGACGGCGGAGATCGGGGCGGGGGTCTGGAACTTCTGCATGGTGCTCTCCTTCGGCTCGTCGTTTCCGATGCGGGAAACGCTACGTTGCATTCACTGATCTCACAACGACGTCGTTGCATATGGAAGTCATTAGTGCAGGTGAAAGCTGCATAATCGTTGCAACGGGCTTCGAAGCTAACGCAACGGCCGGGCTGGTGTCGTTGCAATGGGGTGAAGGTGAACGCTATGCTGGAGGCTCCGAGGAGTGCGAAGGAGATCGCGATGCCGGGAGGCAGACTCACCCAGCAGGAACGCCGGCAGATCGCGCTGGGGCTGGCCGACGGCCTCGCCTACGCGGAGATCGCCAGAAGCATCGATCGTCCGACCTCGACGATCACGCGTGAGGTGATGCGGAACGGCGGTCCCACCGCCTACCGCGCCGACCTGGCCCACCGCGCCACCGAACGCCGCGCCCACCGGCGCGGGCAGGCCGCGCCCCGAGGGACGGAGGCGCTCCCGCAGGTCCATGGGCGCGACGCCGGGGCCGTGCGCGAGTACGAGGAGACGTTCACCACCGTCCTCATGGCGTCGGGCATGCCCCGGATGATGGCCCGGGTGATGGCCTGTCTGACCCTCACCGACACCGGCAGCCTCACCGCGTCCGAACTCGTCCAGCGCCTCCAGGTCAGCCCGGCGTCCGTCTCCAAGGCGATCGCGTTCCTCGAGAGCCAGGGCTTCGCCCGCCGGGAACGCGACGAACGCCGCCGTGAGCGCTACGTCGTCGACGACGACATCTGGTACCAGTCGATGATCGCCAGCGCGCGGTCCACCGCCGACATCGTCGAGACCGCACGGCACGGCGTCGGCGTCCTCGGTCCCGGCACCCCGGCCGGCGTCCGCCTCGAGAACGTCGCCCGCTTCCTCGACTTCGTCGGCGAGAGCATGACCCGCGCCGCCGAGCAGGCCCGCGAGATCCTCCACACCAAAGCCGAGGAGACCCCGGGCGGCACCGCCGAGCCGCCCTCGGACCGCGGATAGACGGCCGACCCGGCGGTCGCGCCGTCCCGACGTTCGCTGTCCTGTCTCGGTTGACCTGAGCCACCGCGAGGCGGTGGCCTGCGGTGGCTCAGGTCAACCGAGACGCCGGTGCCGGATTCGTCTCAGTCAACCTGCCCCAGTGGGGCTGCTCCTTGACCCCAAGTGAGGTTGAGGTTTTAGCGTGCTGTGAACGTGATCACCGGCTGACGACAGGAAGAGATGACGATGATCCTCGTGACCGGCGCGACCGGGAACATTGGAAGTGCTCTGCTGAGGGAGTTGCAGGTGGCCGGCGCCGCGCCTGTGCGAGGTCTGACTCGTGATGCGGGACGGGTCTCTTTCGCTGAAGGGATCGAAGCCGTTGAGGGTGATCTCTCGCAGGCGGATTCTCTGAAGCCCGCGCTGGAGGGAGCGCGCTCCCTGTTCTTGTTGTCGGGTATGGGTGGGGAAGCGGAGGTCCTGGCGGCTGCTCGGCAGGCAGGTGTGGAGCATGTGGTGCTCGTGTCGTCGATCACGGTGCAGACTCATCCACATCTGCCGGCGGTCGGCGAGAACCTGGCTGTTGAGCGGTTACTCAAGGACAGCGGCATGGCCTGGACCATATTGCGGCCGACGCAGTTCGCCTCGAACACCCTGTGGTGGGCGCAGTCGATTCGCGATCAGGACGTGGTCCGAGCGCCGTATGCGGACATCGGTCTCCCGACCATCCACCCTGCGGACATCGCGGCGGTGGCCCGTGCGGCGCTCACCGAGCCGGGCCACCAGGGGCGGACGTATGCACTGACCGGGCCGGAGTGCATCACCGTCCGACGGCAGGTCGCGGCCATCGCTGCAGCGGTGGGGCGGGAGGTGGCCCTCATGGAGATCAGCCGGGAGGAAGCCCACCGGCAGATGGCTTCCTTTATGGGAGACGAGACCGCGGATGCCGTCCTCGACTTGATGGGCGGGGACGTCAATGACGAATTGCTGAAGGTGCGCGACACCGTTCTGCGGGTCACCGGGTCCGCAGCAAGATCGTTCCAGCAGTGGGCGTCGGAAAATGGTGCAGCCTTCCGCTGAGACCGCAGCTTCACTGCTGTTGTTCAGACCGGCGAGGGCGTTCTGTCAGCGGCGTCCTGAATGGTGTGCGCGATCATGCGGAGTTGGTGGATGAACCACGGCTTGGCGGTGGTGCGGAGGGAGCTTTCGTTGGGGAGCCGCCGGACGAACTCCGCGTGGAAGGACCGGAAGTCCTCATCCACGCCGGAGAGTGCCAGGCCGCGCCAGCGCGGAGCCGCGTAGAACACCATGGCCTTGACTATCTCGGGATAGATCGCCGCATAGCGCTTGGGATCCCACGGCCGGACAGTGCGGGCGGGGCGAGGCTGGAGCCGGGCGAGCCGCCGCGTGAGGTCGCTGATCCGGTAGCCGTGCTGCAGGAGGGTGGTCCAGAAGCGGGAGGTCTGTTCGTAGCAGATGTTGACCACGTCGGGGCCGTAGCGGCGAAGGAGCCGGTAGTGACGTTTCTGGGCGGCGACGATCTCCGGCAGATCAGCAAGGTCGAACTGGTAGGCGGGGGCTTCGACGGCCCGGCCGATCCAGAGGCGATGGGGGATGCAGACCTGGTCGTGGAGTTTCGACATCCAGACCATGACGCCTTGGCCGGGGGTGCCGGTCCTGCGGGCGACACAGCGCCGGCACGCCCATCGGGGAGTCACGGCGAAGGGACCTTGCGGAATGTTCCACGACTGTCTCTCCCAGCGGGGGATCGCGTACTGGATCGAGGCCCGGGGCTGTCCGCTGAGGACACTGAGCCGGCCGACTGGATCCAGGCGGGATTCCAGCCAGTGGGAAGGCCGCTGAAGGCGTTGGACGGGCATCGCGTTGGCCGTGGCGAGGCGGTCCAGGAACGAGGCTTCGGTCTCCTGCGGGAAGGGCTTGAGCGGACGCGGCAGCGGACGGAAGACGACGGCCTCGAACGGACTGTTCACCCCGCTTCCCTGCCCGCGTCGGGCGGGGAATCCGACTCGCTGTTGTGGTCGATCCGGATGCTGCGCAGGGAGGCTTTGGTGATGCGCTCGCTGCCGTCGAGGACGGCGGAGATCGCCGCGGCCCGGATCAGGTGGGAGAGGCTCCCGATCATGCCTCCGGTTCGCTGGTGCAGGTATTTCGACAGACCGGCCAGGGTGTCGGGCGTGTGGCGGTGCAGGCGAAGTGTGCTCTCCAGCGAGGCGATCAGAGCCTTCCACTCGGTGCTGCGGGGGAAGGCGCCGGTGCGGACCAGGATGCAGCGGCCCCCGAGCTGCTTGCCGCGGATCCCGGTGAACAGCCCGGACTTCTCGACGTTGATACCGGCATAGACGAAGGTCGCCGGTAGGTGCTCGGTGAAGTACTTCAGGTGATCGGAGAGGTCCTCGCCGACGGTGGTCGCGTGATTGAGCAGGTGAATCTCGTCGACCAGCACCAGGTCCGTGCGTGCCTCGATCATCACCTGGCAGACGGCGCTGGTGACATCGATGGTGTTGTGCCGCGGGTTGATCACGGGCAGGCCCAGGAACCGGGCGAACTCCAGGGCGAGTTTGCGCGGAGAGCCTTTGGGCGGGGCAGTGATGTAGACAACAGGAATGCGGTCGCTGCCCGGATACCGCTGCTGGACACGCAGTTCGTGGGTGCGGCCGAGCTGCTTCAGCGCCGTGGTCTTCCCGGTCGTCCACTGGCCGGAGACGATCATCCCGCGACGGGCGCCGTGTTCACGCTGGTTGAGCAGAGTCAGCAGCCGTCCCTGATGCGCGATCTCCTTGACCGTGGACGTGCGCACGACCTGCAGCTCGGAGTGATAGGCGATCCGGGCCTCGTCGTAGGTCTTCCGCAGCTGTGGGGACAGGGCCTGCCACTGCCGATCGGGCAGCAGCTCGAAGACAGCCGGATCAGCCTCCACGAACCGCCGCCAGCCCTCCAGCCGGGTGGAGGGATCGGCCCGGTCATCAGGCAGACCGGTTTCATCCCCGCCCGGCTCCGCAGCGTTCACCACCACTTCTCGGCCTCCTTGCGCGCATCGAAGATCTCCAGCGGGACGACATCGGCGAGTTCGCCGACCTCCTCGTCCTCGTCCTCCGGTTCCGGCTCCGGCGCGGGTGCTGGCCGCGGCCAGGCGGGTTCGCTGGTGGCCCGGGTGCGGGCAGCGACCTTTCGGTCGCGCCGCCGGGCCGGCCGGTCCCTCCCCGCCGCCCGGCGGCCAGGCTCGTCACCGGGCCCGTCCGAGGCCCGGTCCAAAAGCGCTGCCGCCACCTGCGCGACGGCATCCTCGTCCGGCTTGCGCTGCCCGCGTTCGGTCAGGATCTGGTGGGCCCGGTCGAAGACCAGCTCGCCCATCGGGACGGGAGACGTGCGCAGGTGGCGCCAGGTCGCGGTGATCCAGCCCGTGCCGTGGTGATTGCGTACCCAGACGCAGGAGATGTCGTAGGGGTCGTAGTGGACCTCCCAGAGCCTGCCGTCCGGACCCGTCCCCGAGGCCTGACGCCGGAAAGGCGTGAGTCCGGGGGCGTCGTAAGTACGGTTGTTGATCCGCACCCCGCTGCGGCCGATGACCCGCCATTCACGGGGCATCAGCTGGATGTACTCCTGCGGGCTGAGCGCGACGGGGACGTATCCCGCCGCTGACACCAGCGCGGCGTACTTCTCGTTCGGGCTCAGCGGCCGGTCCGGCATCAGCGGATCGCGCAGCCCGTCGTGCGGCCTGGCCTGCCAGACGACGATCCACTCCTGGAGCAGTTCCTGGAGCTCGTGGATGGACCAGGCCGCCTGCGCGGAAGAATCTTTGCCCCGCATCTCGGCACTGCGACCCGTGTAGCCGGCCACGTACTGGGCGAACATGGTCGACACCGAGCCCAGCGTCCGCTCGATGTGCGGCCTGTCGGTCGGGGTGTCCGGGTGCGCGGGCTGGAACGAGATCCCCAAGTGGCGGCAGGCATTGCGGAAGTTGTCCGAGATGAACGCCTTGCCGTGGTCGCTGACCACCGTCTCCGGAACGATCACCGGGATCGCGGCGGCCTTGTCCAGCCGCTCGTCCAGCGACAACAAGGAAGCGTAGGGGAGCACGGAGCGCGACATGCGCAGAGCGTCGGACCAGCCGGGCCGCACCGGTTCCGGCGTCATCGCACGGGCCAGCAGCAGCGCGGCATCGACCGCCTTCGTCGACGGCCGCAGCACCACCGAGGCCAGCGTCCGGGTGGCCAGGTCGATCAGCCCGGTCAGTTCGCAGCGGTCCACCGTCCCGTCATCGTGGATGACCATGACATCCAGCGGCGTGGAGTCGATCTCCATCACCTCGCCGGGACGGGCCGCCGTCAACTGCCCGAACATCCGCTTCGGCTGCTTGCCCAGCGAGCGGCGGGTGCGGGCCGAACCGAACAGATGCTGCCCGGCCGAGACCGCCTCCAGCAGACGGTAGAACGCCGCCCTCGACGGCATCCGGACCACTCCATCACCGTGCTCGGCGACCAGGAGACGTTCGACGCGGCGCCGCAGCACCTGCGCGGAGACGGTCGACTCGTCCCTCCGGCTGCCCGCGACTTTCGCGATCGCTTCGACCACCCGGGGATCGGCCCGGCTCGTTCCGGTGGCGGGCTTGCGCAGCCTGCCGTCGACCAGGCCCGCCACCCCTTCGTTCTCGAAGCGGGACCGCATCCGGCGCAGCGTGCTCAGCCCCACCTCCTCACCGCAGTCCCGCAGTTCGGCCACCTTGGTCAGCTCCCGCTGCCGCAGAGAGTGCACCGTCGGGTCGTACTCGGCCCGCACCGGGCCGCTGGTATCGGCGTCCTGCCGGCCGGTGAGCAGCTCGGTCAGATGCCGCCGCCACCACTCAGCCCGCTGTGCCGCTTCCTCCGGCAGCCCCTCCAGCACCCCGGCCTCCGGCAGCGGCGGGCGGCTCAGCGCGGTGCTGAGCACGGTGAAACCCTCCGACGCCAGCAGGTGTCCCAGCAGCACGACGCCGACGGCCTGGGCGTCATCGACCAGCCGCACCGACGTGCCGTGCAGGGCGGCAACCGTGTGCTCCCGCCCGTCGTAGCGGACCCTGTCACCCAGCGACAGCAGCCGCGGACGCGTCGGCATCCCCTCCCACCTCCTCCGCGACCACGGGCACCGGGCTCACCTGCGTGGCCGCCGACATCAGACCGGCCTCCAGCTCCACCGCCAGTTCCCGGCGCCAGAGCAGATGGAAGAGCACCGGCAGCACGGCGATCGGATCACCCACCGCACGGACGCCTGCCCACAGAGCCCGAGGCCGGGCGAACGCCGCCCGTAACTCAGCCGCCACGGGCTCTCGCCGCACTCGCGGATGCCGGTAGCCCGACAACCAGCGCAGATTCGCCGCCAGTACCGGATCGAGCACGCCCACCCGCTCGAAACCCCAGCCCACCCGCGCGCAGGCCGCTGCCGTGACCTCGAACTTCACCGCGTCCTCGGGCTCGATCCGGTTGTCGGGACGCACGTCCAGCACCACACCGGTGCCGTCCCGACGGCGCACGAAGTAGTCCGGGGTATGGCTGGTCCGCCGAGCCCGGCCGTCAGACCGCCACGAGAGCCGGAACGGCTGCGACGCCATCGCCACCACACCCGGATCACAGTCCAGCCGAATCAGCTGACCGAGCTCCACCCACGACTCGTAACCCACCAATTCGGCACACGTCGCAGCCCAGTACCAGCCGGGAAAATTGCGCTGACCGGGGTACGACGGGAACGTCCGCACCTGCCCGGCCGCCTCGAAACGCGTCGGCCACATCACCTCAAGCGGCCCCTCATGCAGGTCACCGCGAGCGTCGACGTACTCCAGCCGAAAGTCCTCAGCCTCCATCAGACACCCCCACCCGGCGCTGTCCATGTACGACGACCGTAGACAGCCCGGCGCGGCAGTGGCTCAGAAAGAGCGAGACAGAACAGCAGATGGCCGAGGTTGACCGAGACACACAGCCAGATGGCTCGGATACACCGAGACTGGCCCACCTCCAGCGAGACAGGTCACCCCGGCCTCGGGCGGGCCCGGGGTGCGACGACGGCGCGACACACTTCTGCAAGCAGGTGCTTGCAATTGTTAGCGACGGTGGGGCACGCTGGAGGCATGGCATCGCTCAAGGTCGGCAATCTCGGCGAGTACCTGCGCGAGCAGCGGCGAAACGCCCAGCTCTCGCTGCGGCAGCTCGCCGACGCCGCCGGGGTGTCCAATCCGTACCTGAGTCAGATCGAGCGCGGGCTGCGCAAGCCCAGCGCGGAGGTGTTGCAGCAGGTCGCCAAGGCGCTGCGGATCTCCGCCGAGACGCTGTACGTGCGCGCCGGCATCCTCGATGCCGAACGGGACCGGGACGAGGTCGAGACGCGAGCCGTCATCCTCGCCGATCCCACGCTGACCGGGCCGCAGAAGCAGGCGCTGCTGCAGATCTACGAGTCCTTCCGCAAGGAGAACGGATTCGCGGTCGGCGACGGCGCGGTGGACGCCCAGGACGACGCCGCCGTACCCGACGACGACACCCGCACGGCCGGTGGCACCGTCGACGACCCCCGCACGGCCGGTGGCACCGTCGACGACCCCCGCGCGGCCGGTGGCACCGTCGACGACCCCCGCACGGCCGGTGGCACCGACGACGATCCGCAGCGGAAGGCCGATTGACCGGACCGGTGGACCGGCCGCCCGACTGCGGACCCGCACCGACCGACATCCACGAACGCGAACAACGCGACGAACGCGACCACGGGAGGACCATCACCATGGCCATCACCGACGACCTGCGCAAGACCCTCAGCGACCCGACCCCCCTCTACTTCGCGGCCGGCACCGCCGACCTGGCCCTCCAGCAGGCGAAGAAGGTGCCGGGCCTGGTCGAGCAGCTGCGCACCGAGGCGCCGGCCCGGTTCGAGGCGGTCCGCAACACCGACCCCAAGGCCGTCCAGGAGCGGGCCGCCGCCCGCGCGAAGGAGGCCGGAGCCAGGGCCAAGGAGGCGCAGGAGACCTTCCAGACCAAGGTGGGCGAGTTCCTCGGCGCCCTCGACGGCGACCTGAAGAAGCTGAGCAGCACCCTCGACGCCGACCTGAAGAAGTTCGGCGAGACCGCCCAGGACCTCGCGCTGCGCAGTGTCGGCGTCGCCGCCGAGTACGCCGTGAAGGCCCGCGAGACCTACGAGAAGGTCGCCGAGCACGGCGAGCAGGCCGTGCGGACCTGGCGCGGCGAGGCCGCCGAGGAGATCGAGGAACTGGCGATCGTCGTCGAGGGCAAGGACGATCCGAAGCCCGAGCCGGTCGAGGTCGAGGACGAGCCGAAGCCCGCCGAAGCCGCGGCCGAGCCTGCCCCGGCGAAGAACGCCCCCGCCAAGAAGACCCCGGCCGCCCGCAAGACCACCGCGAAGAAGACGACCCCGCCGGCCGAGTGAGGACACGGGCACACCCCCGCGCGCGGATCGCTCGGGGATACGGCCACGGGCCGGGCACTCGGAGGGTGCCCGGCCCGTTGTACGGGTGACGGAAGCGTGGTTGCGGGTACGGTGGCCGCGTAAGGACGAGCCGTGCCGAGTCGGGTGGTGGACGTAGTGCTGATGCAGGGGTTCGCCGGGTTCATGTCGCTGTTGAGCCTGGCGCTGATCGTGTTCAGCGGCTTCGCGCTGTTCGACGCGGCCATCCGCCGCGAGGACGGCTACCGTGCCGCGGACAAGCAGACCAAGCCGTTCTGGCTGATCGTCCTCGGGCTCGCCTTCGTGGTGAACCTGATCTTCAACATCCTGTCGTTCCTGCCGATCATCGGCCTGATCGCGACCATCGTGTACATGGTCGACGTCCGGCCCGCCCTCCGCTCCCTGCCGGGCGGCGGCCGCAGCCGCCGGGGCGGCTCCAGCAGCGACGGCCCGTACGGTCCGTACAACGGCGGCCGCTGAAAAGCGCTTCGCTGAAAAGCTTTTCGAGGGGGCGCCGCCCCCGAGGGGCGCGGGGCGGCCTCGTCACGCGGCTCCGCCGCGTGGGCGCGACCAGCCCCGAACGACCCGCGCCCGGCACACCACGCACCCCCCTCGGCCCCCATCGGCGCAACCCGATCCCGGCACCCCCAGCGGAGCGCTAAGGCACCCGGTCCAGCAGGACGACCGCCACGTCGTCCGTCAGCTCGCCGCCGTTCAGCTCGCGGACCTCGTTGACGGCCGCCCGCAGCAGGTTCTCGCCGTGCAGGCCCGACGCGAGCTGGCGGCCGATCATCTCCACCATGCCGTCCTGCCCCAGCCGCTCCTTGCCGTCCCCGACGCGTCCCTCGATGAGGCCGTCGGTGTACAGCATCAGGCTCCACGCGGCGCCCAGCTCGACCTGCGTCCGCGGCCAGCGGGCGCCCGGCAGCAGCCCCAGGGCGGGGCCGTTGTTGTCGTAGGGCAGCAGCCGGGGCGGCTGGTCCGGGCGGGCGATCAGCGGGGCCGGGTGGCCGGCCAGGCACAGGCCGGCACGGCGGCCGTCGGGCGCGATGTCCACCGTGCACAGCGTCGCGAAGATCTCGTCGTCGTCGCGTTCGTGCTCCAGCACCTGCTGAAGCGTGTTCAGCAGTTGGTCGCCGCACAGCCCGGCCAGGGTCAGCGCCCGCCAGGCGATCCGCAGCTCCACCCCGAGGGCGGCCTCGTCCGGGCCGTGGCCGCGGACATCGCCGATCATGGTGTGGACCGTGCCGTCCGGGGTGCGGACGGTGTCGTAGAAGTCACCGCCGAGCAGCGCGCGGGAGCGGCCGGGGCGGTAGCGGGCGGCGAAGCGCAGCGGGGAGCCGTCCAGCAGGGGCGTGGGCAGCAGTCCGCGCTCCAGGCGGGCGTTCTCCTGGGCGCGCAGCCTGCCCTCGGCGAGCCGCCGCTCGGCCGTGTCGGACCGTTTGCGCTCCACCGCGTACCGGATGGCGCGGCTCAGCAGCCGTCCGTCCAGCTCGTCGCGGAACAGGTAGTCCTGGGCGCCCACCCGCACCGCCTCGGCCCCGCGCTCGGCGTCGCCGGACGCGGTCAGCGCGAGCACGGCGTGCCGGGGCGCGAGCCGCAGCACGTGCCGGAGCACGGCGAGTTCGTCGTGCTCGTCGGCGCGGCCCGGGGCGGGCAGGGCGAGGTCCAGCAGGATGCAGTGGACGTCGTCGGTGAGCAGCCGCTCGGCCTCGGTGAGGTTGCGGGCGGTGCGCACGCGGATCGGCTTGCCGGACGAGTCCAGCAGACCGGGCACGATCGGGGCGGCCGTGGGGTCGTCCTCGATCAGCAGCAGTGTGAGGTTGGTGGGGTGGGCGGCGGCGCTCACGCCGGAGGGGGCGCCGCCGGGCGTGGCGTCGTCGCCGACCGGCGTCGTCCCGATCGCCTCGTCGCGGGCGTCGTTCCGGTCGTCCGTGCGCGGGGCTTCTTCCTTGGAGGGGCCACCGACTGCGGGGGCGGCCTGCGCCTGACCGCACTCCACGGCCGGGATCGCTCTCTGCCGCGGTACGGGTACGGGCATCGTGTTGGGTTCCTTCCCTCCCCCCGAGGGCATGGCGGGGACGAGGGACCTCGACCCACCGACGGGGACCATAGCGGCAGAAGGCGCCGCAGCGGAATGGTGTGGAGCACGCCGCTTGATCTCAGGCCACTGTCATATGCCGCGATCCGTACCGCAGTTGGGCAGGGTGGATGGGGCGCGGGAATGACGAACGTCACGTCGGCGGCAGGTTTGGTGGCCGAGAGGCGTGCGGTGGGTCACGTGGCCGCGGTCACGGGCGGCCGCCGCCCCTGTGTCCGGCCTCACGCGTCCGGCCGCACCACCCCGAGGATCGGCATCGAACCGGCCCCCGCGACGGTCACCGTCCGCCCCGGGCGCGGGGCGTGGACGATCGAGCCGTCCCCCACGTACAGCCCGACGTGGCTGGCGTCGTCGAAGTAGATGATCAGGTCGCCGGGACGCAGCTCCGCGACCGCGACCCGCTCGAGCTGCCGCCACTGCTCCTGCGAGGTGCGCGGGATGGTGCGGCCGGCGTTCGTCCACGCCTGGGAGGTGAGGCCGGAGCAGTCGAAGGAGTCGGGGCCCTCGGCGCCCCACACGTACGGCTTGCCGACCTGCGCGGTGGCGTACCGGACGGCCTCCAGGCCCTGCTCGGTCGCCTCGCCCTGGGCGCCGTCGAGCACGCCGGTGCCCAGCCAGGCGGTCTGCGCCTGCTGCGCGGCCTGTTCCTGGAGCTGGGCGAGGCGTTCCTTCTCCTCCTTCTCCAGCTGGGACTCGAGCTTCTCGGCCGCCGCGATCTGCTTCTCGATCTCCTTCTGGGCGGTGGCCTTGGCCTTGCGGTGGGCCTCCAGCTTCTGCCACTGGGCGGAGGCGTCGGCGGAGTACTGCTCCAGGTCCTGCTGGGTGCGGGTCATGTCGGCGATCAGGCCCGTGGTCGCCCGCTGCCCCTGGAGCACCCGGCCCGCGCCGTCGAGGAAGTCGCCCGGATCGTCGCTGAGCAGCAGCTGGGCCTCGTCCGGCAGGCCGCCGCCGCGGTACTGCGAGCGGGCCGCGGCGCCCGCGCGGTCCTTCAGCGCCTCCAACTCCTCGCGCCCCTCGACGATCTTGGCGGCCAGCTCGATCAGCTCCGCGGACTGCTTCTTGGCCTGCTCCTCGGCCGCGTTGTAGGCGTCGGTGGCGACCGCGGCGTCGTGGTACAGCGTGTCGAGCTTCTCGCGGATCGCCTCCAGGTCCGCGCTGTGCGACGGCGGCGGGGTGAGCGTGGGCGCGGTCGTCGGGGCCGGTGTGGGGCTCGGAGCCGCGAACGCCGTACCCGGCACCGCCGGCACGACGATCGCGCAGACCACGGTCACGGCCACCGCGAGCAGGGCGCGCTTGCCCGTACCCATACATCCCCCCAAAGCTGATATACCGTCAGTAACCTACGGTTGCCCGAGGGATCGTGCCACGCCCCGCCGGTAAACGACAGGGGAAGTCCTTCCCCCCGTTCCCGCCCCGCCATGACGAAGTCCCCGCCTCTGTGACGAACGCCTCAGGGAGATCGTTCCCGGTGCTACCCCCGCGGGGCCAGCGCCCCCCACGCCACCGTCACTTCCCCCTGCCGCCACCGCGCCGGGCCGTCCCTCACCGGCCAGTCCCGGGTCAGGTCCCGCACGGTCCGGATCCACCGCTGGCGCGCGCCGTACGAGGCGTAGGGCGCGGCGGCGGCCCAGGCGCGGTCGAAGTCGCGGAGGAAGGCGTGCACGGGCTCGCCGGGCACATTGCGGTGGATCAGCGCCTTCGGCAGCCGTTCCGCCAGGTCCGAGGGCCGTTCCAGGGAGCCCAGCCGGGTCGCGAAGGTGACCGTGCGGGGGCCCTCGGGGCCGAGCGCGACCCACACGTGCCGCCGCCCGATCTCGTCGCAGGTCCCCTCGACGAGCAGCCCCCCGCGCGAGGTCTCCGTCGCCGGCGCGAGCCGTGCGCACAGCCGCTCCCAGACGGCGGCGACCTCACCCTCGTCGTACTGCCGCAGCACGTTCGCGGCGCGGATGAGGTGGGGCCGGCCGGGGAGCGGGACCTCGAAGCCGCCGTGCCGGAAGACGAGGCCGTCCCGCTCGTACGGCCTGGCCGCCGCGACCCGCGCCGGTTCGATCTCGACGCCCACCACGCGCGCGCGGGGCGCGACGGAGCGCAGGCGGGCCAGCAGCTCGACGGCCGTCCAGGGGGCGGCGCCGTAGCCGAGGTCGACGGCCACGGCGCGGTCGGCGCGGCGCAGCTCACGGCCGTGCGCCGCGGCGATCCAGCGGTCCATGCGGCGCAGCCGGTTGGGGTTGGTCGTGCCGCGCGTGACCGTGCCCACGACGGGGGTCCCCCCGCTCGAGCGAAGCCGAGAGTGGGGGAGGGCCGCGCGGGATGTCATGCCTTTGAGGGTATTCGGTGTCCATGACGTCGGTATCCATGACGGCGGGACCACGGGTGGACGCACCCCGCCCTCGAACGGTTGAGCGATCCCCGGTAACGCCTGGGCAAAAACGTCCGCGACCGGGGGCCCGCCGGAATGGCGGCGGCTCCCTCGGGCGTTGCACCCCCTCGGAGGGTGCCGCACATCCTCCGTCCGGCATGCCCGCAGCTAGGAGGAACGCCACGTGAGCCAGTACATCGGCAGGCTCGGGCGTCGCTCCGGGACGGCACCCGCGCGGCTCCGGCTGCACCGCCGCCCCCGCCGCGTCGCCATGCTCTCGGTGCACACCTCGCCGCTGCACCAGCCCGGCACGGGCGACGCCGGCGGCATGAACGTCTACATCGTCGAGCTCGCGCAGCGCCTCGCCGCGATCGACATCGAGGTGGAGATCTTCACGCGCGCCACGACCGGCGGCCTCCCGCCGACCGTCGACCTCGCCCCCGGCGTCCTCGTCCGGCACGTCGACGCGGGACCCTACGAGGGCCTCGCCAAGGAGGATCTCCCCGCCCAGCTGTGCGCCTTCACCCACGGAGTGATGCAGGCCTGGGCCGGCCACCGCCCCGGCCACTACGACCTCGTCCACTCGCACTACTGGCTGTCCGGGCACGTCGGCTGGCTCGCCGCCCAGCGCTGGGGCGCCCCCCTGGTGCACGCCATGCACACCATGGCCAAGGTCAAGAACGCCAACCTCGCCGACGGCGACAGTCCCGAGCCCGCCGCCCGCGTCATCGGCGAGACCCAGATCGTCGCCGCCGCCGACCGGCTGATCGCCAACACGGCGGAGGAGGCCGACGAACTCGTCCGGCACTACCAAGCCGACCGCGCCAAGGTCGCCGTCGTCCACCCCGGCGTCAACCTCGACCGCTTCCGCCCCGCCGACGGCCGCGCCGCCGCCCGCGCCCGCCTGGGGCTGCCGCAGGACGCCCTGATCCCGCTCTTCGCGGGCCGCATCCAGCCCCTCAAGGCCCCCGACATCCTGCTGCGCGCCGTGGCCGTCCTCCTCGACGAGCGCCCCGAGCTGCGCTCCCGGATCGTCGTGCCCGTGGTCGGCGGCCCCAGCGGCAGCGGCCTCGCCAAGCCGGAGGGGCTGCAGAAGCTCGCCGCCCGCCTCGGCGTCTCCGACGTCGTACGGTTCCGGCCGCCCGTCGGCCAGGAGCAGCTCGCGGACTGGTTCCGCGCCGCCTCCGTCCTCGTCGTCCCCTCCTACAGCGAGTCCTTCGGCCTGGTCGCCATAGAGGCGCAGGCGGCCGGGACGCCCGTGCTGGCCGCCGCGGTCGGCGGGCTGCCGGTGGCCGTGCGCGACCGTGAGACCGGCGTCCTGGTGCAGGGCCACGAACCGGCCCGCTACGCGCGCGTGCTCGCCGAGTTCGCCGACACCCCGGACCTCGCCGCCCGCATGGGCGCGGCCGCCGCCCGGCACGCCCGGTCCTTCGGCTGGGACACCGCGGCCGCCGCCACCGCCGACGTCTACGCGGCCGCGACACAGGCCCACCGCCGTCGCGTACGCTCCCCGCATGGGTGAGTGGCATGACTGAGGCGCACAGGGCCGACGCGCAGAAGGCGGCCGCGCACGTCGTCGAGGACGTCCTGAAGGACGCCGAACTGGAGTGGGAGCGCCCCGAGCCCGGCACCTACGTCGTGCAGCTCCCCGGCACCCGCAAACTGAAGACGACCGTGTCCCTCATCGCCGGCCGCCACTCGCTCTCCCTGAACGCCTTCGTCATCCGCCACCCCGACGAGAACGAGGCCGGCGTCCACCGCTGGCTCCTGGAGCGCAACCTCAAGCTCTACGGCGTGAGTTACGCCGTCGACCACCTCGGCGACGTCTACGTCACCGCCCGCCTCCCCCTCGCCGCGGTCACCCCCGACGAGATCGACCGCCTCCTCGGCCAGGTCCTGGAGGCCGCCGACGGCGCCTTCAACACCCTCCTGGAGCTCGGTTTCGCCTCCGCGATCCGCCGCGAGTACGCCTGGCGCGTCTCCCGCGGCGAGTCCACCCGCAATCTGGACGCCTTCCGCCACCTCACCCGCCGCCCCGGTGACTGAAAACCCTCTGACCTGCTGTTAGCCTGCCGCGATCCATCCCTTACCTGTGAAGAGGTCGTGCATGCGCGCAGGCAGAACCACCACCGTGGCCGCCCTCGCGGGAGCGCTCGCCCTGACGGCGTTCGCCGCACCGGCCGCGGAGGCGGCGGACACCGGTATCACGGTGTCCGACGTGGTGATCAACGGCGGCAGGCCCGTCGTCGTCGGCACCACCCAGGAAGTGCGGCCCACCGTCAGCTACCGCGTGACCTGGCCCGCGGGGTACTCGCTCGCCACCGTGAGCGCGAACCCGTTCCTGTACCACGACACCACCCCGGCCGCGGGCTTCACCAGCGGCGGAATCTGGCACGGCACCATCGTCTGCGACGAGGACGGCCCCCGCGCCGCCGACTGCTCGGGCGACTTCTACATCGACCCGCCCTACCGCCTGGACTCCAACAACGACGCCACGACCTGGAAGATCGCCTTCAACGCGATGCTCTGGACGGCGGACGACCACCTCAAGAGCCAGGAGTACCTGACCGGCCTGGGCAGCACCCAGCTCAAGCGCGCCGCCAAGGCCACCGCCAACGCCTCCCCGGAACCGGTCGCCAAGGGCAGGACACTCACCGTCACCGGCAGGCTCACCCGCGCGGACTGGGCCAAGCACACCTACGTCGGCTACGGCGGCAAGGCGGCCAAGTTGCAGTTCCGCAAGGCCGGGACGAGCACCTACGCGACCGTCAAGACCGTCAGGGCGGACTCGGCGGGCGCCCTGAAGACCACGGTCACCGCCACCACCGACGGCTACTGGCGCTGGACCTTCAGCGAGACCACCACGACCGGCGGCGCGACCGCGGCCGGCGACTACGTCGACGTCAGGTAGCCGGCGGCGAGGTCGAGTGGCCGGTGGCGAGGTCGGGTGGCCGGTGGCGAGGTCGGGTGGCCGGTGGCGAGGTCGGGTGGCCGGTGGCGACGGCGGGTGGCCGGTACGTCGACGTCACGCCGCGGACGCGGAGGCTCTCCCCGCGTCCGCGGCGTCTCCCCGCAGTCCTGCGGCGGCTCTTCCCGCGGTCCTCGGCGGCTCACCCCGAGACCGCGGCCGTCCCGTAGCCGTAGCGCCCCGGCGTCACCCCCACCAGCCGCCGGAAGTGCCGGGTGAGATGGGCCTGGTCGTAGAAGCCGGCGGTCGCCGCGACCTCGCCCGCCGGCAGCCCGTCGAGCAGCAGCCGGCGGGCCCGGTCGACCCGGCGGGCCGTCAGGTACTGGTGCGGCGCGATGCCGTACGCCCCGCTGAACGCCCGTACCAGATGCGCCGGATGCGCCTGGAGCAGCCCGGCGGCCGTGTCGAGCGTGACGCCCTCCACGACGCGCCCGTCGAGGAGGTCGCGCAGCCGGCGCGCCAGGACGGGGTCGCGCCGGGCCGGCCGCGGGGGCTGCCGGGGCCGCAGATGGCCGCGCAGCCGCTCGCCGACCAGCGTCAGCCGGCTGTCGGCCTCCAGCTCGTCCCCGGGCCGGGCGAGGGCCGCGTGCAGCTGGCCGACCCGCCGCCGCAGCAGCGGGTCGCGCAGGTCGGGCCCGTCCACGGCGGGCCCGATCAGCTCCTCGCCGAGCACGCTCGTGTCCAGGTACAGCACCCGCTTGCGGAAACCGTCCGGGGTGACGGGGGAGCCGTTGTGCGGCACGTGCGGCGGCAGCAGCGACACCGTGTCGTGCGGCGTCCCGTGCTCGTGCCGGTCGAGGTCGTACCGTACGGCCCCGTCGTCGACGATCAGCAGCGTCCACGCCTCGTGGACGTGCATCGGGTAGGCGTACCCCGTGAAGTGCGCGTGGAAGACCTCCACGACGCCCCGGACGCGGGGGCGCCAGGCGGAGACGTCGGCGGTGGGCTGCGCGGCCCTGCCCTGAGCGGAGGCCATGCAAAGAACGTACAAGACGCCGCCGCGGTCCGGACGGCAGCCTCGGACCATGAACGACGCACCGACCCGCACGACCCCGCCCGTCCGCTTCGACACGAAGATCGCCGTCCTGCTGCGCGAGGACCTGGAGACCTGGCAGCGCCTGAACGTCACCGCGTTCCTGGTCAGCGGCCTGGGCACCGAGCTCCCCGAGGTCGTCGGGGAGCCGTACGAGGACGCGGACGGCGTCCCCTACCTGCCGATGTTCCGCCAGCCGGTGCTGGTCTTCGAGGGCTCGAAGGAGACGTTGACGGCGGCCCACGCGCGCGTGCTCTCCCGCGCCCTGCCGCGCGCGGTGTTCACCGGCGACCTCTTCGCCACCGGCAACGACCGCGACAACCGCGCGGCGGTGCGGGCCGTGGGGACGGACGCGCTGGACCTGGTGGGACTGGCGGTGTACGGCCCGCGCAACGCGGTGGACAAGGTGCTGAAGGGGGCGCGGATGCATCCGTGAGGAGACGGGCCGCTGGGCCGTCCCTTCACTGAGCCGGGGAGACTGCCGGGCCGGGGGGCACCGCCCCGCCCGTCAGGCGGCGCTGACCTCGGGCGTGGCGGCGGCCGGCCCGGGCGCACCGGCGGTCTCCACCGCCTGCGCGGGCAGCCGGCGCATCAGCACGGCGTACCCGGCCCCGGCCGCCGTCCCGACGACCGCGCACAGCCCCCACAGCCACTCCGCCCCGAACCGGTCGATGACGACGCCGGACATCAGCGGGGCGAGGAGCGACGCCGCCGCCCACGACAGGGTGTACATGCCCTGGTAGCGGCCGCGTCCGTCCACCGGGGAGAGACGGACGACGAGCCCGGTCTGGGTGGGGGCGTTGACGATCTCGGCGAGGGTCC
This sequence comes from Streptomyces sp. NPDC059895, assembly GCF_042731035.1. Lineage (NCBI taxonomy): Bacteria > Bacillati > Actinomycetota > Actinomycetes > Kitasatosporales > Streptomycetaceae > Streptomyces > Streptomyces sp. NPDC059895. The sequence goes on from NZ_JBHWKO010000031.1 coordinate 90,307, forward strand.
ATACGCAGACGGTGAGCGCGAAGACGCCGACGGACCCGGCGAAGGCGGTCAGCCCGAAGCCGTACCCGGCGAGGAGCGACGAGATCACGAGCAGCCGTCCCGGATCCCGGTGCTCGATGAACCGGGTGACCGGGATCTGGAGCGCGACGATGAGGACGCCGTTGACGGCGATGGCCATGCCGTAGTCGGCCGGGGTGAAGCCGGCCGCGCCCATCGCCACGGGCAGCCCGATGGAGCCCTGCTGGAAGACGAAGGCGACCAGGAACGACAGCCCGACCAGCCCCATGAACCGCCCGTCGCGCAGCACGGTCCGCAGCCCGACGGAGTCTTCCCGGAGGGTCTTGTCCGCCGGCCGGGGACGTGACTCGGGCAGCTTGAGGAAGACGACGACCGCGCAGACGAGGGTCATGCCGGCCTCGATGAGGAAGCCGGCGAGGTAGCTGACCTCGGCAATGAACCCGGCGGCCATGGAGGAGACGGCGAAGCCGAGGTTGATGGCCCAGTAGTTGAGGGAGAACGCCCGGACCCGGTCCTGCGGCCGCACGATGTCGGCCATCATCGCCTGTACGGCGGGCCGGGAGGCGTTGGAGGCCGCCCCGACGAGGAAGGCCACGCCGGCGATGACGACGGGGTGGTGCACGAAGCCGAGCAACGCCACGGAGAAGGCGGTGGCGACCTGGGCGACGAGCAGCGTGGGCCGCCGCCCGAGCCGGTCGGCCATCACCCCGCCGCCGAGGGAGGAGACCACCCCGCCGAGCCCGTGCAGCGCGGCGACGAGTCCGGCGTAGGAGGCGGAGTACCCGCGGTCGAGGGTCAGGTACAGCGCCATGAAGGTGGCGACGAAGGCGCCGAGCCGGTTGACGAGGGTGCTGGTCCACAGCCACCAGAACTCGCGGGGCAGCCCGGAGACGGTCTCGCGGGCGGCACGTCTCAAGGTGGCGACGGGCATGGATGATCCCCCGAATGTAAGCGGCGCAGGTGGTACCGAGAACTTACGGAGCGGCCGGCCCCGGGGGCCACTCGATTAACAGAAACAGTCAACTGTGCCGCTGCCGCGCCCAGCGTGCCCGCCGTATGCCCGCCGCGTGCCCGCCCGGGCGTCCGCCCTACGGGCGCGGGGCGGGCCGGGACGCCCCTTCGATTACGCTCATCCACATGGCCGACGCACCGTACAAGCTGATCCTCCTCCGCCACGGCGAGAGCGAGTGGAACGCGAAGAACCTGTTCACCGGCTGGGTGGACGTCAACCTCAACGAGAAGGGCGAGAAGGAGGCAGTCCGCGGTGGCGAGCTCCTGAAGGACGCCGACCTCCTCCCCGACGTGGTCCACACCTCCCTCCAGAAGCGCGCGATCCGCACCGCGCAGCTGGCCCTGGAGTCCGCGGACCGCCACTGGATCCCGGTCCACCGCTCCTGGCGCCTGAACGAGCGCCACTACGGCGCCCTCCAGGGCAAGGACAAGGCCCAGACCCTGGCCGAGTTCGGCGAGGAGCAGTTCATGCTGTGGCGCCGCTCCTACGACACCCCGCCCCCGCCCCTCGAGGACGGCACCGAGTTCTCCCAGTCGGACGACGCGCGCTACGCCACGATCCCCCCGGAGCTCCGCCCCCGCACGGAGTGCCTCAAGGACGTCGTCCTCCGCATGCTCCCCTACTGGTACGACGGCATCGTCCCGGACCTCCTCACCGGCCGCACGGTCCTCGTCGCCGCCCACGGCAACAGCCTCCGCGCCCTCGTCAAGCACCTCGACGGCATCTCCGACGCCGACATCGCGGGCCTGAACATCCCGACGGGCATCCCGCTGTTCTACGAACTCGACGCCGACTTCAAGCCGGTCACCCCGGGAGGCCGCTACCTCGACCCTGAGGCGGCCGCGGCAGCCATCGAGGCGGTCAAGAACCAGGGCAAGAAGAAGTAAGCGGACGCGTTAAGCCCCCTACCTGCGGTTTTCCCGTTGGTAGGGGGCTTGTTGCTGTGCTGGGCCGTCTCTGGGCCGTGAGGTGCTGGTTGGGCCGTCAGGTTCGTCGGCGCCAGCGACGGATGCGGATGTCGAGGACGATCAGCAACGCCACGGGGATGACGACCTCGGTGGGAGCATCGGCCCACAGGGCGAGCGCGCCGCCGGCTGAGCCGATGAGCGCGATCGGCAAGTCGCGGGGACAGATGTCGACGCTGACACCTGTGCGTGGGACCATGGGGCCTCCATCTGTGGTTGGTTCCTGGCTAGGGTTTCCGAGCGCGGAAATGGAAGCGAATGCCGCCCAGGCCCGGGCGGCATTCGCACATCGCTGGAACTTTCTCATAGTCATCACGCGCCATACAAACGTGCAGCTAAAAGCCGCCTCGTTCGTTTGCGTGGACAGAGTGTCCACGATCGTGGACGGCCGGAGCGGTCCAACCTTTCTTGAAAACCTTTCAAGACTTTCCAATCTTTCCAGGCGCCTCGTGTCGCCCGGGCTGCTCCGTGCTGTCTCGCCCATGCTCGCCCATGCCACTTGACAGCATCGTGCCCCCGGGTACTGTCCCGCGCCTTCGGAGCTGCGTTGTTCTCCAGGCTGTTCTGTGCGACAGACAGGAATCCCCTTACCTCGCGAGGTAAGGGGATTCGATTACTTGCTAAGCTTTCCCGTTAACGCTTTCCCGTTAACGCTTTCCCGTTAACGCTTTCCCGTTAACGCTTTCCCGTTAACGCTTTCCCTGGCTATTCTGTGCGCGCACCGCTGTTTTCGTAGGTGCTTGTAATCGTCTTCCGTGTGCGCTCCTGACTGGATGGCATGAGATGTGCGTACACACGGAGCGTCAGGCCCGGATCCGAGTGGCCGAGGTACTCGGCCAGAGCCTTGATGTTCTCTCCGGCGTCCAAGAGCACCGACGCGTAGAAGTGCCGTAGCGCGTGCATGCCGTTCTCGCGGGACTCGGCGTACGACTTGCCCGGCTTCCGATCGGGGATCACGCCTGCCGAGGCCAGCGCCCGCTTCCACACCTCCTCGTTGAGGGACGTCCGCCAGACGTGACCGCCGCGGGGCCCAGTGAAGATCAGCCGCTTGGTGACAGGAGGCCCGTCCGCCACCTTCCACGGCAAGGTGACGTCGACGGGTGGGAACCGCTTCATGTGGGCCCGGAGCGCATCAGCGACCGGCCCAGGGAGCGGAACGTCCCGCAGCTTGCCGCCCTTGGGCGGGGCGAACACAGCCTTACTGCGGCTCAGCTTGAGTTGCTGGACCACGTGGAGCGTGCTCGACGTGAAGTCGATCGCGTCGACGGCGACGCCGAGGATCTCGCCCTGTCGCAGACCGCAGCCGCCGCCCAGGTCGACCATGGCCCGGAAGCGCTCCGGCATGCCGGCCTGGACGGCGAAGACCCGTTCCGGTGTCCAGGGGACGATGCGCTTGGCATCCACGGTCGGCGGCCGGACGGAGCGAGCGGCACACGGGTTCCGGGGAAGGTGCCCGTCGTCCACCGCCGCGCTCAGGACGGCACGAACGTTGGAGTAGATGGTCCGGGCGTACGACCCCCGGATGCCGTTCTCCTGTAGCCGTCCCACCCAGTCGCGGATGTGCGCAGGCTGGAAGGACCCGAGGGGACGCGGCCCCAGGTACGGGAACGCGTGCAGCCGAAGCTGCGACTCCATTGAAGCCTGGGTGTTCGGATCGGGCGCGTGAGTTACCCACTTCTCCGCGTACTGCTGGAACGTGATTCGGGCCGCGCGCGGGTCGATGTACTGCCCGCGCGCCATGTCCGCCTCGGTCTGCGCCAGCCACTGATCAGCAAGACGCTTCTGCCGGTCGGGGAAGCTCTTGGACTTCTCCGTACCGTCCGGGCCGATGTAACGGGCCCGGTAGCGCAAGCCGGAGCCGTAGCGCTCGCTCTTCACCTTGCGTGTCTTGCCGTCCGACCCAACCTCGGTCTTGTACCAGCGATCTTGGATGTGCCCAGCCATCAGGCAGCCGCCCCCTCACGCTGGGAGTCCACCCAGGCCCACACGTCCGCCGGGTCGAAGCGCAGGTGCCGGCCGACCCGGAAGCCACGGGGTCCGGTGCGCTTGCGGCGCCACTGGTAGACCGTTTCGACGCTGGGCAGCTCGAACATCTCCACCAGGTCGTCAGGGGTGAGGTACCGCGAGGGCAGGGCGCGCGGTTCGGTGGCCACGTTGGCCAGGGCGAGGCGTCGGTTAGCCACAGGTGGGTTCTCCTTCTGTACCAGGGGCGGGTTCGATGGATGCGGCCAGCCAGGCTTCGGCGTCGGAGAGGCCAGTTCCGGCGAAGACCCAGTGCCCGAGGACGTACGTCGTTTCAGGCCCGTTGTCGGGGGTGTTGGCTGCGGCTTGTGCTCGGCGCCATTCGGCGCGGGCGTCGCGGAGGGCGCCGAGGGTGGTGGAGTAGCGGCGGGACTTGGTGGAGAAGTGGCCGCGGAAGCCGAGCATGTGAGCCCAGGCGCGCAGGCGGAGGTGTTCGAGGTCCTTGCGTGCGCCGAGGGTCCAGGCGGTTCGGATGAGGCGGCGGGCGTGTTCGCTGATGTCGAGCTGGGCGAGTTCGGCGGCGAACTTCAGCGGACGGTCGAGAGCTCCCGTGGCCGTCTCGGCGCCCTTGGTGGCGTACTTGGCGATGTACGCCGCTACGGCCCGCTCGGTCAGCTCCTGGCCGTCGTTGAAGTCGGCGGATCGGATGGTGCGGACGTCGAGTTGGCGGCCGAAGGTGAAGGTGTGGGTGCGGTCGTCGAGGGTGGGGCCGTCGACCTTGACCTTGGATGCGGCGGCACCGATGGCGTCGGTGAGCAGCTCGGCGGTGGCCCAGGCCGGGGGTGTGGTGTCTCCGCCGCCGGGGCCGTCGATGCGGATCACGGCGTGAAAGTGGACGGCCCCACGCTTCTGGTACTCGGCGACCTTGGCGAAGGAGACGCGGGCGTGGTCGCGGAGGCGGCGCTGTGACAGGCCCGCGCGCTTGGCGACCTCCCGGCGCAGATAGATCGAGAAGCGCCGCCAGAGGGACCCGGCGTGCGCGTTCCAGAGCACGGACGCCTCGTAGTCGTAGGTGTCCGGGTTCAGCGGGGTCCCGAGCGCCTCGTCCTCCTGGTCGTGCTCCATGCCACAGCGGCAGGGGCGACCGTCAGTGCGGCGGTTGTGGACCGGGCCGAAGCCGGGAGCGGTGAAGGTGGCGAAGACCCGGGGGTGGGCGGCGACGTGTTCAGGGGTGCCCTTGCCGCCCCGCAGTCCGGCGGTGATCAGTTGGAAGGTGTCGCGGCGGTAGATCTCGGAGCAGGCCGGGCAGCGGGTGGTGCGGCGGTTGTTGCAGCGGACGAGGAGTTGGCCGGCCGGGAGGGTGGTTGAGTCGAGGTGCTGGAGGATGCGGCCGATCTCACCGGTGGTGGTGTCGACGTCGTACTCGGTGCGGTGGCCGTCCAGGCGGATCGGGTGGGTGCAGCCGCCGAGTCCGGAGAGCTGGCGGAGGATACCGGGCAGGGTGCCGTCTGCGGCGAGCTTGCCGAGTTCCGGGAGTGGGGGCGGGGTGGGGCGGGCGAAGATGACGGTCTCCTTCTGACGGGCACTGGTCGGGAGGGGTGGGCCACCGGGGCGGCGGATGCTTGGGCGTGTCATGCCGCTCCGGAGGCCGGACCGCTGGTCAGCGGCGGTGGTGGTCGCGGAGCAGGGAGCGCAGGACCACGGCGGCGACGGCGACCGAGATGGCCGTGACGGCGACGGCGGCCAGGAGCGCGGTGAGGACGACTCCGCCGACGAGGACGGCCGCGACGGTCTTCTGATCGATGGAGACCGCCGGGAACGCGGGACGCCGGGCGGGGGCCGGGTCGGTGGGGGCGTGGGTGTGGGTGGGCTGCGGGGTGGGGTTGTCCGGGTACTTGGGCAGGAACACGGCTGCGATCTCCTATCTACTCGTCTAGATGTGTTGGCCGTTTATGACGGTCACGCCGTTGCGTGTGCCGGACTCGATGGCGGGGGCCGGGAAGGTGTGCGAGAGCCAGAAGCCGAAGAGGGCGATCAGGACGACGATCCAGGTGCGGACGCCGAGGTATTTGACCGCCGCCCAGGCGAAGAAGCCGAGGACGACGACGAGGGGGAGGTTGAGCGTCACGGGGTGCGGGGTCCTTTCAGCGGACGGGGCAGCGGTGGGTGCGGGCGGCCAGTTCGGCGGCGGCGCGGCTGTCGTAGTCGGCGGAGAAGTTGCAGCGCGGGGCGGTGCAGGCGGCGGTGTGCTTCTCGCGGCCGCGACCGTCGTAGGCGGTGCCGACCTGGACGGGGCCGATGCGGGTGACGTTGCGGAAGCGGCGGTTGGCGGGCATGTCAGGGCTCCTCTCGCGGGGTGGGGGCGGGGAAGGAGTCGAGGATGCGGGCCGCTTCGGCGGGGTCCGAGGTGCAGTCGGCGGCAGCTTCGGCGAGGAGCCGGGCGAGCGCGGGCCGACCGCTGACGGCCATCTGGCGGGCCGCGTCGAGGTAGTCGGCGGCGGTGTTGAAGGTGAAGAGGGGCACGGGTCAGCTCCCTGTCGGTGCGAGGTGGGCGGCGATGGCTTCGGCCATGGGTGCCGGGACGCCGAGGCGGGCCCGGAGGGTTGGGGTGTCGATCGGCGTGCCGGTCCGTGTGTGATGCTCGGCGGCGACCTTGCGGGCGTGGTCGATGAGGGCGGCTGGGACCGGTACGGGAGGGCGTTCCGGGGGTGCCTCGATGGCGGGCAGGTCGGGGGCGGGCGGCTCTTCGGTGGGTTCGGGGGCGTCCTCCTGGTCCTCGATGACCTCGGCGGCCGGGGCCGTCTTGGGTGCCGAGTGGGCAAGGAGGGTTCCGCCGAGGAAGGCGACGGCGGGCCAGCCTGCGACGAGGATGCGCAGCCAGGCCGGTACGTCGGTCAGGTCGAGGAGGCCGGCGGTGGCGACGTTCGCGCCCAGGGACGCAGCCAGCGCGATGACGAACCAGCACCAGGCCGCCGCCTTTGCGGTGCCGGAGCGCAGTCGACGCCAGGCGGCGACAAGCAGCAGGTCTACGGACACCGGGTAGGCCCACGCCTTCCAGCCGTCTTGTCCGGCGGCCATGGCGATGTCGTGGATGTGGGCGAAGGACAGCGCGGCGGCGATGAGCGCCTGTACGAGCACCGCGTCGAGGCGGGCCAGTGGGGCGCGCATGATGGCGACTCCTTCCGGGTTCAGGCATGGGAGGGGTAGGGAGATGGCGCGAGGCGGTCACGCCGACCGGGGCGGGAAGGGGTGTCAGTCGGTGACGGGGTGAGGCTGGACGGCCGGAACGGGGGCCTCAACGGGCCGTACGGGGACGGCGGGCCGGAAGGGCTCCAGTGCGGGCAGGCCGGGCACCAGGTGGGCCGTCTGTTGGCAGATGTCGGCGGCGGCGCCGAGGGAGAGGTAGGGGGTGCGGATGCGGGACCAGCCGCCGGACGTGTCGCCCGCGACGGCGAGGCCGGGCAGTTCAGGGGCGATGGCGCAGGCGGCCGTGACCGCTTCCGGGGCGATGTCCCCCAAGGCCATCTTGGCGGAGGCTTCGTCGTTGACGCGGTGGCAGACGCGGCCGGTGAGCTGGGCCCGGAGCATGGTGGCGCCCTTGCCGAGTTCGGCGCCGAAGCGCTGCCCGCAGACTTCCAGGTAGATGCCGGCCGCACGGCCGAGCTGGGCGAGGCGGATGAGCTGGGTGACCATCTCGTCTCGCCGTTCCTCGTCCTTCTTCGTGGCGACGAGGAAGAGTTCCGCCACCTCGTCGACGAACAGCACGACGGGAACGGGCCGTTGGTGTTCCGGCAGGCCCCAGATGTCTGAGGTGATCTCTTCGTCCGGGGTGCCGGGGGCGATGCCCTGCCGGGCTCTGATCAGGTCGTATCGGTCCTCCATCTCTTTGACCAGGACGGGCAGCAGTTCAGCGGCTTCGTCCGGCTCGGTGGCGAGGGCGGACAGCCGTGGGGCGAACGGGGCCAGCTCGACACCGCGCTTGCAGTCGAGGCCGACCAGGGCGACGTTCTGACGGGCGAGCCCGGAGACGAGATGCCGCAGGTACATGGACTTGCCCGACAGTGTTGCGCCCAGGGTCAGTTGGTGGGGTACGGCCCGGTAGTCGCGTACGAAGGGCATGGCGTCCTCCCGCAGCGCGACCGGCACCCTGAGCAACCCGCCATCGGTCTTGCGCGGCATCCGCACCTTGCGCAGGACATCGAAGCCGACGAGCCGCAGTTCGACGACACCGGGCTTGACGGTGGTGACGTAGACGGCGTGGACGCCCCAGGCGTGCCGCAGCCGTTCGGCGGAGGCGGCGACGTCGGCGGGTTCCTGCCCCGGAGCGAGGCGGAGCCGCAGCCGCAGCCCGGTCGAGGTGGGCCGGATGATGCCCCGCCGGGGCGGCACAGGCCGGATCTCCCGCCGGGTGGTGGCCTTGACAGCGAGGACCCGCAGCCGGGACGGGGCCACGGTCAGGCCGCAGGCTTCCATGACCGAGGCGTACGAGCTGAGCAGCCGGACGGTGGATATCGGACCGCCGACCGCCGACCAGTACAGACCCGGGTGGTTGGCCCGGGCGTAGGCGGCCCCGCCACCGAGCGCGGCGACAGGACCACCCACCTCCAGGAGCGTTGTCAGATCGGTCATCAGGCAGTGGCCCCCATGGCGGCCGGGAAGGCGGCCGGGGTGACGGCGGCGGCCCGGTAGGCGATGCCGTGACGCTGCTGCCCGTTGAACACGGACTCCCACGGCCGGGCGATCAGCCCCGGCAGCGAGACGGGCGAGCCCAGGATCAGGCCCTCGGTGACGCCGCCCTCCGGGACGGTGACCTTGATGAGCGAGGACTCTCCGTCCTCGATGTACACGACGCCGATGGTCATCAGCGCCTCACCGCTCACGGCGTCCTTGGCGATCTCGCCGGTCTGCCGGTCGCGGACCTTCGGTTCCGGGGCCTCCGTGAGCAGGATCGTCGCGGCGGAGGTCTCAACACGGATGGTGCGCACAGCACACTCCCCTATCTACTCGTCTATACATGTAGCGATCTGCGAACCCGATCTCCCGGGCTCACGAGGATCACCCTGCCACACAACTTGCCCACTCGTCTATACGAGTATGCCTGTTGGGGTGTACGAGTTCGAGGAAGTGTCCCCCGCGCACCACCGCCGGTCACCCGCTCACGTGGCCGGGAGCTGGTACGACAGGACGTACGCGTCCGCCGCCATGACCGTGTCACAGACCTCCACGGGCCGTCCCTCGGTGTCGAAGGCGGTGCGGATCAGGTGGATGACGGGCACGCCGGCCGCCAGGCGGAGCGTCTTGACCTCGGCGGGCGAGGGCATCCGGGCACGGATCTCCTCCTCGAAGTGGTCGAGGCGGTGACCCAGCTCTTCGAGGCGGGCGTAGATGCCGCCGGGACCGGGGTTCGGTTCGGCGATCTGCGTACCGCGGGCGATGTCGAGCGGCAGGTAGGAGGTCGCGAACTCGACCGGACGCCCGTCGAGGAGATACCGGCGCCGCCGGGCGAGCACCCGCCGCACAGACCCGAGCCGGGTGGAGACGTCCTGACTGGCCTTTTCTTCCTTCACCTCAAGACTGTCGACCTGGGGGTGACTGCCGGCGGCATCCGCCTCCACGATGAACGCGGACTTCCCCTGCTCGCGGTGGCGCCGGGCGAACCGGTCGGAGGCGAGCCGCCGCACCGGCGGACGTGGCCGGACGAACACGCCCTTGCCGTGCTCGGCGTGCACCAGGCCCTCACCCTGGAGGACGGAGAAGGAGTTGCGGACGGTCATCCGGGACACCCCATAGTGGTCCACCAGCTCAGCTTCCGAAGGCAGCTTCTCGCCCTCCCGGAACCGCCCCCGGTCGATGGCTTCGCGCAGTTGATCGGCGATCTGCCGGAAGACCGCACGATCGCTCGTGGGGTCGAGATCACCGAGCAGGCCCGAAGGAAGTGAAGGGCTCACGTGTGTACTCCTTTAGGTATCTAGACGAGTGGGTGAGTGTTGTTGCTACGGTGGAGAGCCTAGCCATCCGAGAGGGCCGAGGAACGTGAGCACAGAACGCCCGCACTCCGTGAGCGTGGCCGGGGTCGTCGTCGACGACCAGGGCCGGGCCCTCCTGATCCAGCGCCGGGACAACGGCAAGTGGGAGCCCCCGGGCGGTGTCCTTGAACGCGAGGAGACCATCCCCGAAGCCCTCCAGCGCGAAGTCCTCGAAGAGACCGGCATCAAGATCGCGCTTCCCGCGACCCTCACCGGCGTCTACAAGAACATGACCGGCCTGATTGTCTCGCTGGTCTTCCGCTGCGAGGCAGCCGACGGTGTGCCCACCACCGGCGACGAGACCCGCGCACTGCGCTGGGCCACCCGTGAAGAAGTCTCCGAACTCGCCGACGAGGCTTACGCGATCCGCGTCACCGACGCATTGGACGCGGCGTCCCCGCCGGCCATCCGCGCCCACGACGGCGTGAAACTCGTCTAGTCCGAACCCGCTGCACATGGCGGCCTACCAGCATGAAGGAACTTGTATGCACGAGTATACGAGTATGACGCGAGTCTGGGGACTGTCTTGCCCAGGTTTCCCGGAAGAGGTCAGCCGAGCCCGCCGCTGGACCCGTGACATCCTGCGCGGCTCCCCTTTTGCCGAGGACGCCGAGCTGATCGTGAGCGAGCTCAGCGCGAACGCGATCCTCCACACGGCCAGCGGCCGGGACCAGGGCAGCTTTCACCTGGCCGTGGCGGTGTCTGCCCAGGTGGTTGCCGTATCGGTGACGGACGACGGAGGCACGGGCACGGCCCCGAAGATCGAGCACCAGGACCAGGACGCCGAAGGCGGCCGCGGACTCGGCATGGTCAGCTCGATCGCCCACCGGGTCGTCGTCCACGACAGCGAGGCCGGCCACACGGTCACCGCGGAGCTCTTCACGGACGTACGAGGAGGACGGCACCTGTGCTGAGGACGACGACCAGCCCCGGCTTCTGGTGCGAGTGCTGGACACAGGACCTGGACGGGCAGCAGGCGCCGGCACTCTTCGGGTCCTACGACGCGTGCGGTGCCGTGGAGGCGAACAACTGGGTAGCGACGATCCTCCGCACCATCTCACCGGCCCTCGACGCAGCCGCCAGTGCAGAAGCTTGGGAACGCCTCTACGACCACCGCATCGACACCCGCCGAGCGCTCCTACAACGCGAGCCCTGGACCGTATCCATCACCCACATCAGCACACGCATCACATGGACGGTCCGACCAGTGCTCTTCCTGGCACTCGCCCACCGCCAGGGCACAGAACTCCCAGCTTGCGCACTGAGTTTCAGGTCGGCAAGGGGCGTATGACGAGGCCCTCTTGGCTGAAGGCTTCGGCCGGGCTTTCCTGGTCTCGGGGGACCTGTCTCAGGGGGAGGGATCCATGGCAGACGAGTCTGACGTCCTGCTCGAACTGTGGAAGGGGCAGCGCGAGGAAGCTCGGCAGATGGAGAACCAACGAGCTGCACTGACCAACATCATGATCATCGTGACGGCTGCGGCTCTTGGTTTCCTGACTCAGCAAGAGGGCCTTGAGGCCTCCACGTTGGGCCTGACACTCCCCTTGTGCGTACTGGGCACCTTCGGCGCAGTAGCCAGTGCGAAGTACGGAGAGCGTTGGGCCGTTCACTCCGGGCTCGCGGACAGCTTGCGTCAGGAGCTGGGGCTCCGTCACCCAGAGATCAACCTGCCAGGCCTCATCGCAGAGAACCAAAGGGAGCATCGGGCCGAGTTTCCTCGGATCTTCAAACTGAAGATTTGGGCGCTCTGGGTGGTGCTCCACGCAGCCATAGGCGTCGGGAGCTTGCTTCTCAGTCTCTGGATCCTGGTGACCCTCGACTGACACAAGTCCCCTAGAAGCGATGCGTTACAACTTTCTCTACTGGTTCAAGGCCCGCGCACGGCGCGGGCGCGAGCCGCCGGGCGCGGCCTGCCTCCTGTCTTCGCCCCGGCTGGCCGCGCCCGGCGGCGCGCTGCATGCATGCGGGTTGAGCAGATAAAACCCTCTGCGGCTGGGGCCGGTCGGCTCCACGGCTTTAGGCAGCCAATTTGGCGCGAGCCTCGAAGATCATGGCCCAAAATCGGGCGCTAGCGGGCAGGCTCACAAACCTGCCCGATCCGCTGGCTAGCGTAATGGGCCATGATCACTCGCACCAAATCAGATCCAGCCCAAAGCCGCTCCACCTACCTTATGTCAGTAACTAATCTTCGAGCACCGGCCGCGGCACAAGGTTGAGGTCTTCACGAAGGGATTCGGCGGTTTTATTAATAGCCGCGCAGAGTTCGGGAATCGCCTGCTCGCAAACAATGGTGATGATTGCGTGCGGAGGGCCACCAGCAGTCACCTTATTTCTCCATACGATAGTCCCTTTTTCGATCCTCGACAGCACCGGATCACCCTCGGAATCCAGTGAGCAGGTAAATATAGGAGCGTCCACGACAATGATCGGCACGGCAATCTGATAGGCCATATTTCCTCGGTGAGGATACATATTGGCCGTCCCGTCTGCAGCCTTCGTGACGCTCATCATCGCAGCATAGGCTGCATCTTCCCGACTCTTCCCCAAGCTGGTGCGTACAGCCGAGTAAGCATTATTCTCGCTAATTGCAAAAAACGGCAGCCTGTCCTCCCATTTTTCCTCTGACTTGAATTTCCCCCTTGAGGCGCGGTGGGAGTAGGTGCGCCAATGCCTGCCGACTTCTGCAAGTACGTGGCGTTGCGCGACCTTGGCAGCGTCTGTAAGGGAGACTCCGCCAGAGAACAGGATCCAAGGTTTCCCCGGGGAACTCTTACATTCGACAACGGGGCACAAGAATGCAGGGATCGCGTCGGGATATCCTATATCGCCGAGCGGAATTCTGGCGCTGATGTCAATCTCTCGGAGATCATCCGACTCTCGATCGCGGTAAAACTCCGACTGAACAAACGGAATGCCGCTGTCACGGAAATGGCGGGCCACCTTCATCTCTAGTGGGTACCCCTGGTCTAGGAGCCACGAGCGAATCTTTACGGCCAACGGATCTTCCGCATTCGAGCCAGCTAGAGTCGACTCTTCTTCCACTCCGCCCCCTTTATTCTCAATCCCGGCGCAGTAGTGATGCCCACTTTTCGGTGCCCATAGCACCCACCATGACACTGTGCCGGCCGCCCATGGCTATGACTGTCACCGATCATAGGACCCTTGGTCAGGTGATTCCTCGGCTCCGGTGTTCACTCTGGCGCATGCCTCCGCAGGTACACGCAGCGCCCGCAACCACCTATCTAGATTCAGAGCTGCCGGTGGGGTCCCTCAGGCCGGACCTGCAGTAAGACGTCGTCTCATTTGGCGAGTCGGCGGTAGCAGATGAGGCTGCAGGCGATGGCGGTGAAGGCCAGGAAGTGCTCGGCCTTGCGTTCGTAGC
>NZ_JBHWKO010000032.1:0-21715 GCF_042731035.1 Streptomyces sp. NPDC059895
GCGGGGGGGGGGAAACTTGTGCTGTGCGCGCCGGGCGCGCGCGCCGCCCCACCACGGGGTCGGGCGCCGCGGCCCGGCACCGGGTGGTGCGGCGACGGAGCCGTCGGGGCGGTGGGCGCGCCCGAGGCTTGTGAGCAACCACACTTGACCCGCGAAACGCTTTACGAGCAGGGCGACTTGGGGTTTCCGGCGGGAGTGCCGCGGGGGGTGCGGACACCGTCTGCCCCGCCCCGTCTGCCACGATGGTCCGCGCCGTAACCGACTAGGTGGAGTGGCCGCGCAGCGCAGCCGGCGTTCCCCGGTTCCGCCGCCCCTGTGACCACCGCCTCGCCCCTCGGGTACCGCACTGTGTCTTCCGCCTCCGCCCCCGCGCCCTCCCCTGCCCCGCACACCACTCCTGCCTCCGCTCCCGGCTCCGCCGGAACGGCGTCGCGCTCGCCGTGGCGGTCCCTGAGGTACCGCAGCATGCGCTGGTGGTCGGTGGCGAACTTCATGTCGAACGCCGGCACCTGGATGCAGCTCACGGTCCAGAACCTGCTCGTCCTCGAGATCACGGGTTCCGCCGCCGCGACCGGCCTGTCCATGTCCGTCCAGGCGGCCCCCGCCCTCTTCATGAGCCTGCTGGGCGGCGCGGCCGTCGACCGCTGGCCGCGCAAGCTCACGGCCGCGGTCAGCCAGGCGCTCCTGGGCGCCGTGGCCTTCACCACGGCCGTGCTCGTCGCGCTGGACCGGCTCGACATGACGTCCCTGATGGTGCTGGCCGCCCTGACCGGCGCCATCGCCACCGTCGACGGACCGGCCTGCTCCCTGCTGGGCAACGACCTCGTGCCCCGGGAGGACGTGCCGTCCGCCATCGGCGTCGGGGCGCTGGTCTACAACGCGGGGCGGCTCGCCGGCACGGCGCTGGCCGGTGTGACGGTGGGCTTCCTCGGCACGGCGGCCGCGTACGGGGCCAACGGGCTGTCGTTCCTCTTCGTGACGGCGGTCATCCCGTTCCTGCGCCCGGCGCCCGGCGCGGCCGGCGGCGCGGACGCGGGCCGGCCCGCCGCCCCGTCCCAGCGCGACCGGCGCACCCCCGGCGGCCACGACTCCGCCACCGGCGTCACCGGCCGCCGTGCCGACCTGACCGTGCGGGAAGGCCTGCGCTTCTTCGCCACCCGGCCCCGCCTGGTCGCGCTCGCCTCCATCACCGGGGTCAGCAGCGTCTTCGGACGGAACTACGGGCTCACCCTCGCCGTCCTCGTCACCGGACCGCTCGCGGGCGGGCCGGGTGCCTTCGGCACGGTCTCCACCGTGCTCGCCGTCGGCGGCATTCTCGGTGCGGTCCTCGGCGCCCGGCTGCGCAAGCCCTCGGTCCGGGTCGTGGGCGCGCTGGCCGCCGCGGGAGGGCTGCTCCAGGTGGTGGCGGGTCTGTCCCCGTCCCTGACCATTCTGCTGATCATGGTCCTGCCCATGGCCGTGGTGGAGTCCGTCTCCGACACCGCCGGCACGGCCGTCCTGCAGACCGACCCGCCCGCCCACCTGCGGGGACGCGTGCTCGGCGTGTGGAGCAGCATCGGCACGGTGTGGAGCCTGGGCGGCCCGCCGGCCCTCGGTCTCCTCATGGAACTGGCCGGCGCCCGCGGCGCGCTCGCCGCGGGCGGTCTCCTCATCGCCGGCACGATCGGAGCGGGCTTCCTGCTGCGCGCCCGCCGCACCACCCGCGCGGTGACCCTCCCGGCACCGGGCGAGGAGATGAAGGGCGGCCGCGAGGCCCTGGAGGCGGCGGCCTGAGGACGCCGGTGCACTCCGGGGGCGGGCGGCCGTGCCCGCCGGCCGGGTGAAACGCGCGGCCGGTCCGGGCGGCGGCGGGCACACCCGGGCGGCGTCCGTCCCGCTTCGGTCCGCCGGCGCTCAGGCGATGAGGGCCTGGCCCGGACCCAGGAGGCGCAGCAGCTGGTCCCGGTGCAGGCGGGCGACCGGGGCGAGGAGGTCGGGGTGGCGCAGCAGGGCCGCCGCCTGGCGGTCGCGGGCGTCGGGCACGACCAGACGGCGGAACTCCATCGGTATGCCGGTCGTGTGATCACCGCCGTCGAGGCCGGCCACGGCCAGCGCGGCCAGCTCCGGGTCGGTGAGGAGACAGGCCGCCCAGCTCGCCACGACCTCGTCGACCCAGCTGCGCCAGGCCTCCTCCCCCTCCTCGCCGTCCCGGCCCTCCGTCCCGCTGATCCAGTCCAGCCGGCCCGAGCCCCCGGGGCCCGCCATGCCGACCAGCGCCGCGTCCATCACGGTCGGGTACCGCAGCCACGCGGCGACGGTCACCGCCTGGCGCGCCTGCACCTCGCACAGGGCGGAGGCCAGCGCTCCGCCGGAGGCCGGATAGGCCCGCGTCAGCCACTGTGAGGTCGCCGCGATGAGGGGGGAGAGGTCTGCGCGCACTGAAGGCCGTCCGAACGGGTACGGGGAAGGGCTGAACAGAAACGGTAGCCCGCGGCCCCGGCGGACCGACATGGCCGAACCCCCGCCGACGGCGTGGCTTCGGCCACATCCGGCAGGTCACGACCGACGCGACGGGCGGCGACCCCCGACGGTCTCCGACATCCAGCACCCCCCGGCCTCAGTGATGCAGCAGATAGCGGGTGAGGAGGGAACGGGCCCGCTCCGGGCCGATCCCCAGCGCGGTACCGACCGAGTCCCAGGACAGCTCGTCGTCCCGGACCGCCTGGGCCGCCTCCCGGCCGATGCCGGGAAGGAGGCGTTCCAGCGCGGTCACCGCTCTCAGGGCGGCCACCGGAGCCTGGTCCACCAGCGTGGCCAACTGGCCCTCCAGCCGGTCGATCAGGTCGGTGAGCTCGTCGGGGAGCGGTACGGTCCGCCGCTCCACGGCGCGCAGGTGCTCGGCCCAGTCGCCGTGGGCGGGCCCGGTGTCCAGGTCGTACGGCCGGTCCTCCGGCACCCGCTCCCAGTCGACCGGCCGGGTCTCGCCGCGCCAGCCGCACGCGCACGCCGCGCGGTAGCCGACCGCCCTCGGACGGCGCAGCCGCCCGTCGTACGCCCACCACTCGCTGGTCTCCAGCCCGCCGTCGGCGCCGCTGCCGAAGTCCAGGAGCACCGGCTTGGGCTCGCTGCCGTCGGCGAGGACCGCACCGGCGATGCCCTCGTGGGACGACCCGAACTCCTCACTCGTCCACGCCACGGAATCTTCCCCCTCGTTCCAGAGCCTGCCCGGTGCGCGGCGCGTCACCGCACGGCGACGGCCCGCCCCCGCAGGCGAGCATGCCCCGGCCCGACCGCCACCGAACGGCGGTTTCTCCTCAACACCGGCGATCTTCCCCGCCCCCGCCGTCGGCGGGGGAGAGGGGAGGCAGGTGAGGGTGGCGGGGCACCGGCGGGTCGGACGCCGGCACCCGCGGCGCTGGTCCACAAGGGGGCCAGGCGCCGAGAACGCCCGTCCCCGTTCGGCCCGGCATCGAGAAGAACCGGCTCCCGGGACGTACCTGGTGGCACGAGGGGCCGCCCGCCCCGACCGCGCCACCGATACAAGGGACGTACCTCATGAACGCAACCGCCGCCATCGGCGTCACCGGCCTCGGCGTGATGGGCCGCAACCTCGCGCGCAACTTCGCCCGCCACGGCCACACGGTCGCCGTGCACAACCGCAGCGTGGGCCGCACGCGCGCGCTGGTCGAGGAGTTCGGGCACGAGGGCACGTTCGTCCCGGCCGGGACGGCCGAGGAGTTCGTGGCCGCGCTGGAGCGCCCCCGCCGTGTGATGATCATGGTGCAGGCGGGCGCGGTCACGGACGCGGTCATCGACGAGTTCGCCCCGCTGCTGGAGCCCGGCGACATGATCATCGACGGGGGCAACGCGCACTTCGCCGACACGCGCCGCCGCGAGGCGGCCCTGCGGGAGCGCGGCATCCACTTCGTCGGCGCCGGCGTCTCCGGCGGCGAGGAGGGCGCGCTCAACGGGCCGTCGATCATGGTCGGCGGCTCCGCCGAGTCCTACGCCGTGCTCGGCCCGATGGTCGAGTCCGTCAGCGCGCGGGTCGGCGGCGAGCCCTGCGCCGCCCATGTCGGCACCGACGGGGCGGGGCACTTCGTCAAGATGGTGCACAACGGCATCGAGTACGCCGACATGCAGCTCATCGCCGAGGCGTACGACCTGCTGCGCCAGGTCGCCGGATACGGCCCCGCCGAGATCGCCGGTGTCTTCCGCACCTGGAACGAGGGCCGGCTCGGCTCCTACCTGATCGAGATCACCGCCGAGGTCCTCGCCCACACCGACGCCGTCACCGGCGCCCCGTTCGTGGACGTGGTGGCGGACGCCGCCGGACAGAAGGGCACCGGCCGCTGGACCGTGCAGACGGCACTGGACCTGGCCTCGCCGGTCACCGCCATCGCCCAGGCCACCTTCGCCCGCGCCGCCTCCGGCCAGGGCGACCTGCGGGCCGCCTACGCCGGACTGCCCGGCGGCACCGCGTCCCCGCTCAGCCGTACGGAGGCCGCGCGCTTCACCTCGCAGGTGGAGCACGCCCTGTACGCGTCGAAGGTCGTCGCCTACGACCAGGGCTGGAAGATGATCCAGGACGCGGCGGGCGAGTTCGGCTGGAAGATCGACCTGGGCGCCGTGGCCGGGATCTGGCGCGGCGGCTGCATCATCCGCGCGTCCTTCCTGGACCGCATCCGCACCGCGTACGCCGCCGACCCGGAGCTGGTCAGCCTGCTCGCGGAGGAGCGGTTCGCCACCGAGATCGCCGAGGCCCAGGTGCCGTGGCGGGAGACCGTCGCCTCCGCCGCCCGGCGGGGCATTCCCGTCCCCGCGTTCTCCGCGGCCCTCGCGCACTACGACACGCTGCGCGCCGACCGCCTGCCCGCCGCGCTGCTCCAGGGGCAGCGCGACTACTTCGGCGCCCACACCTACCGCCGTACCGACCGTCCCGGTGTCTTCCACACCCACTGGTCGGCGCCGGGACGCCCGGAGACGGAGTCGGCCTGAGGGGCCGTGCCCGGCCCGCCCCCGACCGGGCGGGCCGGACCGTCGGTCAGGCGCTCGGCGCCGGGTAGGTGGGGTACTCCACCCCGGAGACGTGCTGGACGACGCGGACGACCTGGCAGGAGTAGCCGAACTCGTTGTCGTACCACAGGTAGAGGATCGCGTTGTCGCCCTCGACCTTCAGGGCGCCGGCGTCCACGATCGACGCGTGGCGCGAGCCGATGAAGTCGCTGGAGACGGCGTCGGGCGCGCTGATGAAGTCGATCTGGCGCTTCAGCGGGGAGGTCAGGGACACCTCGCGGAGGTGGTCCAGGACCTCCTCGCGGGTGGTCTCCCGGGCGAGGTGGAGGTTGAGGATCGCGATCGACACGTCGGGCACCGGGACCCGGATCGAACTGCCGGTGATCCGCGCCTCCAGGTCGGGCAGCGCCTTGGCGACGGCGGAGGCGGCGCCGGTCTCGGTGATGACCATGTTCAGCGGCGCGGACCGGCCCCGGCGGTCGGACTTGTGGTAGTTGTCCAGCAGGTTCTGGTCGTTGGTGAACGAGTGCACGGTCTCGACGTGGCCGCGCCGCACGCCGTACTCGTCGGCCATCGCCTTCAGCGGCGGGACGATCGCGTTGGTGGTGCAGGACGCGCAGGACAGGATCCGCTCGTCCGGCTTGATGGTGTCGTGGTTGACGCCGTGGACGATGTTCGGGACGTCGCCCTTGCCCGGCGCGGTCAGCACGACCTTGTCGATGCCGGGACGCAGGTGCTTGGACAGGCCCTCGCGGTCGCGCCACTTGCCGGTGTTGTCGATGAGGATGGCGTTCTTGATGCCGTACGCCGTGTAGTCGACCGAGGTCGGGTCGTCGGCGTAGATGACCTTGATCTCGTTGCCGTTGGCGACGATCTTGCTGTTCGCCTCGTCGACGGTGATGGTGCCCTGGAACTGGCCGTGGACGGAGTCGCGGCGCAGCAGCGAGGCGCGCTTGACGAGATCCTCGCCGGCCCGCCCGCCGCCGCCGCGCACGACGATGGCACGCAGCCGCAGACCGTTGCCGGAGCCGGACTTCTCGATGAGCAGGCGGGCGACGAGACGGCCGATGCGGCCGAAGCCGTAGAGGACGACGTCGCGCGGCTCGCGCCGGTCGATCTTCTCGGCGCCCGTGGCACCGGCGACGGCCTCGGCGGTGAACTCCTCCACCGACAGACCGCGGTCGTCGGCCCGGTGGGTCGCGGCGAGCATGCCGATGTCGATCTGCGAGGGGCCGAGGTCGAGCGTGGTGAGGGCCCGCAGGAAGGGCAGCGTCTCGGTGACCGAGAGCTCCTCGCCGGCGATCTGCCGGGCGAAGCGGTGGGTCTTCAGGATGCTGACCACCGACTTGTTCACCAGGGAGCGGCTGTGCAGCAGGACCGTGACGTCCCGCTCCCGGTGGAGCTTGCCGATCATCGGGATCATCGACTCCGCGATCTCCTCGCGGTTCTTCCAGTTGGTGAACGAGTCCTCGTTGACAGTCACAGGTATCTCTTTCGAGCTAGGTGGCGCTCATATGCTAACCCGCTGGTGATCCGGCCCCGCGAGCGCCCGCCCGCACGGCCGCGCGGACGGGCGCCGGTGGAACCGGCGGCGAGGCGGCTTGCCGCTCAACTGCTCTGTGCTGTCCGCTGGTTGGGCTCCATGGGAGATCGCGGCGGCGCGGGGTGCGGTGCGGCCGGGCTCACAGCCGCGGCTTCGTCCCGAACCGCGGACCCGGGTCCGGCCGGTCGGTGCCGGCCGCCACGGGGTTCTCCTGTCGTCGTCGGGGGCCCGTCGCCCGGGCGGCCCGCCGTGTGGATGGACGGCGGGCCGTGCCGGGTAGGAGTGTGACGGGTAACCACGAGCCCCGCGCTCCTCACCCGACAGGACCGACGGGCCGACGGGCCGGCAGAGAACCGGCAGGACCGACGGGCCCCGCAGACCCACGGGCCCGACAGACCGACAGACCGCAGGACCGACAGGACCGACAGGACCGACAGGACCGACAGGACCGACAGGACCGACAGGACCGACAGACAGGCCGACGATGACGGACGACCCCCACGCCGACCCCCACGCCGACCCCCACGTCGGCGTCGGCGCGCCTCGGCGCCCCCGTACCGGCCCGGGGCGGCGTCCGCGTGCGGGAGGCGGGGGCCCGGGCAGGGAGGTGGCGACGTGCGGATGACCCCGTCCGGCCTGCTCACCGTCACCGACATGCAGCACGTCTTCGCCGACCCCGCGAGCCCCTGGGCGATCCCCCGGTTCGCCGGGGCGGCGGCAGGCGTACGACGGCTGCTGCGGTCCTTCGGCGACCGCGTCGTCTTCACCCGCTTCGTCGCGCCCAGGGAGCCCACCGGCGCCTGGCGCGCCTACTACGAGCGCTGGCCGTTCGCCCGGCAGCCCCCGCACGCGCCCTTGTGGCGCCTCGTCGACGAGTTCGCCCCCCTGGCCCGTGACGTGCTGGACGCCCCCGCGTTCGGGAAGTGGACCGCGCATCTCGCCGCGCGCACGGCGCACGAGGGCCGGCTCGTCCTGGCCGGCGTCAGCACCGACCGCTGCGTGCTGTCCACGGCCCTCGCCGCCGCCGACGCCGGCACCACGGTGCTGGTCGTCGCCGACGCCTGCGCGGGTGCCGACGACGCCTCGCACGCCGAGGCCCTGCACATCATGGACCTCTACGGGCCGCTGGTCCGGGTCACGACGATCGCGGAACTGCTGCGGACGAGGTGAGCCCGCGCCCGGATTCCCGGGCACCGATCGGGCGCCGGAACGGTTGAGCTCCCGTGGGCCGGGTACGCGAGGCCGGACCGCGTCCGGACGCCAGCCCGCCCGGACCCGGCCGTCCGACCGCCGCTATCCGGGGAGCTGTCATGCAGACACCCGCCCACGAGCCCGACGCCACTCCCGCCGCGCAGGCGCTGGACGCCCTGGCCCGGGACACCGGGGACGCCACCGCGCTGGACACGCTCGCGCACTGCGACGTGCTCGTGCCCGTGCCGGACGACGCCACCGACGAGGACGTCACCAACCCCAGCACGCTGGCGCTGCCCGTGCTGGAGCAGCCCGGCAGCACGCCCGTCGTGCCCGTGTTCACCTCCGAGCCGGAGATGGCCGACCTGCTGCCCGGGATCGACCGCTACCGCCTGGTGCCGCTCGGCGCGCTCGCCGCGCAGTGGCCGGACGGGGAGCTGTCACTCTCCATCGACGCGGCCGGCGACCACCCGCTGACGCTCACCTCGGAGGGAGTGCGCACCCTGCTGGCGCGGTGAGCCGCGCTCCCCGCCGAGGCCGGGCGTCCCCGCGGACCGTGCACCGGCCGCGGACGGTCGTGCGGGGCGTGCCGCCCTCCCTTCGGCCGCGCCGCTCGGGCGTGCCGCCCTTCCTTCGGCCGCGCCGCTCGGGCGTGCCCGCCTGCTCTCGCCGGTGAGGACGCCGCGGGGCCGCAGTCCGGCCGCGACCACCCCGGCCGCCCGCCGGGCTGCCAGGGCCCGCCTGTCCGCCTGACTGCCAGGCCCCCTTCTGCGAGCCGAGTGCATGACGGGCGGGTGTTGCGGCCTCGCCCCACGCCCACGGCCGCACCTCCCTCGCGCGCCCCGCGTCGCCCGCTCCCTCGACCCCGGCGGCGACTGGCGACCGGCGACAGGGCGTCCATCCTCGTGCCGCCCCCGCGTGCGGCACGCACCCGAGAGCCTGGGACCGACCGGCACGCGGGGCACGGACCGTCGCCCGCGCGTCGGCGATCGCCGTGCCGGCACCGGATCACGCCACTGACCGGCCGTAAAACGCTTGTGCCGCACCGCCCGCCCTTGGAAGGATCTTGGGCTGACGAGGAGCAGCCAGCGCCTCCGCGTGCGATGGGGGACCACATTGAGAACGACCCGCACGGTACTCGTCCTGGCCGCCGGAGCCCTGGCCCCGGCCCTGCTGTTC
Organism: Streptomyces sp. NPDC059895; assembly: GCF_042731035.1. Taxonomy (NCBI): domain Bacteria; kingdom Bacillati; phylum Actinomycetota; class Actinomycetes; order Kitasatosporales; family Streptomycetaceae; genus Streptomyces; species Streptomyces sp. NPDC059895. The sequence goes on from NZ_JBHWKO010000032.1 coordinate 8,909, forward strand.
TCGGCGCCGTCCTCGGCCGCCGAGGCGTCCGCCACGACGGTCACCGCGTCCGCCACGACGGTCACCGCGTCCGCCACGACGGTCACCGCGTCCGCCGCGACAGCCGCGGACACGGAGTCGCCGTACGACTCGATGTCGGAGGACGACCTCCGTGTCGAGGTCTCGCGCATCCTGGCGGACCCCAGCTCGGGCAAGGGTGTGCGCCGGGAGGCCCAGGAGGCCCTCGACGGCACGGTCGAGGACCTGCGGTACTTCCTGGAGACGGGACGCTGGATCGCCCAGGACGAGGACAACGCTTTCGCCATCTCGAAGCTGTTGGCCGACCCCGACATCGGCACGGCTGTATTCCGGGAGGCGCAGAAGGCCCTCAGCGGCACCGCAGAGGACCGGAGCCTGTTCCTGTCGACCGGCCTCCGCCTCGCCCAGGCCGAGGACGACCGCGTCGCCGTCTCGAAGATCCTGGCCGACCCCACCATCAGCGACGCCCTGCGCGCGGCGGCCGAACAGGTGATCGACGGCACTCCGGAGGAGCTGCGGTACTTCCTGGAGGTCGGGCAGTACGAGGTGGACGGCTGAGACGTCCTCGCATCGGCCTGGCCCGGCACCGCGCCCCGCCCCGGCCCGGGGCGACCGCGAGGACGCCCGGAGTCGTACGGCGGTGCCGGCGGGCATCGGCTGGCCCGCCGGCCGCTGGTGCTCAGCCGCCCAGCATGCGCTCCAGCACCTCCCGCTGGAGCGGCAGCACCTCGGCGTGCAGGTCGCGGCCCTTGCGGGTGAGGGCGACCCACACCCCGCGCCGGTCCTCCACGCAGACGGAGCGTTCCACCAGGCCGTCCTTCTCCAGCCGGCCGATGAGGCGGGACAGGGCGCTCTGGCTGAGGTGCACTTGTTCCACCAGGTCCTGCACACGGCACTGGTCGCCCTGTCGGGGTGCCTTCGCGGCGAGGAGGTCGAGCACCTCGAAGTCGCTCGCGCCGAGACCGTGCGGATGCAGCACGCGGTCGATCTCGCACGTCGTGCGCGCGTGCACCCCCAGGATGTCCCGCCACCGCTCCTCGAGGCCCGCCCCGGCCGTCTTCGCTGCCATACCCGCACGGTAACACCGAAGACGCGGTTCGTTTACCGTGCAACTAGTGCGGGCGCAAGGACACAGACGTACGGGACCCGGCGGCGACGGACAGGTCAGGTCGACTCGCGCTTGACCAGCTCCGTCGGAAGGATCACCGCGGCGGGGTCCTCGCCGCCTATCTGGGCGAGCAGCACGCGGACCATCTCGCTGCTGATCCGGTCCCAGGGCTGGCGGATGGTGGTGAGCGCCGGGCTGGCGGCGGTCGCGGCGGGCGAGTCGTCGAAGCCGCCGACCGCGACGTCCTCCGGGACCCGCCGGCCGGCCCGCCGCAGCGCGGCCAGCACGCCCTGCGCCATCAGGTCGGAGGCGACGAACACCGCGTCCAGGTCGGGGGCCCGCGCCAGCAGCCGCTCGGCCCCGGCCTCCCCGCTGGCCCGGCTGTAGTCGCCGGGGACGACCAGCCGCTCGTCGAAGGCGACGCCCGCCTCGGCGAGCACCTCCCGGTAGCCGGCGAGCCGCTCCACTCCGCCCGGGGTGTCCTGCGGGCCGGTGACGACGCCGATCCGGCGGCGGCCGAGCGCCAGCAGATGGCGCACCATGTCACGGGCGCCGTCCCGGTCGTCGGCGGCCACGTAGCTCACCTTCGACCCGAGCCCGATGGGCTTGCCGCACGCCACCAGCGGCACGCCCGCCTCGCGCAGCTCGGTGGCGACCGGGTCCCCGGAGTGGCTGGAGACCAGCAGCACCCCGTCGACGTGCCCCGCGGTGATGTACCGCGTGATGCGCCGCCGCTCGTCCTCGGTCCCGGCCAGCATCAGCAGCAGCGGGATGTCGTGCGCGGCCAGCGCCTGGGTGCAGCCGCGCAGCAGGACGTTGAAGTTGGGGTCCTCGAAGAACCGTTCCTGCGGCTCCGTCAGCAGGAAGCCGACCGAGTCCGAACGCCCGGTGATCAGCGAGCGCGCGTGCCGGTTCACCACGTAACCCGTCTTGCGGATGGCGGCGTTGACCGCCTCCTGCGCGGAAGGGCTGACGTAGTGGCCGCCGTTGAGTACGCGCGAGACGGTGCCTCGTGAGACGCCCGCCTCGCGCGCCACGTCGTGGATCGTCGGCGGTCTGCGCCGGCCCCCCGTATTGCTCATGGTCATGACTTTACGGCTCCGGACAGCAGATCCAGGCTCCAGAAGCGCTGGACCACCAGGAACAGCGCCACCAGCGGCAACACCGCGAGGAACGCGCCGGTGATCACCAGCGTGTACAGCGCGGGCTGGCTGTTGCCCTGCTCCAGCAGCGTGAAGAGACCGAGCGTGATCGGGAACTTCTCGTCGTCGGCGAGCATGATGTACGGCAGCAGGAAGTTGTTCCACACCGCCACGAACTGGAACAGGAACACCGTCACCAGTCCGGGGACCATCATCGGCAGCGCGATCCGGGTGAAGATCCGCCACTCGCTCGCGCCGTCCATCCGGCCGGCCTCCACCACGTCGCCCGGGACCGCCGCGGCCGCGTAGATGCGCGCGAGGTAGACGCCGTACGGGGAGAGGATCTGCGGCAGCAGCACGGACCAGTAGGAGTCCGTGAGGTCCGCCTGCGCCAGCAGCAGGTACTGCGGGACGGCGAGGATGACCGGCGGCATCAGCACGCCCGCGAGCAGCACGTTGAAGATGGTCTCGCGGCCGCGGAAGCGGTAGGTCGCCAGCGCGTAGCCGCTGAGCGCGGACACGCACGTCGACAGCAGGGCGCCGAGGCCGGCGTAGAGGGCGGAGTTGCCCATCCACGCCCAGTAGACGCCGTCGCGGTAGGCGTTGAGGTCCTCGAGGTTGTCGGCGAAGCCGGTGCCCGGCAGGAAGGTGAAGGTGGAGAACAGCTCGCTCCCGGACTTGGTGGACGCGATCACCACCCACGCCACCGGCAGCAGGCAGTAGAGCGCGCCCAGCAGCAGCGTGATAGTCGGGACGAGCGCGATCCGGCGGCGCAGCGGAGGGCGGCCCTGGGCGGTGCCGGTCGTGCCGGCCGCCGAGGGGGCCTTCCGTACGGCAAGAGAACTCATCGTGCTGCCTCCTGCTTGTTGCGGCGGTTCGCGGCGCGCAGGAACCCGAAGGAGAGCAGCAGCGTCGCGAGCGCGATGATCACGGCCTGGGCGGCCGCCGCGTAGACGTCACCGGTGCCGAACGCGTCCCGGTACACCTTCATCAGCGGACTCCAGGTCGTCGACACGGAGTTGGTGAGCGGCTTGAGGGTGGTCGGCTCGTTGAACACCTGGAGGGTCGCGATGATCGAGAAGAAGAAGGTGAGCACCAGCGAGGGCGCCACCATCGGGATCTTGATCCGCAGCGCGACCTGGAGCGGTGTGGCCCCGTCCAGCTTCGCCGCCTCGTACACCTCGGCCGGGATGGCCCGCAGCGAGGTGTAGATGACGATCATGTTGAAGCCGGTGCCGCCCCAGACCGCGATGTTCGACAGGGCGAGGTAGAGCGGACCGCCGTCCAGCAGGTCCGGCTGCGGCAGGCCCAGCCGGTCGAGCACGAAGTAGAAGGGGCTGACGTCCGGCAGGTACAGGAAGCCCCACAGCAGCGCCGCCACCACGCCGGGGATGGCGTACGGCAGGAAGATCGCGAGCCGGGTGAACGGGGTGAGCCGCACCTTCTCGGAGTCGAGCATCAGCGCGAACACCAGGGCGAGGCCCAGCATCACCGGGACGACGATGCAGCCGTAGCCCAGCACGCGCAGCGCGCCGTCCAGCAGCTCGCTGTCGGTGAAGGCGGCGGTGTAGTTCTCCAGGCCGGCCCAGACCTCCTTCCGGGCGTCGGAGCCCAGGCCGAGCCCGGAGACCTTCACCTTGTGGAAGCTGAGCCAGACCGCGTAGCCGATGGGCAGCGCGAAGAAGAGGGCGAAGAGGAGCGTCGCGGGGAGGAGGAAGGCGTACGGGGCGCCCTTGACCCCGTACGACTTCCGGTGTGCGCTGGTCACTCGGAGACCTCGAAGCCCTGCTTCTTCAGGTCGGCGACGGTGTCCGCCTGCATCTCGTCGAGGGCGGCGGAGAAGTCCGACTTGTTCTTCGCGGCGGCGCCGAAGGCGTCCTTGAAGGTGGTGTAGGCGACGTTCACGTTCGGGCCCCAGGCCGAGGGGGCCGTGGTCTTCGCGATGTCGGCGGCCACGGTGTAGAAGTCCGCCTGGTTGGAGAAGTAGGCCGGCGGGGTGGTGAAGGCGCCGCTGAGCTGGGCGGAGGTGGAGGCCGGGTAGATGCCGCTCTCCTTGGCCAGCGCGTTGAGCGCGTCACCGTCGGTGTTCAGCCAGGCGGCGAACTTCGCCGCGGCTTCCCTGTGCTTGGAGTCGGTGGTGACGCCGATGGAGGAGCCGCCCCAGTTGCCGGTGACGTTCTCGCTCTGCGACCACTGGGGGAGCGGGGCCATGGCCCACTTGCCCGCGGTGTCGGGCGCGGCGGTGGTCAGCGTGCCCGGCGCCCACACGGCGGAGACCCAGGCGATCTGCTGGCCGGTGTTGAGCGCCTTGTTCCAGGCCGGGGTGTACATCGGCTGGTTGTCGATGGCGCCCTCCTTGACCAGGCCGCCCCAGAAGTCGGCGACCTTCTGGCTGGCCGCGTCGTTGATGCCGACCTTCCACTTGTCACCGGAGGTGGTCCACCACTGGGCGCCGGCCTGCTGGGCGAGGCCCGCGAAGAGACCGGAGTCGTTGGCGGAGAAGGTGGTGAGGTCGACGTCGGGCGCCTTCTTCTTCAGCGCGCGGGCCGTCTCGGCGAACTGCTCCCAGGTCGTCGGGACCGTCAGGCCGTACTTCTCGAAGAGGTCCTCGCGGTAGTAGAACATCATCGGGCCGATGTCCTGCGGCACCGCGTAGACGGCGTCGGTGCCCAGCGTGGTCTGCTGCCACACGCCCTCGGCGAACTTGTCCTTCGCGTCGCCGACGTCACCCGATATGTCGGCGAGCGCGTCGTTGCTGACCAGCGTCGGCACCGACTGGTACTCCACCTGGACCAGGTCGGGCGCCTTGCCGGCCTTGTGCGCGGTGAGGATCTTGGTGATCAGCGTGTCGCCGGACGCCTGCTTCTTCACCGTGACCGTGATCTGGTCCTTCTTGCCCTGGCCCTTGTTCCACAGGTCGACGACCTTGTCCATGCCGGGCGTCCAGGTCCAGTACGTCAGTGAGACCGGACCCGACTGGGTCTCGCTGTCGTCGGACGAGCCGCAAGCGGCGAGGGCGGTGCCGCCGAGCGCGATGGCGAGGGCGGTGGCCACGAGGCGACGGCGCTTCGTGATGGGCATGGATTTCTCCCCTGACCTGGGGTCCCCGCCTGCTGCGAGGACCCGCCATGCTTCTGTGAGCGTTCACAGTAGAGAAACATCCCGGACACTTGTCAATGGTTGTTGCTGTGCGGTTATGTTGGGATCGCACCGCTGATCGAGTGTGTGCACGTTCCCAAATGATCGATTACACGGGAGAGATCCATGCCGGAGACCACCCCCAAGGGCCTCACCCGGCTCGCCTTCGGTGGGGACTACAACCCCGAGCAGTGGCCGGAAAGCGTCTGGCAGGAGGACGTCCGGCTGATGCGGGAGGCCGGCGTCACCATGGTGAGCGTCGGCATCTTCTCCTGGGCCCTCCTGGAGCCCGCGCCGGGGGAGTACGACTTCGGCTGGCTCGACCGGGTCGTGGACCTGCTGCACGAGAACGGTATCCGCGTCGACCTGGGCACGCCCACCGTGGTCCCGCCCGTCTGGTTCTACCGGCAGCACCCCGAGGCGCTGCCCGTCACCGCCGACGGCACCCGCTTCGCGTTCGGCTCCCGCGGCGCGATCTGCCACAGCAACGCCGACTACCGCGCCGCCGCGGCGAACATCACCACCAAGCTCGCCGAGCGCTACGCGGACCACCCGGCGCTGGCGATGTGGCACGTGCACAACGAGTACGGCGTCCCCGTCTCCGCCTGCTACTGCGACTCCTGCGCCGCGCACTTCCGCCGCTGGCTGGAGACCACGTACGGCACGGTCGACGCGGTCAACGACGCCTGGGGCACCGCCTTCTGGGGCCAGCGCTACGCCCGCTTCGAGGACATCGACCCGCCGCGCGCCACGCCGACCGTCGGCAACCCCGGCCAGGCGCTGGACCACCGGCGGTTCGCCGACGCCACCATGCGCGAGAACTTCTGCCGGGAGCGGGACATCCTGCACCGCCTCGCCCCCGGCGTGCCCGTCACGACCAACTTCATGACGGCGCTCAGCCAGTGCGACACGGTCGACTACTGGGCGTGGGGCCGCGAGGTCGACCTCGTCAGCAACGACCACTACCTGATCACCGACGGCCGCCGCACCCACGTCAACCTCGCGATGGCCGCCGACCTGACCCGCTCCGTCGCGGGCGGCGCCCCCTGGCTCCTGCTGGAGCACTCCACCTCGGGCGTCAACTGGCAGCCCCGCAACCCGGCCAAGGCGCCCGGCCAGATGGCCCGCAACTCCCTCGCGCACGTCGCCCGGGGCTCCGAGGGCGCCATGTTCTTCCAGTGGCGGCAGTCCCGGCGCGGCGCCGAGAAGTTCCACTCGTCGATGGTCCCGCACGGCGGCACCGACACCCGCGTGTGGCGCGAGGTCGTCGAGCTCGGCGCCTCCCTCGACGCGCTGGACCCGGTCCGCGGCACCCGCACCGTGGCCGACGCGGCCGTCCTGTGGGACTGGCACTCCTGGTGGGCGCAGAACCTCGACTGGCGCCCCTCCGAGGACCACGACGCCCGCGAGCGCGCCGACGCCTTCTACGAGGCCCTCTACGACCGCCACCTCACGGTCGACTTCGCCCACCCGGAGGCCGACCTCTCGGCGTACCCCCTGGTCGTGGTGCCCGCCCTGTACCTGATGACGGAGGCGGCCGGGAACAACCTCAGGGCGTACGTCGAGAACGGCGGCACCCTCGTCGTGTCGTACTTCTCCGGCATCGTCGACGAGCACGACGCCGTCCACGAGGGCGCCTACCCGGGCCCGCTGCGCGACGTCCTGGGCCTGACCGTCGAGGAGTTCTCCCCGCTGCTCGCGGGCGAGGGAGCCAGGATCACCGGCCCCGAAGGCGCCGAACTCCGCGCGGACGTCTGGACGGAGTTCGTGGTGCCGCGCGGCGCCGAGACCGTGTGGACCTACGCCGACGGACTCACCGCCGGCCGGCCGGCCGTCACCCGCCACCGCCTCGGCGAGGGCACCGCCTGGTACGTCTCCACCCGCCTCGGCGCCGACGGTCTCGACGCCGTGCTCGCACGGGCCGCCGAGGACGCCCGCGTCGCCCCCCGCGCCGACCTGCCCCGCGACGTCGAGGTCGTGCGCCGCACCGGCGGGACGGGCACCTTCCTCTTCGCGATCAACCACACCGCCACCGACGCCAAGGTGCCGCTGGACACGTCCGGCACCGAGCTGCTGACGGGCGAACACGCCGCGGGCCGCCTCGTGGTCCCGGCGGGAGCCGTCCGGGTCGTGCGCCTGGACGGCTGAACCGACTCCCTCTCCGCCCGTGGAGCCGCGAGCCGCGGGCGGAGAGGGCCCCTCACCCCGAGGGAACCGCGCGGGCCGTACCCGGCCCGCGCACACCGCCATCACGTCGAAGGGACGACGGACGACGATGTTCCATCCCAGACGCACGCTCGCAGCCCTGCTGCTCCCGCTCGCCGCGGGGCTCTCCCTCACCGCCCTGCCCGCGCAGACCGCCCATGCGGCGGCCACGCTCACCAACGGCGGCTTCGAGTCCGACGGCACGGGTACGGCCACCCCGGCCGGCTGGTCCACGTACTCGGCGGCCGGCCAGAACTCCGCCTCCTTCACCGAGGCGGGCGGCCACGGCGGCAGCTACCGCCTCACCCACTGGGCGTCCACCGCGTACAAGGTGGAGACCTACCAGTACCTCTCCGGCCTGACCAACGGCTCCTACAAGCTCACCGCCTGGGTCCGCTCCGGCGGCGGCCAGAACTCCGCCTACATAGCCCTGAAGAACTGCGGCGGCGCCGAGCAGCGCACCGCCCTGCCCGTGTCGGCGAGCGGATGGATCCGGATCGTCTTCCCGGTCAGCGTGACGACCAACCAGTGCACCGTCAGCGTCAGCAGTGACGCCAACGCGGGCAACTGGATCAACGTGGACGACCTGACCTTCACGTCCGGCACCTCCGGCCTGTCGATCAAGGGCGCCGACATCTCGTCCCTCGCCAAGAGCGAGGCCAAGGGCGGCGTCTACAAGACCGCCTCCGGCACCACCGGCGACGCGGTCACCATCCTGAAGAACGCCGGCATGAACTACGCGCGCCTGAAGGTCTGGGTCAACCCGGCCGACGGCTACAACAACAAGGCGCGCGTGCTCGCCATGGCCAAGCGCGTCAAGGCCGCGGGCCAGAAGCTGCTGGTCGACTTCCACTACTCGGACACCTGGGCCGACCCCGGCGCCCAGGCCAAGCCGGCCGCCTGGGCGGGCCACTCGTACAGCCAGCTCAAGACGGACGTGTACAACCACACGTACGACGTGCTGAACGCGCTGAAGGCCCAGGGCACCACCGCCGACATGGTCCAGGTGGGCAACGAGATCAACGGCGGCATGCTCTGGTCCGAGGGGTCCACCGACAACTGGGCCCAGCTCGCCGGTCTGCTCAACTCCGGCTACGACGCGGTCAAGGCGGTCAGCTCCGGCACGACGGTCGCCCTGCACCTCGCCAAGGGCGGCGACCTGTCCGGCACCCGCTGGTGGTTCGACAACGCCGTCGCGAACGGCGTGAAGTTCGACACGATCGGCCTGTCGTTCTACGGCTACTGGCACGGCACCCTGGCGGACTTCCAGACCACGCTGGACGACGCCGCCTCCCGCTACGGCAAGCCGGTCTACGTCGCCGAGACCGCCTACCCGTTCCGGCTCGACAGCGACGACACGCACGAGAACATCATCGACCTGTCGAGCGAGCTCGTCGCCGGCTACCCGGCGACCGAGGCCGGCCAGCTCGCCTGGACGAACGCCGTGGCCGACATCGTGGAGGCCGTCCCGGGCGGCCTCGGCCTGGGCGTCTTCTACTGGGAGGCGACCTGGACCGCCGTCACCGGCAACGGCTGGGACCCGACCGACGCGTCCTCCGGCAACGGCTGGGAGAACCAGGCCCTCTTCGGCTACGACGACCGGGCGCTGTCCTCGATGGCGTGGTTCAGCCACCGCTGACCCGGCCACCGCTCGGTCCGCAGCACGGCCCGGCCCGGCACAGCACGGCACTGGCACAGCACGGCACTGGCACAGCACGGCACAGCGCAGCACTGGCACAGCACGGCACAGCGCAGCACTGGCACAGCACGGCACAGCGCAGCACTGGCACAGCACGGCACAGCGCAGCACTGGCACAGCACGGCACAACGCAGCACGACACGGTCCGGCCACACCGTCCTGGTGACCGGCCGTCCCGGGGCCCGGCCGCTCCCACGCGGCCGGGCCCTGCCCGTCGTCCGGCGCCCGCGCCCCGACTCCCTCACCACGCAAGGGTGTTCGATCCCGCCAAGCGTGCGGGAGTCCGGGACACGACGGCCACCCCTGCGGAAGAGTGGGAAGACGCGGTACGAGGGGTGCCCCGACGAAGGGACGGAGGGGGCGACGATGCTGAGGACTCCCGTGAGTGAACGGCGGCTGGACATCCTGGAGTGGCTGAAGGATCCGGCCCGGCACTTCCCGCCGCAGCGCCACGGTGACCCCGTCGAGGACGGGGTCACCGCGGAGGCCGTCGCGGCCAAGCTGGGCGTACGCCGCCAGGTGGCGGACACCCACCTGAGCCTGCTCGCCGATCTGGGCCTGCTGCGCGCCAAGCGGATCCGCCGCCGCACCTACTACCGGCGCGACGAGATGCGCATCGCCGAGGTGGCCCGGATGTTCGAGAAGGGCTGGTAGGCGCTCCGGGTCACGACGAGCCGGCGTTACCCTGTCGAACAGCCGTGATCCCCCAGCACCGGGTCACGGGATCCAGGCAGGAGACGTACGGCATGACGAACCCGGAGGCAGCGGGACGGTCCCGTGGCGCGGGGCAGCTCCCCGTGGTCGCCGTGGTCGCCGTCGGCGGCGGCCTCGGCGCCCTCGCCCGCTACGCCGCCTCGCTGTGGTGGCCGACGCCCGCCGGCTCGTTCCCCTGGACGACGCTCTGGGTGAACGTCGTGGGCTGCGCCGTCATCGGACTGCTGATGGTGCTGGTCACCGAGGCGCTGACCGTCCACCGGCTCGTCCGCCCCTTCTTCGGCACCGGCGTACTCGGCGGCTTCACCACGTTCTCGACGTACGCGGTCGACCTCCAGCGGCTGTTCGACACGGGGCACGAGCGCACCGCCCTGGCCTACCTGGCCGCCACCCCGCTCGCGGCCCTCACGGCGGTGTGGCTCGCGACGGCGGGCACCCGCCGCGTCGTCCTGCGCGGACCGGTCCGGCCCGTCCGGCACGAAGGGTAGGAGATTGTGGCGAACTGGCTGGTGGTCGTCGCCGGCGGCATGATCGGCGCCCCGCTCCGCTATCTGACCGACCGCGCGGTGCAGGCCCGGCACGCCTCGGTCCTCCCCTGGGGCACCTTCGTCGTCAACGCCGTCGGCTGCCTCGTCCTCGGCGTGCTCACCGGGGCCGCCGTCGGCCCCGGCCCGACGCTCTTCCTGGGAACCGGACTGTGCGGGGCCCTGACGACGTACTCCACGTTCTCGTACGAGACCCTGCGGCTCGCCGAGACCGGCGCGGGGCCGTACGCGCTCGCCAACGCCGTCGGGAGCGTGGCGGCCGGGCTGGGGGCGGCGATCGCGGGCGTGGCCCTCGGCCGGACCCTGGCTTGACAGCACCCGCCCCCCACCCCGACCATCACTCCCGTGAACCTGTCAGACAGCCAGACAGGTGGCCGGGCCGCCCCGCGCCGCGTCAGCGCGATGGAGGCGGTGCTCGGCCACCTCCGCGACGCCATCGAACACGGCCGGTACGCCATCGGGGACAAGCTCCCCTCCGAGGCGGAGCTCTGCCGCACCCTCGAGGTCTCCCGGCCCGTCCTGCGGGAGGCCCTGCGCGCCCTGCAGACCATGGGGCTGACGGTCTCCCGCACCGGCAAGGGCACCTTCGTGATCGCGGACACCGTCGAGGACCCCACCTTCGGCGACTACGCGGCCGGCGACCTGATGGAGGTGCGCCGCCACGTCGAGATCCCGGTGGCCGGCTACGCGGCCCTGCGCCGCACCCCGGAGGACCTGGACCGCCTGGCCCGCCTCCTGGACCGCATGGAGCGGGAGACGGACACCACCGCGTGGGCCGCGATGGACACCCTCTTCCACCTCGCCGTGGCCGAGGCCGCCCGGAACCCGGTCTTCCGCCGGGTCATCGAGGAGATCCGGGACGCGCTGGCGCGCCAGTCGGCCTTCCTCAACGAACTGGGCGGACGCCGCGAACAGTCCGACCGCGAACACCGGGCCGTCGTCGAGGCGCTGGTCGCCGGCAACGAGCGGGCCGCGGTGGACGCCATGAGCCACCACCTCGACCGCGTCCAGGCGACCCTCACCGACATCGTGCGCTCCCCGCGCGCCGACAGCCCCACGCACGCCCCATGAACCCGGCGCCCACCCACGCCACCCCACCGACGACCCAGGCAGTGATGTACAGCAGCTCCCTCGCCGACGCCCCCGCGATCCGCGAACCCCAGCACGCACCCGTCGCCCACCTCGTCCGCGGCGGGGTGACCGAGGGTGTCCACCACGGCTCCGTCGTCGTCCTCACCGCGGACGGCCGGGTCGACCTCCGGCTCGGCGACATCGAGGCGGCCTTCTACCCGCGCTCGGCGGTCAAGCCCGTCCAGGCCGTCGCCATGGTGCGGGCCGGACTCCCGCTCGACGGCGAGCTGCTCTCCCTCGCCGCCGCCAGCCACTCCGGCGAGGAACGCCACCTCGCCGGGACCCGGCGGATCCTGGAGCTGGCCGGCCTCGCCGAGGACGACCTGCGCAACGTGCCGGACCTGCCGTTCGGCCCGGTGGTCCGCGACGCGTGGGTGCGGGAGGGCCGGCCGCCCGGCCGCCTCGCCCAGAACTGCTCCGGCAAGCACGCCGCCATGCTGTACACCTGCCGGCTCAACGGCTGGCCCCTCGACAGCTACCTCGACCCGGAGCACCCGCTCCAGCAGGCGATCGCCGAGATCGTCGAGGACCTCACCGGGCAGCGGATAGCCCGGGTCACCGTCGACGGATGCGGCGCCCCCCTCTTCTCGGTCTCCCTGCACGGCCTGGCCCGCGCCGCCGCCCGCATCACCACCGCCGCGCCCGGCACCCCCGAGGCCCGGGTGGCGGACGCCGTGCGCCGGCACCCCGAGATGGCCTCCGGCTCCGGCCGGGACGTGGCCGCGCTGATGCGGGCCGTGCCCGGACTGCTCGCCAAGGACGGCTTCGAGGGCGTCGAGGTCGCCGCGCTGCCCGACGGCCGCGCGATCGGCGTCAAGATCGCCGACGGTGCGGACCGGGCCCGCGTCCCGGTCGCCGCGGCCGCCCTCGCCCGCGCCGGCGTGGACCCCGCCCTGCTCACCGAGTTCGCGGGCGAGCCCCTGCTCGGCGGCGGCGTCCCGGTCGGCCGCGTCCGCCCGGTGCGGTCACTGGACCCGGCGGCCTGGCCGGCCTGCGCCTGACGTCCACGCCACCCGCCACCCGCCACCCGCCACCCGCCACCCGCCACCCGCCGCGCGCCCCGCGCGGCGCCTGACCGTTCCGGTTCCGTGGGGCGCCTGACTGTCC
>NZ_JBHWKO010000032.1:21815-96377 GCF_042731035.1 Streptomyces sp. NPDC059895
CGGTTCCGCGCGGCGCCCGACCGTTCCGGTTCCGTGGGGCGCCTGACTGTCCCGGTTCCGCGCGGCGCCCGACCGTTCCGGTTCCGTGGGGCGCCTGACTGTCCCGGTTCCGCGCGGCGCCCGACCGTTCCGGTTCCGTGGGGCGCCCGACCGTCCCGGTTCCGCGGGGTGCCGCCCGCGCCCACCCGTGCCGCCCCGGCGGCACGACGGCCCGCGGGCCACCCGGCGCGGTGCCGCGAGGCACTGCCGCCTGCCCGTCCCTCGCCCACCCCTGACCTGCGGCGCAGCCCCGGACCCGGCCAGGAGGGGGCACAATGGCGATCATGACTGCGACGTCGTCCCTCACCTTCCAGCCGGTCCTGGAGCGCATCGCCGAGGAGATGGAGCGCACGCCCGGCCGCGGCCGGCCCGCCGACTACATCCCGGCGCTGGCCGCCCGTGACCCGCGCCGCTTCGGCATGGCCGTCGCGGAGCTGGACGGCACGGTGTACGGCGTGGGGGACTGGCGCGAGCCGTTCTCCACGCAGTCCATCACCAAGGTCTTCACGCTCGCCCTGGACCTCGCCCGCGAGGGCGACGAGCTCTGGGAGCACGTGGGCCGCGAGCCCTCCGGCAACCCCTTCAACTCCCTGGTGCAGCTGGAGTACGAGAACGGCATCCCGCGCAACCCGTTCATCAACGCGGGCGCCCTGGTCGTCACCGACCGCCTCCACACCCGTACCGCGGACGCGGCCGGTGAACTGCTGTCCTTCCTGCGGGCCGAGAGCGGCAACCCCGCCCTCGACTTCGACCTGGACGTCGCCGCCTCCGAGACCGCGCACGGGGACCGCAACGCCGCCCTCGCCCACTTCATGGCGTCCTACGGCAACATCGACAACCCCGTGCCGCTCCTGCTCGACCAGTACTTCCGCCAGTGCTCGATCACCGCCTCCTGCGCCGACCTCGCCCTGGCCACCGGCTTCCTCGCCCGGCACGGCGTCCGCGCGGACGGCACCCGGCTGCTCACCCGCAGCCAGGCCAAGCAGGTCAACGCCGTCATGCTGACCTGCGGCACCTACGACGCGGCCGGCGACTTCGCCTACCGCGTCGGCCTGCCCGGCAAGAGCGGCGTCGGCGGTGGCATCATCGCCGTCGTCCCCGGCCGCTGCACGCTGTGCGTGTGGAGCCCGGGCCTGGACGAACGCGGCAACTCGGTGGCCGGCGTGGCGGCCCTGGACCGGTTCACGACACTGACGGGCCTGTCCGTTTTCTGATCGTGCCGACCGTGCCGACGGTGCCGACCGTGCCGACGGTGCCGACGGTGCCGACCGTGCCGACGGTGCCGACGGTGCCGACGGTGCCGACCGTGCCGACGGTGCCGACGGTGCCGACCGTGCCGACGGTGCCGACGGTGCCGACCGTGCCGATCCGTCCGGTCGCGGCGCGACGCTCACGCGGCGGTCACGCGCAGGCCGCCGCCCGGAAGGCGGGACGTCGCCCACCGGCCACCCGGCGCCGACACCCTGGCGGAGTGTTGGCCATGGCTCTTCCCGTCGATCTCCGCCGCTGTCAGGTGCTGGGCCTGGCCGGCACCTCCTGTCTCGCCCTGGGCGGCGAGACGGCCGGCGCGCTGCCCGCCCGAGAGCTCCTCGCCCCCTCCTCGCCGCACGCCGTGCTCGGCCTGGTCGGCGTCTACTTCGGGCTGGTCCTGCTGACCGCGGCCTGGGTGCTGCTCGGCCGCCTGGTGCGCGGCGGTGACCCGCCCACCCCGCGCGCCCTGCTGCTGGTCCTCGCCATGTGGGCGGCGCCCCTGCTGATCGCGCCGCCGCTGTTCAGCCGGGACGTCTACAGCTACCTGGCCCAGGGCGCCATGGTCGACGCCCGCATGGACGTCTACGCCCACGGCCCCGCGCGGCTCGGCGGTCCGCTCGCCGAGGAGGTCGCCCCGCTGTGGCAGCACACCGGCGCCCCCTACGGCCCGGTGTTCCTCGCCGTCGCCGCGGCCCTGTCCGCCCTGACCCGCGGCGAACTGCCCGCCGGTCTGATCGGGATGCGCTGTGTCGCGCTGTGCGGGGTGGCGCTGATGGCCGCCGCGCTGCCCCGGCTGGCCCGGCACAGCGGCGCCGACCCGGCCGCCGCGCTGTGGCTGGGCGCCCTCAACCCCCTCGTCCTGCTGCACCTGGTGGCCGGAGCCCACAACGACGCGATCATGCTGGGCCTGCTCGGTGTCGGCCTGGTCGCCGCCCTCGGCCGCCGCCCGGTCCTCGCCGCCGTCCTGGTCACCCTCGCCGCCCTGGTCAAGGCGCCCGCCGCGCTCGGTCTGGCCGCCGTCCTGGTCCTCCAGCTGCGCTCCGGCCGCCGCCCGGTGGCCGCGGTCCTGACCACGGCCGCCGCCTGCGCGGCCACCACGGTCACCGCGACCGCCGTCGCGGGCACCGGATACGGCTGGATCGCCGCCCTCGACACCCCGGTCTCCCCGCAGAACTGGGCCCTCACCAGCCTGCTCGGCCGTGCCACCCGGGCGCTACTGGAGGCCCTCGGCAGCGACCTGGCCCCGCTCGCCGTCCCGGTCTGGCACGCGCTGGGCCTGGTGGTCACCGCCGTCGCCCTCGCCGTCATCTGGTGGCGGCTGCGCCCCCGCCCGGTGTACGCGCTCGGCCTGAGTCTCGCCGCCGTGGCCGCGTTCGGGCCGGCGATCCGCCCCTGGTACGCCCTGTGGGGCCTCTTCCTCATCGCCGCCGCGGCCCCCAGCACGTCCGTACGGCACCGGACGGCCGCCGTGGCCGGAGTCCTCGCCCTCGCCGTGCTGCCCGACGGCGGGCCCGCCGACACCGGCCGGCTGGTCCTGGCGGTCTGCGGGGGCGCGCTCGCGGTGGTCGTGCTGTGGCAGGCGCGCCTCGCGGCGTCGGCCCCGGCCGCCCCGGTGCGTACGGCATGAGAGCGCCCCGGACGCCGCGTACCGACCGCGGCAGGCTGCTGCTGGTCCTCGCCCTCGCCACGGCCGTGACCGTCTTCACCGCGACGGTCCCGCTGCTGCGCGACTGGTTCGACCTGCGCGTCTACCACGGCACCGTCCACTCCTGGGTCCACGACGGCGGCCGCGTCTACGACTACCGGGTGCCGGGCACGCCGTACGGCTTCACCTATCCGCCGTTCGCGGCCGTCGCCATGCTGCCGATGGCGCTGGTCGGGCTGCGCACCGCGATCGCGGTGGCGCTGCTGCTGAACCTGACGGCCCTCGCCGCCGTCGCCCGTGTCCTGGCGGGCCCCGGATGGCGGCGCCACGGCTGGTACGGCGTCGCCCTCGCCGCCTGCGCCCTGGCGCTGTTCGAACCGCTGCGGGACACCTTCAGCTTCGGCCAGGTCAACCTGCTGCTGCTCGCCCTGGTCCTGACGGACTGCCTGCTGCTGTCGACGGGGCGTTCCCGCTGGGCGGGGATCGGCATCGGGCTGGCGGCGGCGGTCAAGCTCACCCCGGCGCTCTTCATCGGCCTGCTGCTGGTCGCCCACCGCCGGCGCGCCGCCGCCGTCGCCACCGGCGTCGCCGTCGGGGCGACGGCGGCCGCGGCCCTCGTCGACCCGGACGCCTCCCGCTTCTACTGGACCCACGCGCTGTGGGACACCACCCGGGTGGGCCGCCTGGACTACGTCTCCAACCAGTCGCTCCAGGGCGTGCTCGCCCGGCTGGGCGTGGAGAGCCGGCCCGTCTGGGCGGTGCTGGTGGTGCTGGTGCTGTGCGGGTGGGCCTTGCGGGCGCGGCGGGCGGCCGCCGCGGGCGACTGGACGGCGGCGTTCGCGCTCACCGGCCTGACCGCCTGCCTGGTCAGCCCCGTCACCTGGGTGCACCACCTGGTCTGGCTGCTGCCGTCCTTCGCCGTGCTGGTCCGCGCGGGGCACCACAGGACCGCGGCCGCCCTGTACGCCGTGCTGTGCACGAGCGTGGTGTGGCTGTGGTTCGACGACGCGTCCGGCGTCGACGGCTTCCTGGGCTCCAACCTCTACACATGGATCACGCTCGGCCTGCTCGTATGGCTGCCGGTGGGTCATCCGCCGCGGACCCGGCGCCGTACGACCGTCAGCACGAGCGCCACGGCGACGCCGCCGGACACGGCGGCGCCCGTGACGACGGCCGCCGCCGACCAGCCGGGCTCCGCGTCGTCCCCGGCGGCGGCCGGTGACGCCGAGGGGCCCGCGGCGGTCACCGGCGCGGAGTCGGGCCCCGGCCGCTTGCGCGTCGCCCGCAGCGCGTCCAGGGAACCGACCGGGTCGACGTGCCCGGCGGCCTCGAACCCCCAGTCGAGCAGTTCGCGCGCCTCCTCGTAGACGGTGAACCCGCCGCCCGCCTGGGGGTTGAGCACCGTCACGACGAGGGTGCGCCCGTCCCGGCGGGCGGCGGCGACGAGCGTGTGGCCGGCCTCGCTGGTGTAGCCGTTCTTGATGCCGACCAGCCCGGGATACGGTTCGACGCCGCTTCGGCCGGTCAGCAGCCGGTTGGTGTTGACGATGGCGTACGTGCTGCCCCCGTACCCGGGAAACCACGCCTCGGTCGTCGCGCAGTACCGCGCGAAGTCGGGGTTGCGCAGCCCGGCCCGGCCGAACACCGCCAGGTCGTAGGCCGAGGAGACCTGGCCCGGGGTGTCGTAGCCGTCCGGGGACAGGACGCGGGTGTCGAGGGCGCCCAGGGAGCGCGCCTTGTCCTGCATCCGGGCGGCCGTGGTGTGCCAGCCGCCGTTGAGGGCGGCGAGGACGTGCACCGCGTCGTTGCCGGAGCTGAGGAACACCCCGCGCCACAGGTCGGCGACCCGGTAGGTCAGCCCCTCGGCGACACCGACGAGGCTGCTGCCGGGCCCGATGCCGGTCAGGTCCTCGTCGGCGACCTGGTGCCGGGTGCCCGCGGGCAGGCCGGGCAGCACCGTGAGGGCGAACAGCGTCTTCAGGGTGCTGGCGGGGGGCAGCGGGCGATGGGCGTCGGAGGCGGCGAGCACCTCGCCGGTGCCGGCGTCGGCCACCAGCCAGGACAGTGCGGAGACGTCCGGGAGCCCGGGCGCTCCGGGGCGGGGTCTGACCAGGGTGCCGGGGTGGTAGAGCAGCCCCGGCCACGGCGTCGCCGTCCGGGGGTCGCCGGGTGTTCCGGGGTCCGCGGCGGCGGGGGCGGCGGGGGTGGTGAGCGCGGCGGGGCCGAGGGCCAGGAGACCCGCCACGCAGAGCGCACAGGTCGGCACAGCCACTCGGGAAGAAAGTCTGATCATCATATGATCAACGTAGGAATGAATCCGGCTCAACCCGCGCTGCCCGTGCCGGGGACCGCGCGCGTGCACCCGGATGCCGCACGTCCCGTGCTCCGGGACGGCCGTTCCGCGCACCCCGAGCCGGCGCGTCAGGTGTGCCGGGGGCCCGCACGTCGGGCGTGTCCGGGGCCGGAGGTTCGCCCGTCCGGAGGTGAGGGGGCGTCGGCGCGGAGGTGAGGGGGGCGGCGGTCTACGCGGCCGGGAGCGTCGGCTGGATGCGCCGCATGAAGGTCGCGTTGTCCGGCGTCTGCCGCATCCGCTCCAGGAGCGTCTCCAGGTTGCCGCGGCCGTCCCGGGTCCGCAGCGCGCGGCGCAGGCCGCGTACGGTGGCCAACTCGGGTGCGGTCAGCAGGAGTTCCTCGCGGCGGGTGCCGGAGGCGTCGATGTCGACGGCGGGGAAGACGCGGCGGGAGGCCGGTTCCCGGTCGAGGCGGAGCTCCATGTTGCCGGTGCTCTTCAGCTCCTCGAAGAAGAAATCGTCGGCGCGGGAGCCGGTTTCCACCAGCGCGGTGGCGAGGATCGTGAGCGAGCCGCCCTCCTCGGCCGCCCGGGCGGCGCCGAAGAACCGCTTGGGGCCGATCAGCGCGGTGGCGTCGACGCCGCCGCTGAGGGTGCGGCCTCCCGCGGCGGCCGCGTTGTTGTGGGCCCGGCACAGCCGGGTCAGCGAGTCGAGCAGGATCACGACGTCCTCGCCCGCCTCGACGAGCCGCTTGGCCCGCTCGACGACGAGTTCCGCGAGGGCGATGTGCTGCTTGGGTGTCCGGTCGAACGTCGAGGCGTACACCTCGCCGCGCACGGAGCGCCGCATGTCGGTGACTTCCTCGGGGCGTTCGTCGAGCAGGACGACCATCAGCCGGGCCTCGGGGTGGTTGCCGGCGACGGCGGCGGCGAGCTGCTGGAGCAGGACGGTCTTGCCGGTCTTGGGCGGGGCGACGAGCAGCCCGCGCTGCCCCTTGCCGACGGGCGCGAGCAGATCGGTGACGCGTCCGGCGAGACCGGACGCGGGGTGTTCGAGGCGGAGCCGCTCGTGCGGGTGCAGCGGCGTGAGGTCGTGGAAGTGGCGGCGGTCGCGCAGCTCTTGGGGCGTACGGCCGTTGACGCGCGCCACGTCGGTCAGCGCGCGCGCCGCCGCGCGCATCCCTTCGACGAAGTCGCCCTTGCGCAGGCCGAGTCGGCGGATCAGCGCGGGCGGGACCTGGAGGTCGGTGGGGGAGGGCAGGAAGCCCTCGGCCCGCAGGTGGCCCTTCCCGTGGCCGTCGATGTCGAGGACACCGGTGACGAGCTGGGCCTGCTGCTGGAGAGGGGGGTGTTCGAGTGTGGTGGTCATGGTGGCCGGTCCTTTCGAGGACGGAAGACACGGGACATGCGTGAGGGGGGAGAGAGGCCGCTCGGTCAGGGCGTGAACGCGCACCTGGGGCGGCGGAGCATCACTCGGGCGCAGCGGAGAAGTCCTGCACACGAGGTTGCGGAGGGAACTGTCGCACCGGCCGCTGCGGGCGGGCGATCAGCGAACGAAAGGAGAAACGGCATCGGCGCCGAACATGGCGTACACAGATGCTGTCGCAGCAGTCTAGCACTCGCGAGTGAGCCGTGGCCAGTGCCGCGGGTGATCCGTGGCCGGTGCCGCGGGTGATCCTGTCGGAACAACACGCCGGTGGCCCTGTCTGTTCCGGCACCGGCGTACGGACCTCCGTGCGCCTCCGGGGTCCGGCCCGGAACGCCGGCTCGCCCCCGGTGGGCCGGCCCTGGTCCGGACCGGGATGTCGTCATCCCGCATCAGATGTCCCCAGACCATAACGATCGGTGACAGCAAGGGACTTGACCGCCGCCGCTGCCTTATCTTCACGTCATGTCCACGCCGCCCCAGCCCCCGTCGCAGCCTCCGCAGCAGCCCGAGCGGCAGCCCGAGCAGCCGTCCGACGCGCCCGCCCAGCCGAGCGCCTATCCGTATCCGCATCCGCAGTCACCGGGCGGGCAGCCCTTTTACGCCCAGCCCACCCTGGTGGGGCAGCCGGGCCCGTCGGCCAATCCGTACCTCCAGCAGACCCCGTACACCCCCGGGGGCGTTCCCCCGGCGGGTGGTGCCGGCGGGGCCGGGCGGGCGGTGCTGTGGGCCGCCGTCGGAGCGCTGGTCGCGTCCGCCGCGTGGGCGGCCGGAGTGTTCCTGATCGGCGGCCGGGGAGACGACGCGGAGCTGCGCGGCTACTCGGCGCCGTCGAACCTGTGCACCAGCGCGGACTACTCGACGTTCCAGGACGAGTACCCGGAGGCCGACGAGGACCCGGTCCACAACGAGCTGGAGCACGAGGCCCTCGACGAGAGCTACTGCAGCATCGGTCTGAAGAAGACGGGTTCGACCTACTCGGACGCCTACCTCTCCCTGGAACTCGGCCTCCACAAGAAGACCGACCCCGCACCGGAGTTCACGGCCCGGTGGAAGAACTACGGGGACAGCCACACGGAGTACGACGTGGACACCGTCACCGGCATCGGCGACGAGGCCTACCTCGTCAGCCAGGACAGCACCGACAGCTCCGACAGCGGTTCCATGGACGTCACGATCGCGGTGCGGGACGGCTGGGTGACGTTCAGCATGAACTACGACATCTACCTCACCTCCTACGACGAGGACCAGGACCCGCCGACGCTCGCCGAGGTGACCGACTGGCTCAAGAAGGATGCCGAGGCCACCCTGGAGGAGCTCAAGGGCTGACGTTCCTCGCCGTGCCCGTCCGGGAGGCGCGCTCCCTCACACGGACCGCGCCTTCCGCCTCCTCAGGGATAGGCTGACACCGATGTTCAGCCCCGAAGGTCCCACGCTGCGCGAACTCGCCGTCCAGGCGCTGTCGTCCGTCGAGCACGGCTACGACCTGCTCGCGCCGAAGTTCGACCACACGCCCTTCCGCACGCCCGGCCCCGTCCTGGACGCCGTCGCCTCGGCGCTGCGCCGGACCGGCCCCCACGACGACGGGCTCGACCTGTGCTGCGGCACCGGCGCCGGCGTCGGCGCGCTGGCGGCGGTGTGCCGGCGCAGCGTCACCGGGGTCGACTTCAGCGCGGGCATGCTCGACGTGGCCCGTGAGCGGACGCGTCCGACGGGTCCCCGGGTGTCCTGGGTGCGTGCGGACGCCCGCGCGCTGCCGTTCACGTCCGCCTTCGACCTCGTCGTCAGCTTCGGCGCGTTCGGCCACTTCCTGCCCCGTGAACTGCCGGGCCTCTTCGCCCAGGTGCACGCGGTGCTGCGGCCGGGCGGCCGCTTCGCGTTCCCGGTGCTCGCCCCGCCCCGCCCGTCCTCCGCCGCCTTCTGGATGCTCCTCGGCTTCGACACCGTGATGCGGGTGCGCAACGCCCTGTGGCGGCCGCCGTTCGTGATGTACTACCGGGCCTTCCGGCTCGGCGAGGTACGGCGGGAGCTGGAGCGCGCCGGGTTCCGCGTGACCCTGCGCGCCCTGCCCGAGTTCGGGACCAGGAGCGACGGAAGCCCCCGCGTGCGGATGGTCGAGGCCCGCCGCCTGCCCTGACCGGCGGCGGGCCTCGCTGTCTGGCGCCGCCCCCGCTGTCCGGCGCCCCTCGCTGTCCGGTGGCGGCCCGCTGTCCGGTGTCGGCCCGCTGTCCGGTGTCGGCCCGCTGTCCGGTGGCGGCCGCGGGGCGGCCCGACCGTGCGGAACCGGATCGTCCGGCTCAGGGACCGTCCGGAACCGGACCGTCCGGAACCGGACCGTCCGGATCGGACCGCCCCGCACCCCCTCACAGTGCGCTGTACACCGCCTCGACCAGGGCCATCTTCCTCGGGTCGTCCGCGATGTGCGGCCCCATCCGGTTCATCACGTATCCCATCGACAGTCCGGCCTCCGGGTCGGCGAGGCCGCACGAGCCGCCGAAGCCGTCGTGACCGAAAGCCCGCGGGTTGGGTCCGTACGAGCCGTTCGGGCCGCTGAGCCACAGGCCGAGCCCGATCTCCGTCTCGTGCGCGAACCCGGCGCCCAGCACCAGGTCCCGGCAGCGGCCCTGGCCCTCCCGCACCCGCTCGGCCGCCCCGGCGGACAGCAGGCGCCGGCCGCCGTGGCCGCCCCGGCCGGCGAGGACGCCGTACAGCGCGGCGACGGCCCGGGCGGTGCCGTGGCCGTTCGCGGCGGGGATCTCGGCGGCCCGCCAGCCGGCGGAGTTGGCCGCGTCGGCGCCCGCCGGCGGATTGGCCAGCGCGGCGACGGCGGCGGGCGCCGACTGGCCGATGACCGCCGCCTGTTCGGTGCTCGACGCGGCCGGCGGATGCACCAGTTCGGCCGCCCGTCCGGCCTCCTTCTCCGGCAGTCCGATGGTGAAGTCGATGCCGAGCGGGCCCGTCACCTCCCGCTCCAGGAAGGCGCCCGGCAGCAGGCCCGAGACGCGCCGCACGACCTCGCCGACCAGGAAGCCGTACGTCAGCGCGTGGTAGCCCGACCGTGTACCCGGCTCCCACCACGGCTCCGTCGCCGCGAGACGCGCGGTCGTCAGCTCCCAGTCGTAGAGCTGCTCCAGGGTGTGCGGCTCGCGCAGGCCGGACAGGCCCGCGCGGTGCGACAGCAGGTGCCGCACGAGCACCCGCTCCTTGCCCGCCGCCGCGAACTCGGGCCAGTAGGCGGCCACCGGCGCGTCGAGGTCCAGCAGCCCCCGGTCGGCCAGGATGTGCGCGCACAGCGCCGTGGGGCCCTTCGACGTCGACCACACGTTGACCAGCGTGTCCCGCTGCCACGCGCGCGTGCGCGCCCGGTCGGCCCAGCCTCCCCACAGGTCGGCCACGGTCACGCCGTCGACCGTGACGGCCACCGCGGCGCCGAGCTCACCGCGCGCCCGGAAGTTCTCCTCGAACGCGGTCCGCACCGCGGCGAACCGCGCGTCGCAGTGGCCGTGAACCTGTGGCACGTGCTCGGACATGGGCCCTCCGTGGTCCGCCGGAAGCCCGGACCGCGGAGGTGCGGCCCGGGCCACCCAGAACATACCGACTGGTCGGACTGGAGGGAAGGAGGGCCCGTCTCAGGCGTACGACCGCAGCCAGCGCACCTTGGCCGCCTGGTGGAAGGGGCCACCGCCCTCGTGGTCGTTGAAGTCGTACACCTCGATCGCCTTGTCCTCGTGCGCCCAGGCGTGGAAGGCGGCGTACACCGTCGACGGCGGGCAGGTCTGGTCCTCCAGGGCCACCGAGAAGAGCGTGGGGGCCGTGGCGCGCGCGGCGAAGTGCACGCCGTCGAAGTAGGCCAGGGTGCGCAGCGCGTCCTCGGTGCGGCCGCGGTGCGTCTTGAGGTACAGGCCGATCTCCCGGTAGGGGTGACGGTCCGTCAGTACCGCGGCGCGCGGGAAGTCGCACAGGAACGGCACGTCCGGGGCGACCGCCACCAGGTCCGGCACCAGCCCGCCGACGGCGATCGCCAGACCGCCGCCCTGGCTCGCGCCGAGCGCCACCGTGCGCGCGGCGTCGGTCAGCGGATGCGAGCGGGCCGCCTCGACGGCGCGCACCGCGTCGGTGATCACCCGGCGGTAGTAGTAGTTCTCCGGGGCGTCGATGCCGCGCGTCATGAAGCCGGGGAACGCCGGTGCGCCGCCCACCGGATCGGCGGTGGCGCCCCCGCCGCCCCAGGCACTGCCCTGGCCGCGGGTGTCCATGATGAAGTGCGCACGGCCCGTCGACGCCCACAGCAGGTGCTCGTGCGGCAGGCCCCGGCCACCGCCGTAGCCGACGAACTCCACCACCAGGGGCAAAGGCTCGTCGGCCGCGGCGGGCAGCGTCAGCCAGCCCTTCACGGGGTGGCCGCCGAACCCGGCGAACGTCACGTCGAACACCCGCACCGTGGCGAGTCCCGTGTCGACCGGGTCGAAGCGTGCGTCCAGGTCGTGCTCGCGGGCCTCCTGGAGGGTCTTGGACCAGAACGCGTCGAAATCCTCCGGTTCGCTGGACGCGCTGCGGTACTCCCGGAGCTCCTCGAGGGACAGGTCGAACTGGGCCATGAACAACCGCCTTGTGTGAAGTGGCCGTAGGAATGATCACACCGTACGTGGCGGGTGGTAGCGCTTTCTAGACCTGCGGCCGGCCGCGCTCGGCCCCGGTCCCGCCCTCCGCGGCCGGCGTCCTCAGGCGCTGCGCCCGCTCCACTCGGGACCCGTCCGGGCCCACTCCCGGTCCCACTCCTCCAGCCGGTGGCGCATCGCCACCCGGCGTACCACCGCGTGTCCGAGCAGGACGACGGCGGCCGTACCGCCCGCCGCGGAGACGCCCAGGGAGAGGGTGTGCTGCCACACCGTCGTACCGTCCGCCGGCGGGCCGACGCTCCGCCCCCGCGCGTCGAACCACACGTCGACCAGGTCACCGTGCCGGGTGCCCGCCGGCACGAGCGCGACGGCCGTCCGGGTGCCCTGTCCGGGCTCCGTCCAGCGGACGTCGACCCGGTAGGAGTCCCCCCGGCCGCCGCTCGCCGTCGGCAGCGCGTCGGGCGGCCGGCCGATCACCTCCGCCCGCACCCGGTGCCGTTCCGCCCGCTGCTCGGCCGCCGTCGCCGACGCCTCCTGGTGGGCCCACCGGCCCACCGCGGCCCCCGTCAGGGGCGCGCCCACCAGCAGCAGCACGGCCACCAGCAGGGCCGTCCACGCCTCCACCACGTCCGACCGGCGCAGCAGCGGATTGCCCCGCCGACGCCAGGCCCGCACCCGGGTTCGCATGTCGACCTCCTCGCCGTCACGCGGACGAGTGCCCACAGGGAGGGGATACCCCGTCAGGGCCGGATCCTTCATGACGGTCACAGGGTTCCGGTGTCACGGCCGGCGGTCGATCGCCGCCTGCCGCCGCGGACGCGGGCCGGCGGTGCTCCGGCCACGGGCCGCCCCCGTCCTCGGCCCCCGCGTTGTACCGCGTCAGATACGCGGCGAACCGCTCCAGGTCCTCCTCGGGCCAGCGCGCGAGCCGCTCCCGGAAGGCGGTGCGCCGCCTGTCGGTGACCTGGGCGAGCACACGGCGGCCGGAGTCGGTGAGGTGGAGGAGCTGCACACGGTGGTCACCCGGGTCCTGCCGCCGTTCGATCAGGGCGGCCCGCTCCAGGGCGGCCACCTGGCGGCTGACGGTGGACCTGTCCAGCGCGTGGTGCGCGGCGAGGTCGGTGGCCCGGCAGCCGCCGCTCTCCTCGAGCCGGCCGAGCAGGGTGTACGACACGAGCGAGAGCTCGGGGTGCAGCCGGCCTGCCGAGGCACGCGCGCGCCGCGCGAAGACGGTCATCTCGCGCTGGATGGTCTCCACGGCTCGTGCGCTTTCCATGGGACCTCCCTCACCGTTCCAGTTGTACCGTACAACCGGATTGGCGAGGGGGCAGCACGGCCTCCGGGCCCGCCCGTTGGGGTAGGGTGGCCGTCCGGTCGCGGATGATCCGCTGCCGTGAGCGACCGAGGAGGTGAGACCCATTACCGCTGTGTCAGGTCGGGTGCTCTCACCTCGCGACGGCGCGGACCGCCGCTAGGCGACCGCGAGAGCGCCCTTCGGCTTCCGAAAGGTCTCTCGGCTTCCATGCCCTCTTCGTCGTCCCCGTCTCCGTCTCCGTCCCCTTCGTCGTCCCCGTCTCCGTCGCCTTCCTGGTCCGGGTCGCCGTCCGGTTCCTCGTCCGGGTCGCCGTCCTCCGCGGCTCCCTCCACGCCTCCCTCCGTGGCCGCCCCCGTGGCTCCCTCCACGCCTCCCTCCGTGGCCGCCCCCGTGGCCGCCTCCTCGGCATCTTCCGCGGACCCCTCCCGGTCTCCCTCCCGCTTCCCTTCCCGTGACGTCGTCGTCGGGGCGCTGCGCGCCGCCGGGTGCGTCTTCGCGGAGGACGAGGCGGAGCTGATCCTCGCGGCCGCCCGCACACCGGACCGGCTCGCCGACCTGGTGGAGCGCCGCGTCACGGGCGTCCCCCTCGAACTCGTGGTCGGCTGGGCCGAGTTCCACGGTCTGCGCATCGACGTCGAACCGGGCGTCTTCGTGCCCCGCCGCCGTACCGAGTTCCTCGTCACCCAGGCACTCGCCGACGCCCCGCACGCCCGCGTCGTCGTGGACCTGTGCTGCGGCTCGGGCGCGGTGGGCGCGGCCCTCGCCACGGCCCTGGGCCGGGTCGAACTGCACGCCGCCGACATCGACCCGGCCGCCGTGCGCTGTGCCCGCCGCAACGTCGCCGGCGTCGGCGGACACGTCCACGTCGGCGACCTGTTCGCGGCGCTTCCCGCCGCCCTGCGGGGCCGGGTGGACATCCTGGCCGCCAACGTGCCCTACGTCCCCACCGGCGAGGTCGCCCTGCTGCCCGCCGAGGCCCGCGACCACGAGCCCCTCACCGCCCTCGACGGCGGCGCCGACGGACTCGACGTGCTGCGCCGGGTCGCCGCCGACGCGGGCGGGTGGCTCGCCCCCGGCGGCAGCCTCCTCGTCGAGACGAGCGAACGCCAGGCCGCCGCCGCGGTCGAGGCGTTCCGCCGCGGCGGCCTGACGACCCGCCTCGCCGTGGACGAGGAGCTGTACGCCCACGTGGTGATCGGGACCAGGGCCGTCGGGATGTAGCGGCCGGTCACTCCCCAGTCGCGATTCCGGCCTGGGCCCGGGCGGTGGTCACTCCCCGCCCCACCCCCGACCGTGGCCCGGGCCCGGGCCACGGTCACTCCCCGGCCCCGGCCCCGGTCCGGGCGCGGGCGCGGGCCACGAGCAGGGCGACGTCGTCGTGGTTGTCGGGGTGGTGCAGGGCGCGCAGCAGCAGGTCGCACAGGTCCTCCAAGGGGCGCGCCGGGTCGTCGAGGAGAGCGAGCAGGGCCTCCAGCCGCTCGTCCAGGGAGTGCCGGCGCGTCTCGACCAGCCCGTCGGTGTACAGGACGAGCTGGTCGCCGGGGGCGAAGTCGACGTCGGTCGTGGAGAACGCCACTCCGCCCACGCCCAGCGGCACCCCGGTGGGCAGGTCGAGCAGTTCCGGCGGGTGCCCGGGCCGTACGCGCGCGGGCGGCAGGTGCCCGGCGTTGGCGATCCGGAACCGGCCGAGTCGGGGGTCGTGGACGGCGTACACACAGGTGGCGATGGAGTGGTGCAGGCCGCACGTGATCCGGTCGAGGTGTTCCAGCAGTACCGCCGGGTCGAGGTCGAGGGAGGCCAGCGTGGTGGTGGCGGTGCGCAGCCGGCCCATGGTGGCGGCGGCGTCGATGCCGCTGCCCATCACGTCGCCGACGACGAGCGCGGTCTTGCCGCCGTCCAGCGGGATCACGTCGAACCAGTCGCCGCCCACCTCGGTGCCGGCCCCGGCGGGCTGGTAGCGGGAGGCCACCTCCAGGCCGCCGGTGACCGGCGGATGGCTCGGCAGCAGACTGCGCTGGAGGGTGAGGGCGGTGCTGCGGGTGTTCTGGTACCAGCGGGCGTTGTCGATCTGCACGGCCGCGCGGGCGGCCAGCTCCCGGGCGAGCAGCAGGTCGTCCCGTCCGAACGGCACGGGGTGGCGGGTCCGGGCGAGGTCGAGGACGCCCAGCACCTCGCCGCGGGCGATGAGCGGCACCGCCAGATAGGAGTGGAAGCCCTCCCGTTCCAGCAGCGCGGCCGCCTCCGGGGAGCGGGCGATGCGAGCCATGTCCTCGTCCTTGACCTGCGCCACCATGACCGGCCGGCCGGTGCGCAGGCACTCCGTGACGATGAGGTCGGGCGCGTAGCTCGTGACCCGGCCGGGAGGGTCCGCCGCGGCGCGGACGTGCGACCCGTCGGCGGCCCGGAAGGCCAGCGCGCGGATCACGGCCGGTTCGGCGGGGCCCAGCACGGTGCGCCGGCCCTCGACCACCGCGTCGAGCAGGGTCACGGTGGCCACGTCGGCGAGTTCCGGTACGGCGACGTCGGCCAGTTCGCAGGCGGTCCGTTCCAGGTCCAGGGTGGTGCCGATCCGGGCCGAGGCGTCGGCGATCAGGGCGAGACGGCGCCGCGCCGCCTCGGCCTCGAGGCCCGCCCGGTACCGGTCGGTGACGTCGACGACCGACAGGGCGACGCCCAGGACGGTGCCGCGGGCGTCCTCCAGGCGGTACAGGGACACCGCCCAGGCGTGGTCCTCGTCGGGGTCGGCGGGGGCGCGTCCGACGACGGACCGGTCGACGAGCGGCACGCCGGTGCGCAGCACGTCGCGGGCCGCCGACTCCAGGGCCTCGGTGTCCACTCGGGGCAGCACCTCGCGCATCGTCCGGCCCACGAGCTTGCGCGCGGGGAGGCCGTGGATGCGCTCCAGCGCGGGGTTGACGGTGACGTAGCGCAGCCCGGTGTCCAGGACGGCGAAGCCGATGGGCGACTGCGTGACCATCCGCGCCGACAGGGCCACGTCCCGCTCCAGCCGCCGTACGGTCGACTGGTCGGCGGCCAGGCCCAGGGCGTAGACGTCGCCCCGGTCGTCCACGAGGCGCATGTTGCGGAACTCCACCAGCCGCGTGCTGCCGTCCTTGCGCCGGATGGGGAACGCGCCCGCCCAGCTGCGGCCCGTGGACATCACGTCGTCGAAGAGTTTCACCACCAGGTCGAAGTGG
This sequence comes from Streptomyces sp. NPDC059895, assembly GCF_042731035.1. Lineage (NCBI taxonomy): Bacteria > Bacillati > Actinomycetota > Actinomycetes > Kitasatosporales > Streptomycetaceae > Streptomyces > Streptomyces sp. NPDC059895. The sequence continues at coordinate 37,598 of NZ_JBHWKO010000032.1, forward strand.
TGCTCATGCACCATCACGTGCGCGGCGTACCGGCCCAGCGCCTCCTGCGCGGAGTAGCCGAACAGCTCCTCCGCCTGCGGGCTCCACAGCACGATCCGGCCGTCGGTGTCGAGCACCACCGAGGCCATGTTCAGCACGTCCAGCAGTCCGCTGGGCCCGACGGCGCCGCTGTCGGCGGCCGCGGCCGCCCCGACGTCACTCATGCCACGCACCGCCTCCGAAGGCCGACTCGGCGCGAAGCCCCGCGTGCCGACTCTCCTGGTTCCACCGCGCACAACCTCTCTCGCCCACGCCTGCGGCACCGACCGTCTTCCATGGTCCCCCAGTACGGCGCGGCGCGCCGTTCTCCGCACGGCTCCCTCCCGTCCATGCGATTGGTCTGTACATGACCATCCCGTGGGACCACACTGTCCGCCGAGCGCGCACCCACCCACCCCCCCCGCCCCGGAGGACCCCCATGCCCCTGCGCCCCGCCCGCAGACGCGGACGCCGCCCGGTCCGTGCCGCCCGTCCGGCTCGTGCAGCCAATGCCGCCCGCCCGGCCCGTGTCGCCAGTGCCGCCCATCCGGTCTGCGTCGCCCATCCGGTCCGTGTCGCCTATCCGGTCCGTGTCGCCTATCCGGTCCGTGTCGCCCGTCCGGTTCGTGTCGCCCGTGCCGCTCTGGTCGCGCGTGCCGCTCTGGTCGCGCTGGCCACCGCGACGGCGGCGGCCCTCGGTGCCGCCCCGCCCGCCGCGGCCGCCGACACCTGGACCGAGATCGGCTCCGACCGCGCCGACCCGCTGACCGAGAGCCAGGGCCTGACCTCCGTCGAGATGCCGGCCGGCAGCGCCAACCGCTACACCGGCATCGGCACCATCCCCCTCGGCGTGAGCATCCGCGGCTGGAACCACGTCGGCGACCCCGACGCCTCCTACGACGGCCACTACATCGAGCCCTACCAGCGGGACTCGGGCACCTCGAAGATGTTCCGGGTGCAGGCGCCCGGCGGCGCCTGGTCGGAGTACGTCCACACGCTCGGCTCCGGCGAGGCCCTCAACAACTCCTGGGTGGCGATCACGCCCGGCGGCCAGTGGATGCTGACCGGCGAGTGGGGCACGATGACCCGGCTGCTGGTCCTCCCCACACCCGGCGTCAACCCGGCCGCCTCGCCCTCGGCGAACCTGCCCCAGGTGTCCACCGTCCGCCTCGACCACGCCGTGCGCGACGTGCAGGGCTGCGACTTCACCGGCCCGACCACCCTGCTGTGCTCCTCGGACGACCCCGAGGGGACCCTCTTCGGCATCGCCAAGCCCCTCCTCCGCGTCGATCTCTCCGCCGAACCCGGCACCTCCGACGTCACCGGGCACGTCACCGCGCTGCGCGCGCTCCCGCTGCGCAGCTCCTGCTCGGGCGCGTTCGAGACGGAGGGCATCGACTACGACCGCCGTACCGGCACCCTGCGGGTGATCGTCGTCTCGCCCGGTGTCTGCGTGCTGACGGACAGCAAGACCTACCGCTTCACCAACGGCTGAGAACGGCCCCGGGCGGGCACGGACGGGCACGGCGGGCGCGGACGGGCGCGGACGGGCGCACGGCAGGTGGTGCCCGCCCGGGAAAGTGGTGCTTTTCTAGGGATGTGGCGCGATCCGCGGGGAACCCGCGCTATCGCGCCACCGCCACGAGAGGAGCGATCACGATGGACCGCGAGCGATCGCACGAGGAGTCCGTCTCCGTCGAGATCAGCGGATGCAGCAAGGAAGACGCCCGGATCGTCTTCGACGCGCTGTGCGCGTGCTACGAGTCCGACCGGTGCGCCGAGGACGTGCCCGAACAGCTCCACGAGACCCGCCCGATGGTCTGGCTCGGCACCTTCGAGGTCACGGAGGCCCAGGAGTGCGCGACCCCGCCCAAGCTGTCGTCCTCCGTGGAGGCCGACGCGCAGGGCGGCTACTGGGCGATCGACCGGCTCCGCACGACGCTGGACTCCCTGTTCGCCGTGCGTGACCTGTCCTCGGCCTCCGGGGACCAGGAGAGGGAACTGCACCTTCTCCTCGAAAGCCGGTGACCTGCGGCACACCTCCCCCTTCCCATTGTGCAACTAGTTGCATAACCCGTGCGCGGTCCTCTAGAACTGGAGGCGACGACACCGCGCACGGAGGCCTGCCATGAGCCGTTACCCGCATCTGCTGAGCCCGCTGGACCTGGGCTTCACGACGCTGCCCAACCGCGTCCTGATGGGCTCGATGCACGTCGGCCTGGAAGAGGCCGAGGGCGGCTTCGAGCGCATGGCGGCCTTCTACGCCGCCCGCGCGCGCGGGGGAGTGGGTCTGATCGTCACCGGAGGCATCGCCCCCAACGACGAGGGCCGGCCGTACGAGGGCGGCGCCAAGCTGACCACGGACGCGGAGGCCGAACGGCACCGGGTGATCACCGAGGCCGTCCACCGCGAGGGCGGCCGCATCGCGATGCAGATCCTGCACTTCGGCCGCTACGCCTACCACCGCGACCTGGTCGCCCCCAGCCCCCTCCAGGCCCCCATCAGCCCCTTCCCGCCGCGCGAGCTCACCGACGCCGACGTCGAGCGCACCGTCGACGACTACGCCCGCGCCGCCCGCCTCGCGCGGCGGGCCGGCTACGACGGCGTCGAGATCATGGGGTCCGAGGGCTACCTGATCAACGAGTTCACCGCCGCGCGGACCAACCGGCGCACGGACCGCTGGGGCGGCTCGTACGAGAACCGGATGCGCTTCCCGGTGGAGATCGTCCGACGGGTGCGCGAGGCGGTCGGCGAGGACTTCGTCGTCGTCTACCGGCTGTCGATGCTGGACCTGGTGCCCGACGGCTCGACCCTCGAGGAGGTCGTCACCCTCGCGCGGGCCGTCGAGGAGGCCGGGGCGACGATCATCAACACCGGCATCGGCTGGCACGAGGCCCGCATCCCCACCATCGCCACCTCCGTGCCGCGCGGCGCCTACACCTGGGTGACGAGGAAGCTCATGGGCGAGGTGTCGGTCCCCCTCGTCACCACCAACCGCATCAACACCCCGGAACTCGCCGAGAAGCTGCTCGCCGACGGCTGCGCCGACATGGTGTCCATGGCCCGCCCCATGCTCGCCGACCCCGACTTCGTCGCCAAGGCCGCGGCCGGCACGCCCGAGGCCATCAACACCTGCATCGGCTGCAACCAGGCCTGCCTCGACCACACCTTCGGCGGGAAGATCACCTCCTGCCTGGTCAACCCGCGCGCCTGCCACGAGACCGAGCTGGTGCTCGCCCCGACCCGGGTGCGCAAGCGCGTGGCCGTCGTCGGCGCCGGACCGGCGGGCCTCGCCTGCGCCGTGTCGGCGGCCGAACGCGGCCACCGGGTCACGCTGTTCGACGCCGCGAGCGAGATCGGCGGCCAGCTCAACGTGGCCCGCCAGGTCCCCGGCAAGCAGGAGTTCGACGAGACGCTGCGCTACTTCCGCCACCGGATCGAGGCGCACGGCGTGGACGTACGCCTGAACACCTGGGTGGCCGCCGGGGACCTGTCCGGCTACGACGAGGTCGTCGTCGCCACCGGCGTGACCCCGCGCACCCCCGACATCCCCGGCGTCGACCACCCGAGCGTCGTCGGCTACCTGGACGTCCTGCGCGACCGAGCCCCCGTCGGCAAGCGGGTCGCCGTCCTGGGCGCCGGCGGCATCGGCTTCGACGTCGCCGAGTTCCTCACCGACGGCGGCGACCGGGCGAGCGAGGACCCCGCGACGTACTTCCGCCACTGGGGCGTCGACACCGACTACCGGGCCCCCGGCGGCCTCGCCGCGCCCGAGCGGCCCGCCCCGCCGCGCACCGTCCACCTGCTCCAGCGCAAGACCACCAAGGTCGGCGCCGGACTCGGGAAGACCACCGGCTGGATCCACCGCACCGAGCTCAAGCACCGCGGCGTCACCATGGTCCCGGGCGTGCGCTACGACCGCATCGACGACGCCGGACTGCACATCACCGTCGGCGAGGAGAGCACGGTCCTCCCGGTCGACACCATCGTGCTGTGCACCGGCCAGGATCCGCGCCGGGACCTCTACGAGGAGCTGGTCGCCGCCGGTGTCGAGGCCCACCTCATCGGCGGCGCCGACGTGGCCGCCGAACTGGACGCCAAACGGGCCGTCAAGCAGGGCACCGAGCTGGCGGCGGCGCTGTAGGCCCCGTCGGGCGCGTCCCTAGGATGGGCCCATGTCACTCCCGCACGCGATCCTCACCGCCCTGCTCGAGAAGCCGTCGTCGGGGCTGGATCTGACCCGTCGGTTCGACAAGTCGATCGGCTACTTCTGGTCGGCGACGCACCAGCAGATCTACCGCGAGCTGGGGCGGCTGGAGGCCGGGGGCCACATCCGCGCCCTGCCCGCCGAAGGGCCGACGCGCGGACAGCGCAAGAGCTACGAGGTCCTGCCCGCGGGCCGCGCCGAACTGGAACGCTGGACCGCCGCGGCGCAGGACCCCAAGCCGCACCGGGACGCGCTGCTGCTGCGGCTGCGCGCCGCCGCCGTCGTCGGCACGGCCGGCCTGGAGGCCGACCTGCGCCGCCATCTGGACCTGCACCGCAGGCAGCTGGCCGAGTACGAGGAGATCGAGCAGCGCGACTTCCCGCCCGGCAGCGACAGCGCGCAGGCCAGGCTTCAGCACCTGGTCCTGCGCGCGGGCATCCAGCTGGAGACCTTCTGGACGCAGTGGCTGACCGAGGCGCTGGAGGAACTGCCCGGGGGGCCGGCCGAGCAGGCGTCATAGGACCGGCCGGGCAGTGTCCCGGGCTCGGCCGGGTGGGTGTCGTGGGCCCCGGCGGGCCAGTGTCCTGGGCCCCGGCGGGCGAGTGTCCTGGGCCCCGGTCGGGCGGGTGCCTCGGTTCTGACCGGCGGGTGCCTCGGTTCTGATCGGCGGGTGCCTCGGATCCGGCCGGGCAGGAGTCCCGCAACCGGCCGGGCGGTCGGCCTGGCTAGTAGCGGTGCGGCTTCGAGCGGCGGCGCAGGAACCAGACCGCCCCTACGACGCCGGCCCCGACCAGGGCCCCGCCGACCGCCATGGTGACCGCGCCGTAGTCGCGGACCGTGCCGCCGGTGCCGCCCAGGACGCCCCGGGTGGGTGAGGACGTCGTGGAGATCGTCGGGTCGGACGCGGTCGACACGATCACCGACTGGGTGCCGGCGGTGGTGCCGTTCGCGCACATGACGACGACCGTGTACGTGCCGGGGGTGATGCCGGACCAGGCGGCGGACTGGCTGACGCTGGTGCCCGACAGGGCCACCTGTCGGCCCTGGGCGAAGTTCGCCTGGCCGCTGGTGAGCAGCGCCGCCGTGCCCCAGCTGCCGTTGGACTGGGTGCACGCGCTGGTGACCACGGACACCGTGGAGCCGGTCGTGCTGACGGAGATGCCGGAGATCCCCGCGGCCGGCTGGGCGGTCACCGTGAGCGGGAGCGTGGCGGCGGCTGCCACGGTCAGTCCGGAGCGGACGAGAAGACGGGAAGTGCGCATCGGGAGTCCTCCGGCGGCACGGTTGGCGGTACATCCCTTGCGCCGCCGAGGATCGGGTACGCCCGTGCTGCCTCAGGGGCAGCCAACGTGCCCCCGGCCCGTGCCGCATCCCGGCCGCCTCCGGCCGGGTGGCGTGTTCCCCCGGACGGCTCAGCCCCGGTGGTCGCCCGTCGTCACCGTCCGCTCCTCGGAGAACGCCCCCCACGTGCCGTCCGGCAGCCGTGCCCGCAGCCGCACCCGGTGCCCGACACCGGCCTCGCGCCCCACGTAGAAGCTGTAGGAGGCCCGCTCGCGCGGGGGGTCCCCGCCCCACACGAGCGAGGTGGCCGGCTGCCCGTCGAGCTGGATCTCGTACTCCGTGACCACACCGTCCACGCGCGGGGGCACCCAGCTGAGCTCGACGGAGAACGCCCCGTCCGCCGCGCGGACCGTCGCCCGAAGATCCGTCGGCGCGGTGTCCCGCCCCTCGTCGGCGCCGGGCGCGGTGGTCAGGCGTACGGCCGCGCTGGCCGGCGAGACGTTGTCGGCCGCGTCCCGTGCCCGCACGGTGAAGGAGTACCGGGTGCCCGGCCGCAGTCCCGTGACCACCGTCGCCGTCTGGTTCCCGCCGACGCTGTGGATCTTCACCCCGCCCTGGTAGACGTCGTACGAGACCACCGCGCGGTCGTCCGTGGAGGCCGACCAGGACAGCTGGGCCGCCCGGCTCCCCGCGGTCCGGCCCACGGCCTCGCCCGGCCGGGTCGGGGCCGTCCGGTCCGCCGCGACCGCCGCCGGGGTCGTCGCCCGCACCTCCCGGCTGCGCGGCCCGAGCCGTCCCCCGGCGTCCCGGGCCCGCACGGTGAAGACGTAGCCGGTGGCCGGGGCGAGCCGGGTGACGTCGAGCATGCGGGCGGAGCCGGGCACCTCACCGACCTTCGTGGTGCCCCGGTACACCTCGTACGCGCGGGCCCCGGCCACCGCGTTCCACATCACGTGCACGCTGGTCGCGCTCCCCGCCTCGGCCGTGACCCCCGTCGGAGCGCCGGGCGCCCGCCCCTCGTCACCGTCGCCCGGCGCCGCGCATCCGCAGCACACCGCCAGGAACCACCCGCACAGCACAACGCGTCGCACGGCATCGCCTCCCGGCCCGGCGGTAATGGTCCGGACCAATATGGCGCGGTGGCGCGAGCACATCAAGAGGGCGGTGCGGGGCCGGTGTTGGTGGGCGGCCCGGGACGTTCCGTATGCTGAGGCTTCCATGGCTGAACTTCCCTCTGATCCAGGGGAGTTCGTGCGTCGGCGTGGAACGCTGTCGTCGCTGATCCCGCGCCGGCGGGGCGGCCGGGCGGCCGGTGCCGAGACGGCGCCGGTCCCCGGCCCTCGTCCCCGGCCCCCGGCCCCGCGTCGCGAGGGGCGTGCACCGTACGGCCCCCTCGGGTGGCCCCCGGCGACGGCCGGCACCAGATTGGGCTGGGTGTTCCCCACCGTCCCCCACGAGAGGTGCCGCACCGTGCCTGTCCAGTCGCCGCGCCGGGTGAGGCGGAGGGCGCCCCTGACGCTGGCCGCGGCCGGTCTCGTCCTGCTGGTCCCGGCCGCCCTCCCCGCCGTGGCGCGGCCGGCCTCCGACGTCCCCCGGAGACCGGCCGCACCGCGGGAGGGCGCCGTGTCCGCCGCCGACCTGCTGGCCCGCGTGCGGGACTGCACCCCCGTCTCCCGCGGCCACTACCGCAGCGACGCCGGCGCGCCCGCCACGATCCCGGTCTGCGGCACCGAGGGCGCCGTCTTCTGGACGGCCGACATGGACATCGACTGCGACGGCCGCCCCGGTACCCACTGCAACGGGACCACCGACCCCCAGTTCTCGCCGGCCACCGCCTTCACCCAGTCCGACGGCCGCCATCTGAGCGCCGAGAGCCTGCCGTACATCGTCGTGCCCGGCCCGAGCACCCTGTGGGACTACCGCGACCACGGGGTGCGCGGAGGGACCGTGGCGGCCGTCGTCCACGCGGGCCGGGTCCAGTACGCGGTCGTCGGGGACGTCGGACCGTCCGCGATCATCGGCGAGGCCTCGTACGCCACCGCCGCGGCCCTGGGCATCCGCCCCGACCCGCTCGGCGGCGGAACCCCCTCCGGCGTCACCTACATCCTCTTCAAGGACTCCCGGGCGACCCCCATCGAGAGCCACGCGTCCGCCGTCGAGGTGGGCGAACGGCTCGCGCGCTCGTTCGTCCGGGGCACCGGGGGGCGCGGTGCGGGATCCTCCCCCGGGGCGGGACCCTCCCCCAGCCCTGGGGAGGGCCCCGGGCCTGGGGAGGGCCCCGGGCCTGGGGACGGCCCCGGCACGGGGGAGGGCCCCGGTCACACCTTCCGGTAGGAGTACGCCTCGGCGGCCGCCGCCTCCACCGCGTCGAGGTCGGCTCCCGTGGCCGCCGTGACGACGGCGGCCACCGCGCCCTCCACGAACGGCGCGTCCACGAGCCGGGCGCCGTCGGGCAGTTCGTCGCCCTCGGCGAGCAGTGCCTTCACGGTGAGCACGGCGCTGCCGAGGTCGGTGAGGACGGCGACCCCGGCACCGCGGTCCACCGACGCCGCGGCGGCGCTGATCAACTCCGCGCTCGTCCCGAGCCCGCCGCCCTCGGTGCCGCCCGCCGGAGCGACGGGCACGTCCGCGCCGCCGCCCGCGAGACCCCGGGCCAGCTCGGCGACGGCGGCGGCGACCTGGGCGCTGTGCGAGACGAGCACGATCCCGACCCGTCGGCCGTCACTCACCGGCGGCCTCCACGAGTCCCGCGACCAGCAGGGCGGCCGAGGTGGCGCCCGGGTCCTGGTGCCCGATGCTGCGCTCGCCCAGATAGCTCGCCCGGCCCTTACGGGCCTGGAGGGGCGTGGTGGCGACGGCCCCGTCCTCGGCGGCGTCCCGCGCCGCACCGAACCCGTCGGCCAGCGCCTCCACGGCGGGCACCAGCGCGTCGATCATCGTCTTGTCGCCCGGCGCGGCACCGCCGAGCTGCATCACCGCGTCGACGCCGGCGCGCAGCGCCTCGGCGAGCTGCTCCTCGCTCACCTCGGCCCCGTCCCCGAGTGCCTTGCCCGTCCGCCGCAGGAGCGTGCCGTACAGGGGACCCGACGCACCGCCGACGGTCGAGATGAGCTGGCGTCCGGCGAGCACGAGGACGGCCCCGGGCGTCGCCGGGGCCTCCTTCTCCAGGGTGGCGGTGACGGCGCTGAACCCGCGGTGCAGGTTGCTGCCGTGGTCGGCGTCCCCGATGGGGGAGTCGAGGGCGGTGAGCCGTTCCGCCTCGCGGTCGACGGACGCGGCGGTGGCCGTCATCCAACGGCGGAAGAAATCGGCGTCGAGCACTGGATCTCCTTGCCTGGTAGAGGGGTCGGGCGTCGTGGTGCCCCGGGTGCGTCCCCGGGTCACCTGCCCCAGCGCAGCCCCGGTGTGCTCACCGGCGCGTCCCACAGCCGCAGCAGTTCCTCGTCCACCTGGCACAGGGTGACCGAGGCGCCCGCCATGTCGAGGGAGGTCACGTAGTTGCCGAGGAGCGTACGGGCGACGGCGACCCCGCGCTGGGTCAGGACCCGCTGCACCTCGGCGTTGAAGCCGTACAGCTCCAGCAGCGGGGTGGCTCCCATGCCGTTGACGAGGACGAGGACCGGGCTGCGCGGTGACAGGTCCTCCAGGACGGCGTCGACCGCGACGTCGGCGATCTCGCCGGAGGTCATCATCGCGCGCCGCTCGCGCCCCGGCTCGCCGTGGATGCCGATGCCCAACTCCAGCTCGCCGGGCGGCAGGTCGAAGGTCGGACTGCCCTTGGCGGGGGTGGTGCACGCACTGAGCGCCACGCCGAAGCTGCGCGCGTTCTCGTTGACCTTCCGCGCGATCGCCTCGACGCGCTCCAGGGGCATGCCCTCGTCGGCGGCGGCTCCCGCGATCTTCTCCACGAACAGGGTCCCGCCGGTGCCGCGCCGCCCCGCCGTGTACAGGCTGTCGGTCACCGCGACGTCATCGTTGACCAGCACTTTCGCGATCTGGATGCCCTCGTCCTCGGCGAGCTCCGCGGCCATGTCGAAGTTGAGCACGTCGCCGGTGTAGTTCTTCACGATGAACAGCACTCCGGCCCCGCTGTCGACGGCGGCGGCCGCGCGCACCATCTGGTCCGGCACCGGCGAGGTGAAGACCTCCCCCGGACAGGCCGCCGAGAGCATCCCCGGTCCCACGAATCCCCCGTGCAGGGGTTCGTGCCCCGACCCGCCCCCCGACACCAGCCCCACTTTCCCGGCCACCGGCGCGTCCCGCCGCACGACCACCCGGTTCTCGACGTCGACGGTCAGCTCGGGGTGGGCGGCGGCCATCCCCCGCAGGGCGTCCGCGACGACGGTCTCGGGAACGTTGATGAGCATCCTCATGGGTACCTCCCGGCTAGGCTAGCAGGTGGGCTCCTGACCTGCGTTTTTGCTGGTCAGAGTACATATGGATTGTTGTTGATCTTGGCGGTCACTGGCGGTCTCCGGCGGTCGGAAGCGGTGTCCGGCGGTACGGACGCCGACTTCACTGACGGGCTATCAGGAGTCCCGGACGGGCGGACGTGAGATGACCGGAGCGCTCCTATCCGCAGTATCGACCTTGTGACAGCGAAGGTCACCCGTGGCGACCGCGGAGGTGAACGAGGCGACGGGCGCCCGCGGGCCGGCCGGCCGTTTCCTTTGGACGGCATGCCCCTGCCGGGCGGGAACTTTGGAACAGTGCACCAATTTGGATCGCCGTACCAAATGTGCCATCATCGAGGCATGACGACCCGAGCGCACCGACCACAGCGACGCAACCAGGTGCTCTCCCGTGAGCGGATCATCGACACTGCCGTCGAGATGCTCGATGCGGGCGGCGAGAGCGCGCTGACCATCCGGGCGCTGACCGAACGGCTGTCCACCGGTTCCGGGGCGATCTACTACCACGTGGGCACCCGTGACGAGCTGCTCGACACGGCGACGGAAACCGTGATCGGCGCGGCGCTGGCGACCCGGCCCGCCGGGGCCGCGGCCACCCCCGGGGACGAGATCCGTGTCGTCGCACTGGCCCTGTTCGACGCGATCGCCGCACATCAGTGGCTCGCCACGCGGCTGACCCTCCAGATCATCCGGAATCCGGTCGGCCCGGTGACGGTGGGGATCTTCGAGCGGATCGGCGGGCAGATGGGCGCCCTGGGCGTGCCGCGAGCCTCCTGGTTCGACGCGGCCTCGATGCTCGTGCACTACATCCTCGGAGCCGTCAGCCAGAACGCCCGCATCGAGGGGGACACCTCAGGGATCGACCCCGACGGGGATCGCGACGAGTTCTTCGACGCGGCGTCGACGGCATGGCAGGGGCTCGACCCGGAGGCTTACCCGTTCATGCACGCCATCGTCGGCCAGATGCGAGAGCACGACGATCGCGAGCAGTTCCTCACCGGCGTCGCCGTCATCCTCGACGGCCTCACCCATCTGCGCTGACCCGGCCGATCCGCGGGTGACCCCATCGGAAGGACACCTCTCATCATGCATGACGTCGTGATCGCGGGCGGCGGCCCGGTCGGTCTGTTCCTGGCCGGCGAGCTGGCCCTGTCCGGCTGCTCGGTTCTGGTCCTCGAGCGGGACCCGGAACTCACCTCGCCCCTGAAGGCATTCCCGCTCGGGCTGCGGGGCCTGAACGCCGGGTCGGCCGAGACGCTCTACCGCCGCGGCCTACTGGAAGCGACAGCGCATGCTTCCGGAGCCAACCCGGAGAAGATCGGCGCGGATCCGGAAGCGGTCGAGGCACCCGACCCTCGCGAGCTGAGCCATTTCGCGGGCATGACCCTCAGCGCGGCCGACATCGACACAGCAGCCCTCCCGTCTCGGCTGCCCAGCCCGGCAATGGAAGGGTTCATGACGAGCCTGGAAGCGGTCGGATCGGTGCTGTCCGAGCGGGCCACCGCGCTCGGAGCCGAGATCATCCGGAATGCTTCCGTCACGGCCGTGGCGCAGGACACCGAATCCGTCATCGTCACGGCAGGCGGCCAGGAGTACCCGGGGCGCTGGCTGGTGGGCTGCGACGGCGGGCGCAGCGCCGTACGTCGGCTCGCCGGCTTCGCGTTCGTGGGCACCGAGCCGCTGTTCACCGGCTACGTCGCCAAGGTCGCCTTCGCCGACTCCGAGCAGCTGCCGCTCGGTTTCAACCTGACGCCGAACGGCATGTATCTGCGTACGCCCCTCGAAGGGCACCTGGGCATGATGGACTTCGACGGCGGCACCTTCGACCGCTCTCGGCCGCTGACCCGCGAGTACCTCCAGACGGTCCTGCGCCGCATCAGCGGCACCGACGTGACGCTGAGCGAGGTCCATCTCGCCTCCAGCTTCACCGACCGCGCGATGCAGGCGACGACGTATCGCGAGGGCCGTGTACTGCTCGCCGGCGACGCGGCACACATCCACTCGCCCCTGGGCGGCCAGGGCCTCAACCTCGGCATCGGTGACGCCGTCAACCTCGGCTGGAAGCTCGCCGCCACCGTGCGCGGCTCCGCTCCCGAGGGCCTGCTCGACACCTACACCACCGAGCGGCACCCCGTCGGCGCCGCCGTCCTCGACTGGTCCCGCGCCCAGGTCGCGACCATGAAGCCGGGCCCCAACGCCCCCGCGCTGCGTCGACTCGTCCACGATCTGATGAGCACCACCGACGGTACGACCCACGTGTACCGAAAGACGTCGGGGCTGTTCAACCGGTACGACCTGGGCAGCGAACAGCCCCTCATCGGCTGCACCGCCCCGGACTTCCGCTCCGAGGACGGCACCCGCCTCGGCGAACTGCTGCGCCAGGGACAGGGAGTCGTGCTCGACTTCAGCACCGACCGTGCGCTGCAGGTCGCGGCCAAGGGGTGGGCAGGCCGGATCCACTACGCGGCCGGCCCGGCGCGCGACGACCTCGGGCTGGGTGCCGTGCTGATCCGGCCCGACGGCGTCGTGGCCTGGGCGAGCGAGCCCGCCTCGGATCGCGACGCGTTCGAGCGGGCGGCTGCCCAGTGGTTCGGCGCGCCGCAGAGCTAGAGCAACTAGAACGAACGGCGGCTCCCCGGCCCCCGTTCCAGGCGCGGTGCCCTTCCCTCGCTGCGGGTCGACCTCCCCTGCGCCGGAGCATCGGTCGGGACACCCTCAAGCACCGCCGCGATACCCGACAACCGAAGGGCAACGACCGTGAACAGCGCCGTCAACACCCCCTCCAGCTCCGAAGGTTCGGCCCCGCACGCAGTCGCATGGGTCCGCACCTGGGGCGCCTCCCCGCAGGCACCGGACAACTCCGTCAGCTGCGTCGGACCGTTTGAGAACGTGACGCTGCGGCAGATCGTCCGCGTCACAGGCGGCGGACACCGCATCCGCATCCGCATCAGCAACGAGTACGGAACCGCACCGCTGACCATCGGCGCCGCCCGTGTCGCCATCACGGACACCGACGACGGAATCCTGCGCGGAAGCGATCACGCGGTGACGTTCAGCGGCCGGCCGAGCGCCACCGTGCCGGCGGGGGCGCCGGTCCTCAGTGACCCCGTCGATCTGCGGACCGCCGCGCTGTCTCGGCTGACCATCAGCCTCTACCTGCCGGGCCGAGTCGACACCGCAACCTGCCACGGGACCTTCCACACGCTCGGCTGGCTCATCCCCGGCGACGCGACCGCCCTCGTGTCGCTGCCTGCGGACGCCGCCCCCTTGCCGGCACAAGCCCTGATCACGGCCGTGGAAGTGCAGCCTGAGACACCGACCCAGGCCATCGCCGTAATCGGCGACTCCCGCGTCGACGGCATGGGATCCACCCCCGGTACCGACCGACGCTGGACGGACGGGCTCGCCGAACGGCTGGCAGCCCGCGGCGGACAGGCACTCTGTGTGGTCAGCCAGGGCATCAACGGCAACCGCATGCTCACCGACGGCATCGGCACCGCCGCCCTCGCCCGCTTCGACCGCGACATCCTCGCCACGCCCGGCCTCGGCCACGTGGTGATCGCCGTGGGCAACGACCTCGTCTTCTCCTTCGCCCCACGCACCGAGGAGACCGCCGGATTCCTCTCGATGTTCCCCGGCTCACCCGTCGGCGTCGACGACGTCATCGCCGCCCACCTCCAGCTGGCGGCACGCGCCCGCGCGCACGGCGTGAAGGTCCACGCCGCGACCATCGCCCCCTACGGCGGCTCGGAGATGTACTCGGCCGAGGGTGACAAGGCGCGCGAGCAGGTCAACTCATGGATCCGCACCAGCGGCACCTTCGACGGCGTACTCGACTTCGACGCCGTCTGGCGCGACCCCGCCGACCCCACCCGCATCCGCGGCGACCTGCACATGGGTGACAACCTCCACGGCAGTGACGCGGGCTATGCCGCCCTCGCGGAATCCATCGACCTCTCCCTCTTCGACTGACCTCTGACCGGGGCGGCTTCCGAGCGACCTCGCGGCAGAAGGAGCGTCCCCCTGGACGCCCAGTCACCTGCTCGCGCAGTTCACCGGCCCGGGTGGCGGCCGCGTCCTGCGGCTTCGCGGCGCATCCACTGGAGCAGAGTGGGCTTGGCGACGGTGGTGATGACGCTGACGGTGGTGCGGTGGTGGCGGTCGTCGTGGAGCAGGGCCAGCAGGCTCGCGGCCAGGTCCACGCGGGCGGTGAATCTGCCGTCGGCGCGGCCCTCGACGAGGGTGTAGTCGGTGACCGACGGCAGGTCGTGGAGTGCGCTCGGCCGCACGATGGTCCAGTCGAGACCGCTGTCCCGGACCAGCGTCTCCATCCGTCGCATGTCGTCGTACAGCGTCTTGCCCAGGACCCGCGTCACATAGGGCAGGAGGACCCGGTTGAACAGGAAGCCGCCCTCGGAGTAAGGGTGCGGGTCGACCCCGCTTGAGCTGACCACGGCGAGCCGACGGACCCGATGCCGTTCCATCGCGGCGACCATGTGGGCCACTCCGCGTGAATACGTGCTGATCGGCTCCTTCCCGGCGGGCACCCCGAGCGTAGACAGCACCGCGTCCCGCCCCGCCACGACGGTGTCGACGGCCACCGGATCGAGCACGTCGGCACCGACCACGTCCAGCCGTTCACAGCGCAGCGGAAACGAGCCAGGCTGCCGGGTGACCGCGGTGACCCGGTGTCCGGCGGCGAGGGCCTGGCTGGTGAGCAGCCGGCCGGTGGGGCCGTTGGCGCCGAAGACCGTGATGCGCATGACGATCGTCCCCCCTCCTCCTCAAGCCTTCTGGTATTCGGTCCGGGGAGCCGCGCGGAGCGGAGCGAGTGCCCGTGCCCACGCCAGCAGCTCGTCGACCAGCCGGTACACCTCCGCCGTGTGCAGCTCCCGCGGCCGGAAGTCGGAGAAGTTCACGAAGTCCTCGCGCAGCGACAGCGCCACCTGCGGCCCGATGTCGGCCATCCGGAGCACTCCCGCCTGCGCGCGCAGCTTCTGGACCGCCATGACCGCGCCGAAGACGCCGTATCCGACATAGGCGACCGGCTTGCCGCCCCACTCCTGGCAGAGGTAGTCGATGGCGTTGGCCAGGGAGGCCGGCGGGGCGGTGTTGTACTCGGGAGTGACGACGATGTAGCCGTCGTACGAGCCGATCCGCTCGGCCCATCGCCGGGTGTGCGGCTGCCGTCCCGGCGCCTGGGCCGCCGGGACGGCTTCGTCGAGCAGCGGCAGCGCGTGGTCGGCGAGGTCGACGAGCTCGAACTCCGCTGTGCGATCCACGTGTTCGGCTGCCAGGTCCCGTACCCATCGGGCCACCCGGTCACCGTTGCGGCCGGGGCGGGTGCTGCCGATGATGACGCCGATCCTGATCATGTTCGATTCCCTTGTTCCGAAGTCCGGTGGCGGTGATGTCCGAGGTGGTCAGGTCTCGCGCTCAGTCCGCGGCCCGGCGGGCCTGCTGTGTCTCGCGCAGGACCGCCCAGGCATCCGCCACGGGGCCCACGTGCCTGAGCTTGTCGGGGTTGCTCACGGTGCGGATCGTCTGGATCCGTCCGTCGAGGATGTCGAGCGCCCAGGTGTTGACGACTCGGCCGTCCCGGTCGCGGAAGATCGCGCCCGGCTGCCCGTTCACCCGGTGCGGTTCGATGACGCCGCCGATGCGGAAGAACGGGGGGAAGAGTGTGGCGAGCAAGCCGGACACCTGGTCGGCGCCGAAGAATCCCCTGGACCACTGCGGGGCCTTGCCGCCGCCGTCGGCGACCAACTGCACGTCGGCGGCGAGAAGTTCGCGCAGCCCTTCGACGTCCCCTTCGGTGAAGGCGTCGAAGAACCGCGTCGCGAGCTCCTCGCGCTCGCGCCGGTCGGCCTCGAACCGGGGCCGGCCCTCGTTCATGTGACGGCGTGCCCGTACGACCAGCTGACGGCACGCCGCCTCCGATCGGCCCACCGCCGAGGAGATCTCCGGGAAGCCGAAATCGAACACCTCCCGCAGCACGAACACCGCCCGCTCGAGCGGGGTGAGCCGTTCGAGCAGCAGCAGCGCCGCCATCGACACCGAGTCGGCCAGCTCGGCCGAGCGCTCGGGGTCCTGATACGGGTCGGTCAGCAACGGCTCGGGGAACCATGGCCCGACGTAGTTCTCACGCCGGACGCGGGCCGAACGCAGCACGTTGATCGAGACGCGGGTGACCGCGGCGGACAGGTATGCCTTGGCCGAGTCCGGGGAAGCGGCGGCGGCCTCGTAGCGCAGCCAGGTCTCCTGGACGGCGTCCTCGGCCTCGGTCACGCTGCCCAGGATCCGGTACGCGATCGAAAACAGCAGCGGCCGCAGCTCCTCGAACTCCTCGGCCTTCTCCGTGCCCAGGATCACGCCAACTCCTCCTTGAACCCCTGCCGCCACGACGGATGGCGCAGCTGCCAGCCGAGCTCCCGCTTGGCCTTGGCGTTGGAGAAGCCGCGCCCCTCGGTCATCATCACTACCGCCTGGTCGCCGGCCAGCAGCCGGGCCAGCCACACCGGGACCCGCACCGGCCGTTTCGCTCCCGCGCACGCCGCCAGGTGGGGCAGCCACTCGCTCGCCGGGGCCGGTTCGTCGTCGACGACGTTGAACACACCCGTCGCCCGCTGCTCCACGGCCAGGACGGTGGCGCTCGCCGCATCGTCGAGGTGCACCCACGAGCTGTAGCCGGTGCCCCGCCCGACCAGCGGGTACTGCCGCTTGCGCACCAGCTCCACCTGGTCGTCGACGGCGCCCGGTCCGTAGAACGCGCCGTAGCGCAGAACCGCACCGCCGGCCTTCAGGACCACGTCCTCGACGTGCTGCAGCGCCTTCAACCCCACGTAGGCCGCCGTCCCTTCGAGCAGGTCCAGCGGATCCTGTTCGGTCTTCACCCAGCCGCCCTCACGGATGCCGTTCCAGGAGGCGTAGCCCTGCGCGACGACATGCCGCACACCGGTCGCCTCCGCCGCCGCCAGCAGATGGTCCGTCCCTTCGGCGCGCAGCCGGTTCGTGGTGGCGAACCACCGGTCCGGATGCTTGATGTCGGGCTTTCCGGCGTGTGCCAGGGAGATCGCGGTCATCTGGTGCACGATCACATCCGGCCGGGCCGCGGCCACCGCCTCACCGACCGACGCCGCGTCCAGCCCGTCCATCACGACTCCGTCCGCGCCCAGCCGCGCCAGCCGGCCCAGCTTGGCCGCGCTCGTCGTCGTGGCCGTCACCTGATGGCCGCGGGCCAGGAGTTGCGGCACCAGCCGCTGCCCCAGGACCCCGCTCCCACCTGCCACGAACACCCGCATGACCATCACCCTCCCGACGTGAACGTCTGCCTTCACCACCTAGGACAAGACAGCCCCGGCCATCTGTGACATGCGAGGGAGGGAAGTCGGGAGAAGCGGCCTTCGAGGGATCGACCCCGACGCAAGGTCCACATACGAGGTGAGGTTCCCCCGTGAGCGGGGACAGGGGATGGTTGCGCTGCGGGGGCGAGGTCCTGTGCTGCCAGGGCCCTGGTTTCGAGGTCCTGTGTCCCGACGGTCAGTCCCATGGAGCGGTGTCGACCGTGCGGCTGCGAAGGTCACGTGGTGTCGGCGTCGGGCAGGCGCCGCCGGTGACGCGGGCTCCAAGGGCATGGACGACCTGGCCCGTGCGCGCCTTCCCGGCGCGCCCGCGGCCGGCACACGGGACGTCGACGTCCGGCTCGACGCTCCACCGCTCTTCCGCTCCCGCTCCCGTTCCCGCTCCCGGATTGTCGGCCGTGCCGGCTCTCAGGTCCGCGGTGCGGTGTCCGCGGCGCCCGCGAGGTGGGCGAGGTCCTCGGTGGCCTTGGCCAGCAGGTCCAGCATGGCCGACTCGGCGCGGGCCGGGTCCCGGTCGCGGACGGCGTCGAGGACCGCGCGGTGGCTGGGGACGGGGTCGTCCGCGTCTCCGTGCGCGTGGACCATGCGGTCGCGTTCCCGGAGGCCGGGTTCCAGGAGCATGTCCATCCTGCGGAGCATCTCGTTGCCGGTGGCGGCGAGCAGTGCCCGGTGGAAGGCGGCGTCCGCTTCGGCGGCGGCGGCCGGGTCCGCCCGGGGCCGGTCCATGGCTTCGAGGGCGGCTTCGAGGGCGGCCAGGTCGGCGTCGGTGCGGTGCAGGGCGGCGCGGTGGGCCGCGGCCGGCTCGACGATGGAGCGTATGTCGGCGAGGTCGCGCAGCAGTTGGGTGCCGTCGCCCGTCTCCATGCGCCAGTGGATGACATCGGGGTCGAGGAGGTTCCAGTGGGCGCGCTCCCTGACGTAGGTGCCGCGCTTCTGCCTGGCGTCGGTCAGTCCCTTGCCGGCGAGGACCTTCAGCGCTTCGCGCATGACGGTCAGGCTGACGTCCAGTTCGGCGCCGAGAGCACCGATGTCCAGGATCTCGCCCTCGGCGATCTCGCCTCCCACGATGCGCGCGCCCAGTTTGTGCACCACCTGTCCGTGCACGCCGCGGCCGGAATAGGGCGCCATGCGGTTCTCCTCGATGTCGAAGTACTGGTGGGGCGCGTGCCGGAGCAACGGGCGAGTCCCGCCGAGATTTTCGGGCGCCGCGGTCGGAGAGTCTACCGCTGTCTATTATTTATGAATACATCTGGACAGGTGTGGGCCGCCCGGACGATGAACCCACCTCACGAGCCGCCACGCAGGAGCCGCCCGTCATGCTGACGCTGCACACCCACGATCTCCCCGCCCCTCTGACGGGCCACCTGCCGCTGGGGAGCCGTGAGGACGCCCAGGAGCCCGTGCGGGCCGACAGCCGCAGGATCCTGCGCGGTGACGCGCCCTGGCTGCCGGTCATGGGAGAGTTCCACTTCAGCCGCTACCCGGCGGCCGAGTGGCGCGAGGAACTGCTGAAGATCCGCGCCGGCGGCATCGATCTCGTGGCCACCTACCTCTTCTGGAACCAGCACGAGGAGGAACGCGGCACCCGTCGCTTCGACGGCGACCTCGACATCAGGCACTTCGTCGAGCTGTGCGGAGAGCTCGGGCTGTACGTCGCCGTCCGGATCGGGCCGTGGTCGCACGGCGAATGCGCGATCTGGAGACTCGCGGCGAGGGAGACGGGGCCGAGCGGGCAGTGCGGTGCGACGGGGACGTCGAAGGTTTCGGCGAGTGCCGCGATGCGGCGTACCTCGGAGATTCCTCCCGCATGGGAGAGGTCGGGCTGGAGGACGGCCGCTCCGGCCTGGAGCGCCGGCAGGACGTCGGTTCTCGAGTACAGCCGCTCGCCCGTGGCGATCGGCACCGGGGAGCCGGCCACGAGGTCCCCCAGCAGGTGGGTGTACTCCGGCAGCACGGTCTCCTCGGCGAAGAGCGGGTTGAAGGGGGCCAGGTACGGCAGCACCTTCCGTGCGTTGGCCACCGTGAAGCGCCCGTGGAAGTCGACGGCGAAATCCCCGTCGGCGCCCAGCACTTCACGTGCCGCGGCGGCCCGGCCCACCATGTCGTCGATGTCGCGCGTGGTGGCGAGGCGGTTCATCCGGCCGCAGGCGTTCAGCTTGACCGCCGAGAAGCCGGCCTCGACCTGAGCCGCGACGGCGTCCGCCACCTGGGCGGGCTCGTCGCCGCCCACCCAGCTGTAGGCGCGAACCCGGTCCCGCACCGGGCCGCCGAGCAGCACATGGACCGGGGCGCCGAACGTCTTGCCCGCGATGTCCCACAGGGCCTGGTCGAGTCCCGCCACGGCGCTGGAGAGCACCGGACCGCCTCGGTAGAACGAGCCCTTCGTCATCACCTGCCAGTGGTCCTCGACGCGCAACGGGTCCCGGCCGAAGAGCTGGACTGTGCGGGTTCACGCGCGGCTCCCGAGCGGATCTGGTGTGGCAAGGCAGGTGTGCGCCGGCCTCCGAACGACCAGCCCACCCGATTAAATGTGAATTAATGAGTCCTGCCTAGGGGGGTGTCGACCGCGGATCGCGCGACCGTGGCGTGAGGCAGGCCGCGCCCTGGTCCGGCAGGCCGTCCGGTACGCGGGAAGCGCGCGGCAGGAGGGTGCGGACGCCGCACCCTCCTGTGGTGGACGCTCGCGGCTCAGCCGACGCGGCGGACGTGGGCGCCGTGCAGCGGACGGTGGTCGGCGATGCCGTCGTCGTGGAGCGGACGGTGGTCGGCGATGCCGTCGTCGTGGCTCAGGACCCACCGTCGCGCGCGGACGTCAGCCAGGACGTCCCACGGTAAATTGAACGAGCCGGAGCACTGACTCCACCACCCTCAGGAGCAGCGATGACGGGTCTCCCCGACGCGCACGACGCGGGAGCGTGGCTGCACGGCAGGTCGTTCGCGAAGACCTCGCCACCCGGCAGTGCCACTGCGGTGCTGGACGACCGCATGCGGTTCACCGGATGGAGCCCGGAGGCCGAGGAGCTCTTCGGGCTGAAGGCCGAGGACGTCCTCGGCCGGTCCGCGGACACGGTCCTGGCCGACGCGGAGACCGGGGCGGACACACCGATGGTGGGCGACCGCGACACGACACGGCTGCTCGGTGCCCGGGTGGTCCGCCGCGGTGACGGACGCTCGCTCACGGTGACCCTGTCCCTCACCCCGCTCGCCCAGCGGGAGGCCGCGTTCGGGTGGCTCCTCACGGCCACGGACACGGAGCTGGTGCACTGGGAGGCCGTCGGCCGGGCCGTGCTCGCCGGACTCGCCGGTGAGTCGCCCGTCAACCTGGTCGTCTACGACACGGGCGCCCGGCTGCGCTGGATCAACGCCGCGGTCGAGAAGCAGTTCGGGGTCCCGCTCCAGGAGGCCGTCGGACGGTTCGTGAAAGACCTCCTTCCCCAGGGCCGCGTGCTGGGGGACCGGGACCTGGCGGTCTCGCGCACCGAGGAGATCGTCCTGCGCGTGGCCCGCACGGGCACGCCCGTGGGGGATGTGCGCTACCGGAGTTCCACCCGCCTCGACCCCCATCGCGAGCACGTCTGGTCGTGTTCCTACTTCCGGCTCCAGGACGGGGAGGGCCGGCCGATCGGCGTCTGCGAGGCGAGCCTCGACATCACCGACCGCTATGTGGCACGGCAGCGTCTCGCCCTGCTCAGCCGGGCGAGCGGCAGCATCGGCGGCACCCTGGACATCCAGCGCACGGCCGGCGACCTGGCGGAGCTGGTGGTCCCCGATTTCGCCGACGCCGCCGTCGTCGACATCTTCGAACCGGTCCTGAGCGGACAGGAGCCGCCGCGCGGCGGCACCCGTTCCCTCCTCCGCCGAGCTGCCCGGCGCACCTGCGACACCGCGGCCGGTGACAGCGCGGCCGACACGCTGGACACCCTCCGCCTGCGCTGCCTGGCCGAGAACGCGCCGGTCGCCGACCCGGCTGCCGGCGCCGTGGCCCTTCCGCTCACGGCCCGCGGTGCCGTCCTGGGCGTCGTGGCCCTCACCCGGACCCGGCCGAGGAGCCCGTTCGAGCCCGAGGAGATCCTGCTCGCCGGGGAGCTCGTCTCCCGCACCGCGGTGTGCGTGGACAACGCCCGGCGCTACACCCGCGAACACGCGACCGCGCTCATGCTCCAGCGCGATCTGCTGCCCCGGGCGCTGCCCGATCCGCCGGGCGTGGAGATCGCCCACCGCTACCTGCCCGCGGCCGGGCCCGCCGGCGTCGGCGGGGACTGGTACGACGTCATCCCGCTCTCCGGGGCGCGCGTGGGGATGGTGGTGGGGGACGTCGCCGGACACGGCATGGGCGCGGCCGCCACCATGGGCCGCGTACGCACGACGGTCGCGGCCCTGGCGGCGCTGGACCTGGCCCCCGACGAGCTGCTCGCCCGTCTCGACGACCTCGTGGCGCGGACCGACACCACCCCGCCGTCCGGGGCCGCCGAGGCCGAGGACCAGGCGTTGGGCGTCACCTGCCTGTACGCGATCTACGATCCGGTCTCCCGGCACTGCGTCATGGCCCGTGCGGGGCATCTGCCCCCGGTGCTCGCCACCCCCGACGGCCGCGCCGAGCTGGTGGACCTTCCCGCCGGACCGCCCCTCGGACTGGGCGGCCTGCCGTTCGAGAGCGCGGACATCGAGCTGCCGGAAGCCGCGATGCTCGCCCTGTACACCGACGGACTCGTCGAGAGCCGCGAGACGGACATCGACCGGGGAGTCCGCTCCCTGTGCACCGCGCTCTCCGGGCCGGGGCACGACCCGCTGGAGGAGACGTGCGACAGCGTCATCGGGACGCTCCTGCCCCAGGCGCCCGAGGACGACGCCGCCCTGCTGCTGCTCCGCGTCCACGCCCTGGCGGAGAACCTGGTGGCGACCTGGGACATCGCGCCCGATGCCGGAGAGGTGGGGAGGGCGCGCTCGCTGGCCCGCGATCAGTTGATCGCGTGGGGAGTCGACGAGGCGGCGTCGTTCGTGGTCGAGCTCGTCGTCAGCGAGCTGGTCACCAACGCCATCCGCTACGGAGGCGCTCCGGTGACCCTACGGCTCATCCGGGAGCGCGGCCTCATCGTCGAGGTCTCCGACGGCGGCCACACCTCCCCCCACCTCCGGCGGGCCGCCATGGAGGACGAGGGCGGCCGAGGCCTGTTCCTGGTGGCACAGCTGACGCGGCGCTGGGGAACCCGCTACACGCCGACGGGCAAGACCATCTGGACCGAGCTGTCGCTCACTCCGGTCCAGTTCACGGAAGCCTTGGCGGACCAGCTGTTCGAGCTGTGAAGGCCTGGACGGCCGTCAAGCGCTGACAAGGGTCCGGCTGCGGTGACCGCACCACCTCAGGGTCCGGCTGCCGTGACCGCACCCCCTCAGCGAGCCGCCCGTTCGACGGGGCGGGCCTGCTCCTGCGCGCGGTCCGGCACGCTCGCGGCCGACCAGGCTGGTGCGGGCCACCGCGTCCGAGAACGCCACCCCGACCGTGTGCCGCAGCTCCTCGGCGCTCTGCGCGAGCCGATCGCCCGGGCGGGGTCGGCCCTGCATCAGGTGCCAGGTGTCTTGGGGAAGGAGGAGCACAACACCTCCCGCCGCAAGGTCCGGGCACGCGTCGAGCACGTCTTCGCGCGGATGAAGACCCAGAAGGAAGAACCTCGCGACTGCCGTCCGAAGGGCGACGGCATTCACACCGCGATGCGCGGCATCCCCCGACGGCACAACCTCGCCCGACGGCACAACCTCGCCCTCACGGGACCACCTTCAGAAGAGGCCCGAGGAAGACGGCTCCCCACCTCGCCGGCTCGGAGGCTGCTCAGTCGAGACAGAACTCGTTGCCCTCGATGTCCTGCATCACGATGCAGGAATCGTTGCCGTCATACAGTAGTCGCACGCGTACCGCGCCGAGCGGGACCAGCCGTGCGCACTCGGCTTCGAGCGTGGCCAGGCGCTCTTCGCCCACGAGCCCGGTGCCGACCCGCACGCAGAGATGCACCCGATTCTTGACGACCTTGCCTTCGGGAACGCGCTGAAAGAACAGTCGCGGGCCCACACCTGAGGGATCACTGCACGCAAACCATGAACCCTGTTCCTCAGGAGGCCGGGAGCGGTCGAAATCGTCCCAGGTGGCGAACCCCGCCGGCGGCGGCGCTACGACATACCCCAACACCTCGCACCAGAAACGAGCGACGCGCTCAGGTTCTGCGCAGTCAAAGGTGACTTGGAACTGCCTGATCGATGACATCGGCGCACCATAGCAGGGGCACTCCGTTGCTCATCTCCCGGTGTGGATCCGCATGTTGTCGGGAGGAACGGCCCCTGCCGGCCGCTGCTGTGTCGCGCGGTCGCAGGGGGTGAACCGACGTCGATGCCTCCAAGGAGGCGCCCGCCGTTCCCGATCAGCCGCGGCCACGGCCCTCGCCGGGTTCCCCGACCGGACCTGTCGATCCGGGACCGCCTGGTCCCGATGTGGGGTGCTGACGGTTGCGGGGGTTGCTGTACTCGGCTGCTGTACCGCAGGATCGCTGGGTGTCCCGTCTGATCGGCCCGCACACCGCCGACCCGTGCCCCCGCTGCGCCGACGAAGAAGTCCGCCTGGGCGCCCCGCCCGGCCCCGCCGGCCCCGCTGAGGTCGGCTACACGTGCGACCGCTGCGGCCACGTCTGGTCTCGCTTGGTCGAGACGGACTTGGCGGTCTACGACATCGTTCGGGCGGATCTTCCCGACGCGACGCTCTACGGGACGGCCTGGAGCCTGGAGGGCGACCGCGTGTTGCTCCGGGGGCCGGGTGGTGATTGGTATCGGTGGGTCGAGCACTGGCGAGTCAGAGGACGGCGAGCCCGACGAGGCTCTTGGGAAGGCCGTCGAACGCGCGGGAGCTCTTCTGGGTCTTATTGAGCGACCTGACCGATGAGGAGGCCCATGCCTTGGCGGACTGCTTCGGCGACAGCGAATGCCTCGGCGTGGCCTGGGTCCTCCTGCATCTCATCGAGACGGCTCCTCACGCGCGTGAGGACCAGCCTGAAGCCGCTCGACGATGGCGCGATGGTCTGACGAGCCAGTCCCACGCGCAGGCTACCGACGAGCGGCCTTCACATCCGTGATCACGATGGTGAGTGGCGCTTCTCCGCCTACCCGAGTTCACCGAGACGGAGGGTGTCCCTTATCTCGCTGAGCTTCGCGGTTGTCGCCGGGGTCCGTTCCTTCGCCTGTTCACCGAGACGGAGGGCGTCCTCAATCTCGCTGAGCTTCGCGGAGGACAGGACGCCCGCCCGCTCGATCAGGTCGTCCCTGGACACGGTGGTCAGCCACGTGCAGGGGGTAAAGCCCGGGCGCGGGAACGCGAACCGCAGCACGCCTTCAAAGGGCAGTCCTTCCATGGCGCCTACTTGCACTTCGACGCCCAGACCGCTGATGTCGACGCCCGCAGGAGTGACGACCTGCATCGCCCGGATCCTGGACGCGTCGTCTGCCGCCAGCAGTACGACCAGCCGCCGCTCGTCGAACTCCACCCACCAGACTTCGCCACGTTGCACATGTCCTCCTGACTCAGGACGGCAGGCGGAACTGCGCGACCCTGACGCGTTGTGGAGACGGGTGCGGCCACCGTTGATCATCGTGAGTTGTGTGGACTGACTGACGAAGAGACGGTGGCCGCAGGCCACAGCATAGAACCCGCCCGTTGGCGGGAGGCGTTCGAGGGCCTGATGGGCCGGATCGCGGGACGCTTCGCCCGGGTCGAACCCCGGCGCAGGGCGGCGCGGTTGGTGCTAGGTCTGTTGGCCGACCTGCCGCGCAAGAACTGCTGGACCATCGCCGAGTGGGCTGGCGAGACCACTCCGGACGGCATGCAGCACCTGTTGGGCAGGGCCAAGTGGGATGCCGATCAGGTCCGCGACGACGTGTGCGGCTACGTGGTGGAGCACCTGCACGACGACCGGGCGGTGCTGGTCGTCGACGAGACCGGCGATGTGAAGAAGGGCACTGGCACGGCCGGCGTCCAGCGCCAATACACCGGCACTGCCGGCCGGATCGAGAACTCCCAAGTCGCCGTCTACCTGGTCTACGCAGGCAAGCGCGGCCACGCCGCAGTGGACCGGGAACTCTACGTTCCGCGCTCCTGGACCTCCGACCCCGACCGCTGCCGCGCCGCGGGCCTTGCCGAGGAAACCACCTTCGCCACCAAGCCGGAGCTGGCCACGCGTATGGCCGGAGATGAGCAGATCGGCCACCTTCACCGTCAACGTCCTGTCGGGCGACCAACAGGAGCTGTGCGCACGGTTCGCGTCGAGCGGCACGGACGAGTTCGCCGGACTGGCTTTGCGGAAGTCCCCCCTCGGGCAATCAGCTGTTGCCCGGTGTGGCGACCTGGCTCGACTGCCCGGGTCGAGGAGATACGCAAGATCGGGGACCATCATCTCGCCCTGGCGCGGGTGACCGCTCTGGACATGACGGCCGTCGCCACGTCGATCGTCTCCACCGCGGCGCCCCGCACACGATCCCCTGACGTGCGGTCCTCCTCGGGCGGCCCTCTCCTGCCCCGCAGGCCGCCGCTTTCCAGCCCCTCCCCGCCCCGCCTTCCGCCCCCTCTTCCGGCGCCTTCCGCCCCACCCTCCCCGGTGTTTTCACGCGGGCTCGCGCGCGGTCTCGCTCCGGCGGCGCCCGCGCCGACCGGCAGGCGGCCCGATCCGAACGGGTGCGGTTGCGGTACTCCGCCGTACGGCGCATCCTCAGGCATCGGGGGAGACGCCGGGCGCCCCGGCCAGTGGGTGTCCGGCCCGGAGCGTGTCCGCCCCCGCCGGGGCGGGGCGTGGCGGGAACGGAGGGTCGGCGATGGCGTCGGTGGGTGTCGAGGAGGAGTACCTACTGGTCGACCCGGTCACAGGCCGGCTGATGCCGCATGCGGAGAAGGTCCGGGTCGCGGCCGGGCTGGAGCCGTTCGTCGCGGCGCGGGAGATCCAGCCGGAGCTGTTGCAGGCGCAGATCGAGGTGGCCACGCCGGTGTGCCACGCCCTGGACGAGGTCGGCGGGCATCTGCTGCGTCTGCGGCACGCCGTGGCCGGCGCCGCGGAGACGCACGGCTGCCGGATCATCGCCAGCGGTACCCCGCTGTTCCGGGAGGACACCCCTGTCCCGGTCACCGGCAAGACCCGCTACCGGATCATGCAGCGGCAGGCGCCGCAACTGGTCGCGGAGCAGATGGTCGACGGAATGCACGTGCACGTCGCCGTTCCCGGCCGGCAGGCCGGCGTGGAGGTGCTCAACCGCATCCGGGGATGGCTCCCGACGCTGACCGCCATGGCGGCCAACTCCCCCCTGTGGGACGGGCGCGACACGGGCTTCGCCAGCTGGCGCACCGTCGTCTTCGGCCGCTGGCCGGTCAGCGGCGTCCCGCCGCGCTTCGCCGACGAGAAGGACTACGACGCCCGGATACGGCGGCTGCTGTCCACCGGCGTCATCGTCGACACCGGGCAGGTGTACTGGCAGGCCCGGCTGTCCGAGCGCTACCCCACGGTCGAGGTGCGCTGCATGGACGTACAACTGCGCGCCGACGACGCCGTGATGTTCGCCGGTCTGCTGCGCGCGCTGGTCGACACCGCGGTGTGCGAGGCGTGGGAGGGACGTCCCGTGGACGACCGGGATCCCGAGCTGGTGCAGGGGGCGATGTGGCAGGCGGCCCGCCACGGACTGAGCGGCGAGCTGATCGACCCCGCCGGCCGGCGCCGGCGCGCGGGCGCCGTGGTGTCCGAGCTGCTGGACCACGTCGGTCCCGCGCTGGACGCGGCCGGTGACACCCGGGAGGTCACCGCCCTCGTGCACCGCCTCCTGCGGCAGGGCACCGGCGCGGACCGCCAGCGCCGGGCCTTGGCCGAGGGCGGCCTCGACGCCGTGCTCGCCCTGGTGGTGGAGGCCAGCGGCACACCGTGACGAACGGCCCACCGGGCGCTGCCCGAACGTCCGGGCGCCGTGCGCGCCCGGACGCGGCGGTGCCATCGCGGCGAGGCGACGGCCGGGGCTGAACGCCGACCGCTTGCCTCCGCACACATGCCGCCGTCCAGCATGACGCCCGCCCCACCGGACCCGGGCAGGGCGTCCGACCCCGTCCCCGCCCCACCACGGCAGGGTGTCCACCCCCGTCCTACCGGACCCGGGCAGGACGTCCGCCTCCGTCCCACCGGACCCGGGCAGGGTTTCGATCCCGACCTACCGCACCCCGGGCAGGACGTGCCGTCCCCGTCCCCACCCACCCCGCCCCGGCAGGGTGTCGACCCCGTCCCACCGGACCCCGGCAGGGTGTGGCGACCCCGACCTACCCCACTCCGGCAGGGTGTGGCGACCCCGACCTACCGGACCCGGCACCGCGTCGAACGCCCACCCCACATCCCCCGCAACCGGCAGGGTGGCGTCGACACGGCTCTCGAGGGTCACGAGCCCGCCGCGACCGGCGGTCCGCAGGACGGCCGGATGCTCCGGTGCATCACTCTGGCGCCCCGGTACACCGTGAGCTACCTTCGGTAACCGCTACCGCCGGTAACCCTTTTCTCCCGGGCGCCTCCCAGATCCTCCGAGGCACCTGGGAGATGCACCGCGCGCACCCTCCGCCCCGTTCCGGAAGGCAGGTCATGGAGAACAGACACGAGCCCGCAGCGCACCCCGGCCCCGCCGCCGCGTCCTCCGCGGGGATCACCCGCCGCCACGCCCTCACCGCCGCGGGCGGGGTGCTCGCCGGCGCCGCGCTCGCACAGGCGGCGGGCCCGGCCTTCGCCGCGACCGCCGCGTCGGCCGACGCCGACGCCATCGTCGTGGGCCACGGGCTCGCCGGGCTGGTCGCCACGGCCGAACTGGCCGCCGCCGGCCGGAAGGTGCTGCTCCTCGACCAGGAGCCCGAGACCAACCTGGGCGGTCAGGCGTTCTGGTCCTTCGGCGGGCTGTTCTTCGTGGACTCCGCCGAGCAGCGGCTGATGGGAATCAAGGACTCGCAGGACCTGGCCTGGCAGGACTGGCTGGGCACGGCCGGCTTCGACCGCGGCGTCGACGACCCCTCAGGGCAGGACCACTGGGCCTACCGGTGGGCCGAGGCGTACGTGGACTTCGCCTCGGGGGAGAAGCGGTCCTGGCTGGCCGGACTCGGGGTGCAGTGGTTCCCGGTCGTGGGCTGGGCCGAGCGCGGCGGCGGTCTCGCGGACGGTCCCGGCAACTCCGTACCGCGCTTCCACGTCACCTGGGGAACCGGACCGGCGGTGGTCGAGCCGTTCGAGAAGAAGGTGCGGGCCGCGGCCGCCGACGGCACGGTGGGCTTCCGGTTCCGGCACCGGGTCGACGGCATCGTGACGACCGGGGGCGCGGTCACCGGCGTGCACGGCGCCGTACTGGAGCCCAGCGGCGCGGCACGCGGCGCACCCAGCTCCCGCACCGTGGTCGGCGAGTTCGAACTGAGCGCCCCCGTGGTGATCGTCACCTCCGGAGGCATCGGCGCCAACCACGACCTGGTCCGGCAGAACTGGCCCGCCCGGCTCGGCACCCCGCCCCGGTCCATGATCACGGGCGTGCCCGCCCACGTCGACGGCCGCATGCTGGGGATCACCGCGAAGGCGGGCGGCCGGATCGTGAACCCCGACCGGATGTGGCACTACACCGAGGGCCTGCGCAACTACGCCCCGATCTGGCCGGGCCACGGCATCCGCATCCTGCCCGGACCGTCCTCGATGTGGTTCGACGCGACGGGCAAGCGCTTCAACACCCCCGACATCCCCGGCTACGACACCCTCCACACCCTCGAGTCGATCACCGCCACCGGATACGACTACTCCTGGTTCGTCACCACCCAGAAGATCATCGCGAAGGAGTTCGCGCTCTCCGGCTCCGAGCAGAACCCCGATCTCACCGAGAAGAACGTCTGGAAGCTCCTCTCCCGTATCTGGCAGACCCCCGAGCCGATCGAGCGGTTCAAGGAGAACGGCGAGGACTTCGTCGTCGCCACGACCCTGCCCGACCTGGTCGCCGGGATGAACGAACTGACCGGGACCGGCCTGATCGACCTCGACGGGCTGAAGCGGCAGATCGAGGCCCGCGACCGCGAGATCGACAACCCGTACACCAAGGACGTCCAGGTGATGGGCATCCGCAACGCCCTCGCCTACCCGGGGGACTCCCTCAGCCGTACGGCCTCCGCCCACCGCATCCTCGACCCGGACGCCGGCCCGCTGATCGCCGTACGCCTCAACATCCTCACCCGCAAGACCCTCGGCGGTCTCCAGACCGACCTTTCCGGACGGGTCCTGAACGCCTCCGGCGACCCGATCGCCGGCCTGTACGCGGCCGGTGAGGTCGCCGGCTTCGGCGGCGGCGGGGTGCACGGCTACCGCTCCCTGGAAGGCACCTTCCTCGGCGGCTGCCTCTTCTCCGGCCGGGCGGCGGGCCGCGCGGCGGCGACCGCGACCGCCACCTGAGCCGCACGGCGGACACCGCTTCCGGGGGCCCGATCTCCAAGGGCTTGACTTCCGCCCGATCTCCAAGGGCCCGACTTCCGCCCGATTTCCGGGGCCCGGCGCCGCCCCCTCACCCCGAGGGCCGGTCGTTCCCCCGGAAAGCGGCCAGAATGCGCTCGGCGGCCAGCGTGGCCGTCAACTCGCCGTCCCTGACCTGTCGTTCCAGGCCGGGGGCGGCCGCGCGCACCGCGGGGTCGGCGTGCAGCCGGCCGAGCAGCTCGTCGCGGACCATCGCCCAGGTCCAGCCGACCTGCTGGTCCCGGCGCTTGGCGGTGAGGCGGCCGGTCGAGTCGAGCAGCGAGCGATGCTGTTCGAGCCGTTCCCAGACGGTGTCCAGCCCGGCCGCCTCCCGGGCGCTGCAACTGAGCACCGGCGGGGTCCAGAACGCGTCCCTGCCGTGCATCAGCCGCAGCGCGCCCGCCAGTTCCCGCGCCGCCGCCCGCGCGTCGCGTTCGTGCGGGCCGTCCGCCTTGTTGACGGCGATCACGTCGGCCAGTTCCAGGACGCCCTTCTTGATGCCCTGGAGCTGGTCGCCGGTGCGGGCCAGGGTGAGCAGCAGGAAGGAGTCGACCATGTCGGCGACCGCGGTCTCGGACTGGCCGACGCCGACGGTCTCCACGAGGATCACGTCGTAGCCGGCCGCCTCCATGACCACCATCGACTCACGGGTGGCCTTGGCGACCCCGCCCAGCGTGCCCGCGCTGGGGGAGGGGCGCACGAAGGCGGCCGGATCCACCGCCAGCCGCTCCATCCGGGTCTTGTCGCCCAGGATCGAGCCCCCGGTGCGGGTGGACGACGGGTCCACGGCGAGCACCGCCACCCGGTGCCCGAGCGAGGTCAGCAGGGTGCCGAACGCGTCGATGAACGTCGACTTGCCCACGCCCGGCACCCCGCTCACCCCGATCCGCCGGGCCCGGCCGCTGTGCGGGAGCAGCTCGGTGAGCAACTCCTGTGCCAGCGCCCGGTGGTGAGGCCGGGTGGACTCGACGAGGGTGATGGCGCGGGCCACCAGGGCCCGCTTCCCGGCGAGCACACCCTTCACATAGGTGTCGACGTCGATCGCTGCCATCGGCGCTACTGGCCGTGCCCGAGCTCGCCGGACAGCCGCTCGACCAGGTCGTACGCCGCGTCCGGGATCACCGTGCCGGGCGGGAACACGGCCGTCGCGCCCATCTCCAGCAGTGTCGGCACGTCCTGCGGCGGGATCACCCCGCCCACGACGATCATGATGTCCTCGCGTCCCTCCTCCGCGAGCTCCTCCCGGAGCGCCGGTACGAGCGTGAGATGCCCGGCGGCCAGCGACGAGACCCCGACGATGTGCACGTCCGCCTCGACGGCCTGGCGGGCCACCTCGGCCGGGGTCTGGAACAGCGGGCCGACGTCGACGTCGAAGCCGAGGTCGGCGAAGGCGGTGGCGATCACCTTCTGGCCGCGGTCGTGGCCGTCCTGGCCCATCTTGGCGACCAGGATGCGCGGGCGGCGGCCCTCCGCCTCCTCGAAGCTCCTCACCAGCGCGCGGGTGCGGTCCACGGAAGGGGACTCGCCTGCTTCGTTGCGGTACACGCCGGAGATGGTACGGATCCGGCTCGCGTGCCGCCCGTACACCTTCTCCAGGGCGTCGGAGATCTCCCCGACGGTCGCCTTGGCGCGGGCCGCGCGCACCGCCAGCTCCAGCAGGTTGCCGTCGCCGCCCGCGGCCCGCGTGAGCGCGTCCAGCGCGTCCCGGCAGGCCCCCTCGTCGCGCTCCGCGCGCAGCCGGCGCAACTTCTCGATCTGCCGGCCGCGCACCGAGGAGTTGTCGACCTTGAGGACCTCGATCTGCTCGTCGCTCTCCACCCGGTACTTGTTCACGCCGACGACCGGCTGGCGTCCCGAGTCGATCCGGGCCTGGGTGCGGGCGGCGGCCTCCTCCACCCGCAGCTTGGGGATCCCGGCGTCGATGGCCTGCGCCATGCCGCCCGCCTGCTCCACCTCCTGGATGTGCTGCCAGGCGCGGCGGGCGAGGTCGTACGTGAGCTTCTCGACGTAGGCGCTGCCGCCCCACGGGTCGATGACCCGCGTCGTGCCGGACTCCTGCTGGAGCAGCAGCTGGGTGTTGCGGGCGATGCGCGCCGAGAAGTCGGTGGGCAGCGCCAGCGCCTCGTCGAGGGCGTTGGTGTGCAGCGACTGGGTGTGGCCCTGGGTCGCCGCCATCGCCTCCACGCACGTACGCGTCACGTTGTTGAACACGTCCTGCGCGGTCAGTGACCAGCCCGAGGTCTGCGAATGGGTGCGCAGGGAGAGCGACTTGGCGTTCTGCGGATCGAACTGCCGGACCAGCTTGGCCCACAGCAGGCGGGCCGCGCGCAGCTTGGCGATCTCCATGAAGAAGTTCATGCCGATCGCCCAGAAGAAGGAGAGCCGGGGCGCGAACGCGTCCACGTCCAGGCCCGCCTCCCGCCCCGCCCGGATGTACTCCACGCCGTCGGCCAGCGTGTACGCCAGCTCCAGGTCGGCCGTCGCGCCCGCCTCCTGGATGTGGTAGCCGGAGATGGAGATGGAGTTGTAGCGGGGCATCCGCTGCGAGGTGAAGGCGAAGATG
This sequence comes from Streptomyces sp. NPDC059895, assembly GCF_042731035.1. Taxonomy (NCBI): domain Bacteria; kingdom Bacillati; phylum Actinomycetota; class Actinomycetes; order Kitasatosporales; family Streptomycetaceae; genus Streptomyces; species Streptomyces sp. NPDC059895. Next base: position 69,958 of record NZ_JBHWKO010000032.1, read on the forward strand.
TCGGAGATGATCCGCATCGACGGCTTCGGCGGGTAGATGTAGGTGTTGCGGACCATGAACTCCTTGAGGATGTCGTTCTGGATGGTCCCGGCCAGCTTCTCCGCCGGCACGCCCTGCTCCTCCGCCGCCACGATGTACAGCGCGAGCACCGGCAGCACGGCGCCGTTCATCGTCATCGACACCGTCATCCGGTCCAGCGGGATGCCGTCGAAGAGCTGCCGCATGTCGAGGATCGAGTCGATCGCCACGCCCGCCATGCCGACGTCACCGGTCACCCGCGGATGGTCGCTGTCGTACCCCCGGTGCGTGGGCAGGTCGAAGGCGACCGACAGGCCCTTCTGCCCGGCCGCCAGGTTGCGCCGGTAGAACGCGTTGGACTCCTCCGCCGTGGAGAAGCCCGCGTACTGGCGGATCGTCCAGGGCTGGTTGACGTACATCGTCGGGTACGGGCCGCGCAGGTACGGGGCGATGCCCGGATAGGTGCCGAGGAAGTCCAGGCCCTCCAGGTCCTGCCCGGTGTACAGCGGCTTGACCGCGATGCCCTCCGGGGTCTCCCAGCGCAGGTCCGTCCCGTCGGTCGCCTTCTTGACGGCGCCGCGCCACTCGTCGGGCCCGGCGTCGGAGGCCGGGGTCCCCAGCTCGATCCCGGAGAAGTCGGGGATGCCGGAAGGGCCGGAAGGGCCGGAGGCTACGGACATCAGGACACTCCCATGCGGTCGAGCGTGGCGGCGAGCACGGTGACGGCGTCACAGCCCGCGAAGACGTAGGTGTCGACTCCCTCGTACGGCCCGGGACGGCCCGCGAGGAACACGTGTGCGGCGCCCGCCGCCCGCAGCTCCCGCACGGCCGCCTCGGCCCGCTCCTCGTACAGCGCGTCGCTGGAGCACAGACAGACCTCGACGGCTCCGCTCCGCTCGAACGGGCCGTCGGTGACGGGCTCGATGCCGCCCGCCTGGAACAGGTTCGCGGCGAAGGCGAGGCGCGCGGTGTGCGCGGAGGCCGGGCCGAGGGCCGCCAGGTACACGCGCGGGCGGGCACCGGTGGCCGCCAGATGGGCGTCGGAGCGGGCGCGCAGCGCCTCGTACGCCTCGTCGCGCCGCACCCGCGGCAGACCGCCGGACGGCGGCTCGGGCGCGGGCTCGCGCACCACCGGCTTCTCGGCCAGGTGCGGGAACTCGCTGACGCCGGTGACGGGTTCGCGCCGCTTGGCGAGCTTCGCGGCGCGCACCGCCCACGTCTCGGCGAGACGCTCCCGCACCAGCCCGGAGCGCAGGGCGGCGGCCTGACCGCCGGCCCGCTCCAGGGTGCGGAAGAACTCCCAGCCCGCCTCGGCCAGTTCGTCGGTGAGCCGCTCCACGTACCAGGAGCCGCCCGCCGGGTCGATCACCCGGGAGAGGTGCGACTCCTCGATGAGGATCGTGGAGGTGTTGCGGGCGATGCGCCGCGCGAACGCGTCCGGCAGGCCGAGCGCGTGGTCGAACGGCAGCACGGTGACGGCGTCCGCGCCGCCCGCACCCGCCGCCAGCGTGGCGATGGTCGTGCGCAGCATGTTCACCCACGGGTCACGGCGCGTCATCATCACCGGCGAGGTCACCGCGTGCTGGAGCTGGGCGCCCGCCGACCGCGCCCCGCACACCTCGGCGACGCGCGCCCACAGCCGGCGCGCGGCCCGCAGCTTGGCGATCGTCAGGAACTGGTCGGCGCCGGCCGCGTACCGGAACTCCAGTTGCCCGCAGGCCTGTTCGACGCTCAGCCCCGCCTCGGTCAGCTCGCGCAGATACGCCACGCCGGTCGCCAGCGAGCAGCCCAGCTCCTGCGCGGCCGAACCGCCGGCCTCGTGGTACGGCAGCGCGTCCACGGTCAGCGTCCGCAGCCGCGGGTACCGCTCGGCGCACTCCCGCGCGAGCGCGGCCACGGCCGGGAAGCCGTACGGCCGTCCGGTGCGCGCCTCGTGCCCCAGCGGGTCGGCACCCAGGCTGCCGCGCACCGCGTCCGCGCCGACCCCCCGCTCCTCGTACAGCCGCAGCAACTCCCGCGCGGCCGGGCCGGTCTCCGCGCCCGCGTCCAGGACGACGGGCGCCAGGTCGAGGTGGACGCCGTCGAGCACCCGGCCGAGCGCCGGCACCGGGATACCGCCCTCGCCGAGGACCAGCCACAGGGAGGTGACGCCGTTCTCCAGGTCGGTCAGGACCGCGCCGCCGTCCACCGCCGTGTGCCGCTGGCGCACGTCCCAGCCGCCGACGGTGTTGCCCTCCGCCCGTCCGCCGCGCACGAACGGCGCGAAGCCGGGCAGACCCGGGTCGGGCGCGCCGTCGCGCGCGGTGTACAGGGGCCGGACCCGGAGCCCGTCCTCCAGCACGCCGGCCAGGGCGTCCTCGGCCGCGTCGCCCGTGACGTCCCGGCCCGACCTGCGCAGGACGCCCGTCACCAACTGCTGCCACTGTTCATGCGTCGCGTCGGGGAACTCGGCAGCCAGCGCGAGCCCGTCGTCAGGCAGGACCGTCATGCCCGGATGCTAGGGCAGATCGGCGAACGAGCAGCAGAGGGCGCGGCTGTGACCTTCTTCTCCCCGACGGGGTGACGCGCACCGCTTCGCCGGACGCACCGGGGTGTTCCGGACGGCCCCGCCCGGCTCGCCGGACCCGTGGACAGGCCCGATGATCGGAGCAGGAAGCCGGGTGCGGGCACGCCCTGACCGACGACGGGAGGCGATGATGGCCACCTCGGACCTGGGAACCGGGCACCGCGACGAACGGCTCGGCCGCCCCGGCGACGCCGCCGCGTCCCGCCCCGCCGGGGAGTCCCTCGTGTCGCCGGTGAACTCGCACAACGAGTGGGACCCGCTGGAGGAGATCGTCGTCGGGCGGCTCGACGGCGCCACGATCCCCTCCCGGCACCCGGTCGTCGCCTGCAACATCCCTCCCTGGGCGGCACGGGCACAGGGGCTCGCCGCGGGCCTGCGGTACCCGCGCGTACTGGTGGAACGGGCGCGGCACGAACTGGACGAGTTCATCGTCCTGCTGCGGTCCCTCGGCGTCACGGTCCGGCGCCCCGACGCGGTCGACCACCGGCAGCGCTTCGGCACACCCGACTGGTCGTCCCGCGGCTTCTGCAACACCTGTCCCCGCGACAGCATGCTGGTCGTCGGCGACGAGATCATCGAGACGCCGATGGCCTGGCCGTGCCGCTACTTCGAGACCCACTCCTACCGCGCGCTCCTCAAGGACTACTTCCGGCGCGGCGCACGCTGGACGGCGGCCCCCAGACCGCAGCTGACCGACGACCTCTTCGACGCGGACTTCCGCGTCCCCGGGCCCGGCGAGCCGATGCGCTACGTCCTCACCGAGTTCGAGCCGGTGTTCGACGCGGCGGACTTCGTGCGCGCGGGACGCGACCTGTTCGTCACCCGGAGCAACGTCACCAACCGCATGGGCATCGACTGGCTGCGCCGGCACCTCGGACCCGGCTACCGCGTCCACGAGATCCACAGCCGCTGCCGCACCCCCATGCACATCGACACCACCTTCCTCCCGCTCGCGCCCGGCAAGGTGCTGGTCAACCCCGAGTACGCCGACGTCGACCGCCTCCCCGAGGTGCTGCGGTCGTGGGAGGTCCTGACCGCGCCCGACCCCGAACCGATCACCGACCCGCTGCTCAGGGTCACCTCGATGTGCGGCAGATGGCTCAACATGAACGTCCTCATGATCGACGAGAAGCGGGTGATCGCGGAACGGCACCACACCGGCATGCTGCGCGCGCTCGAAGGGTGGGGCTTCGAGCCGATCCCGTGCGACCTGCTGCACTACGCGCCGTTCGGCGGCTCGTTCCACTGCGCGACGCTCGACATCCGGCGCCGCGGCACCCTGGAGTCCTACGTCGACTGAACCGGGGCCTCCGGCCTGCGGTGGCGTCGCGGACCGCCACTGCCCGGGCCCTCGGCCTGCGGTGGCGTCGCGGACCGCCACTGCCTGGGCCCTCGGCCTGCGGTGGCGTCGTGAGCCGCCACTGTCCGGGCCCTCGGCCTGCGGTGGCGTCGCGAACCGCCACCGACCGGGCCCCGGCCGACGCTGGCGTCGGCGACCGCGCACTCAGTAGGCTCCGTACCATGCGGATCTCCGTCTCCTCCGACATGGACGAACCCGTGGCCCGCGCCCTCGTCGCCGAACTGCGCGGCCGCGGGCACGACGTCGTGACGCACGGCGCGCTGCACCCCGGTGCCGACCCCCAGTGGGCGGTCTGCTCGGCGGCCGCGGCCCGGGACGTCGCCGACGGGACCTCGGAGCAGGCCGTGGTGTGCTGCTGGACCGGCACGGGCGCCTCGATCGCCGCGAACAAGGTGCCCGGTGTCCGCGCGGCCCTGTGCACCGACGCCTACACGGCCGACGGCGCCCGCCGCTGGAACGACGCCAACGTCCTCGCGCTCAGCCTGCGCCTCACCTCCGAACCGCTGCTCAAGGAGATCCTCGACGCCTGGTTCACGGGCCGGCCCGCCGAGGACGCCGAGGACCGGGCGAACGTGGCCCACGTCGACCGGCTTGACCGGACCCGGACCGGCTCCTGACGGGGAACCCGTCCACCGCGTTGCTCCGGATGGGCCGACCGGCCCTGGCGGGTACCCGGCGGCCGGGAGAGGGTGGGAAGGCACGGGACAGGAACCCACCTCCGCCGCACCCCGATCCGGAAGGGACACCCAGATGTCCGTCGACACCCGGCAGGCGTCCACCCCCCTCACCGACGACGAGCTGAGGACGCTGGACGCCCACTGGCGCGCCGCGAACTACCTGTCCGTCGGCCAGATCTACCTCATGGCCAACCCGCTGCTCACCGAACCGCTGCGCCCGGAGCACGTCAAACCGCGGCTGCTCGGCCACTGGGGCACCTCGCCCGGCCTCAACCTCGTGCACACCCACCTCAACCGGGTCATCCGCGCCCGGGACCTGGACGCCCTGTGCGTCTGGGGCCCCGGCCACGGCGGACCCGCGGTGGTCGCCAACTCCTGGCTGGAGGGCTCGTACACCGAGACGTATCCCGACGTCACCCGCGACGCGGCCGGCATGGCCCGCCTGTTCCGGCAGTTCTCCTTCCCCGGCGGCATCCCCAGCCACGTCGCCCCGGAGACACCCGGCTCGATCCACGAGGGCGGCGAACTCGGCTACGCCCTCGCGCACGCCTACGGTGCCGCCTTCGACAACCCCGGCCTGCTCGTCGCCTGCGTGATCGGCGACGGCGAGGCGGAGACGGGGCCGCTGGCCGCCTCCTGGCACTCCAACAAGTTCCTCGACCCCGTCCATGACGGCGCCGTCCTGCCGATCCTCCACCTCAACGGCTACAAGATCGACAACCCGACGGTGCTCGCCCGCGTCCCGGAGCCGGAACTCGACGACCTGCTGCGCGGCTACGGCCACGACCCCGTCCACGTCACCGGGGACGACCCGGCCGCCGTCCACCGGGCGCTGGCCGAGGCCCTCGACACCGCCCTCGACCGCATCGCCGCGATCCAGCGCGCCGCCCGCGAGGACGGCCACGCCGCCCGCCCCCGCTGGCCGGTGATCGTGCTGCGCACCCCCAAGGGCTGGACCGGCCCCGCGCAGGTCGACGGGCTCCCCGTGGAGGGCACCTGGCGCTCCCACCAGGTGCCGCTGGCGGGCGTGCGCGACCACCCCGAGCACCTGCGGCACCTGGAGCGGTGGCTGCGGTCGTACCGCCCCCAGGAGCTGTTCGACGAGCACGGCGCGCCCCGGCCCGACGTGCTGGCCTGCGTCCCGGAGGGCTCCCGCAGGCTCGGCGCCACCCCGCACGCCAACGGCGGACTGCTGCTGCGCGCACTGCCCCTGCCCGCCCCGGAGACGTACGCCGTACCCGTCGACAAGCCCGGCGCGACCCTGCACGAACCCACCCGTGTCCTGGGCGAGCTGCTCCGGGACGTGATGCGGGCGACCGAGGACCGGCGCGACTTCCGGCTCGTCGGCCCCGACGAGACCTCCTCCAACCGCCTCCAGGCCGTCTACGCCGCCACCGGCAAGAGCTGGCAGGCGCAGACCCTCCAGGTCGACGAACACCTCGACCGGCACGGCCGGGTCATGGAGATCCTCTCCGAACACACCTGCCAGGGCTGGCTGGAGGGCTACCTCCTCACCGGCCGGCACGGCTTCTTCTCCTGCTACGAGGCGTTCGTGCACATCGTCGACTCGATGGTCAACCAGCACGTCAAGTGGCTGCGCGTGTCCCGCCGACTGCCCTGGCGCGCCCCCGTCGCCTCCCTCAACTACCTCCTCACCTCGCACGTGTGGCGCCAGGATCACAACGGCTTCTCCCACCAGGACCCCGGCTTCATCGACCACGTCCTCAACAAGAGCCAGGAAGCCGTACGGGTCTACCTGCCGCCGGACACCAACACCCTGCTGTCGGTGGCGGACCACGTGCTGCGCAGCCGCGACTACGTCAACGTCGTCGTGGCCGGGAAACAGCCCTGCTTCGACTGGCTCTCCCTGGACCAGGCCCGCGTCCACTGCGCGCGCGGCGCGGGCATCTGGGAGTGGGCCGGCACGGAGGACGGCACCCGCGAGCCCGACGTCGTCCTCGCCTGCGCCGGTGACGTGCCGACCCAGGAGGTGCTGGCCGCCGCCCAGTTGCTCCGCCGCCATCTGCCCGAGCTGGCGGTGCGCGTGGTCAACGTGGTCGACATCGCGCGGCTGATGCCGCGCGACGACCACCCGCACGGGCTGACCGACTTCGAGTACGACGGCCTGTTCACCACCGACCGGCCGGTCGTCTTCGCCTACCACGGCTATCCCTGGCTGATCCACCGCCTCGCCTACAGCCGCACCGGCCACCGGAACCTGCACGTCCGCGGCTACAAGGAGATCGGGACCACCACCACCCCCTTCGACATGGTCGTCCGCAACGACCTCGACCGCTACCGCCTGGTCATGGACGTGATCGACCGCGTCCCCGGCCTCGCGGTGCGCGCGGCCGGCCTGCGCCAGCGCATGGACGACGCGCGGCTGCGCCACCACGACTGGATCCGCGTCCACGGCACCGACCTGCCCGAGGTCGCCGACTGGACCTGGGACGGCTGACCGGCGGCCCCCGAACCACCCGGACCAGGGCGCACGGGCGGAGCGGACTGCGCGGTCGTGCCCGGCGTCACAACGTCAGCGTGAACCACGTCGTCTTGCCCTCGTCGGTCGGCCGTACGCCCCAGCTGTCGGCGAGGGCACCGACCAGGACCAGTCCGCGCCCGGACTCCTCGTCCTGGGCGGCCGGGCGCGGCTTGGGCAGGTGCGGGCTGCGGTCGCCGACCTCGACCGTGAGGGCGGTGGCCGTGCGGTGCAGGCGCAGCGTGATGGGCCCTTCGGCGTGCTGCACGGCGTTGGTCAGGGTCTCCGACAGCAGCAGGAGGGCGTCGTCGGCGCGGTCCGCGCAGTTCCACGAGGTCAGCGCCTTGTGCAGGACGGCGCGGCCCTCCCGCACGGAGGCCGGGTCGGCGCGGAGTTCGGCCGTGACGGCCGTGAGCGGGGCGGCGGGCAGCTGCGCGAGGAGCAGGGTGACGTCGTCGTTGTGGCTGTCGGGGTCCGGCAGCAGCCCCGCCAGCAACTGGTCCGCCGCGGCCTCCAGGCAGGGCGTGCCGGCGAACAGGTCCGTCAGGAGGGCGGTGAGTTCACCGAGCCGCATCTCGATGTCGCTGCCCGGCGTCTCGATCAGACCGTCCGTGTACAGCACCAGGGTGGAGCCCGGCGGTATCTCCGCACGCGACTGCTCGTACGACACGCCGCCCACGCCGAGGGGCGCGTTGACCGGGCCGTCGAGCGCGTGCACGCCGCCGCCGGGCCCGGCGACCAGGACCGGCAGATGGCCCGCCGAGCAGAGGGTCACCGTGCCCGTGTCGGGGGCGATCACCAGGTAGCAGCAGGTGACGAGCTGGTCGGGCACGTCGAGGTCGGCGACGCAGGTGTCGAGCGCCCGCATCAGCTGCCGCGGCTGCATCCCGGTCTTGGCCAGGGCGTGCGCGGCCGAGCGCAACTGGCCCATCACAGCGGCCGCTTCCAGGCCGCGGCCCATCACGTCACCGATCAGCACGCCCACCCGGTCGCCGCCCAGTGGGATCAGGTCGAACCAGTCGCCGCCCACGCCGGCGCCCTGGGTGGCGGGCCGGTAGCGGCTGGCGGTGGCCAGGCCGGGCAGTGCGGGCGGGGTGCCCATCAGGCTGCGCTGGAGGGTGAGCGCGATGTGCCGCTGCTGCTCGTACAGGGCGGTCAGCTCGGCCTCCGCGCGCTTGCGGTCGCTGATGTCCCGCACGATCGCGCACGCCCCGACGACCGTGCCGAGGGTGTCCCGCGTCGGCCACAGGGTGACGTCCACGTCCAGCAGCGTCCCGGTGCGGGTGACCCGCAGCGCCTCGAAGTGTTCCACCTTCCTGCCCCGCCGCAGCCGTTTCAGCAGCGCCCTGACCTCGCCGCGCAGCTCCGGCGGGGCGAGCAGGGAGACGTGCCGGCCGATGGCCTCCTCGGCGGTGTGGCCGTACAGGCGCTGCGCGGCGGCGTTCCAGTAGGTGATGTGCCCGTCGAGGGTGTGGGCGAGGATCGCGTCCTGCGAGGACTCCACGAGCGCGGCCAGCTCGTTGATGCGGGCCTCGGCCGCCTTGCGGTCGCTGACGTCCCGGACGGCCGCCGACACCAGCAGGCCGTCCGCGGTCTCCAGCGGGCTCAGGCTGATCTCGACGGGGAACTCCGTGCCGTCCTTGCGCAGCCCGTGCAGCGCGAGCCCGGCGCCCATGGGACGGACCTGCCGGTTGGCCGCGTAACCGCCGCGGTGGGTGGTGTGCTGGCCGCGGAAGCGGTGCGGCATCAGCAGTTCGACCGGACGGCCGAGCAGTTCCTCGCGGCCGTAGCCGAACAGCGCCTCCGTCTGGGCGTTGACGAGCCGGATGACACCCGAGTCGTCGACGATGACCATCGCGTCCGGTGCCGCCTCCAGCAGCCCCCGGAACCGTTCCTCGGCCCCGCCCTCCCGCAGGGGGACGCGGCAGCCGCACCGTTGTCGTTCCGCCGGCTCCGCCTGCATCAGGTCGGCCATCCTCCACCTCACTTCACGCGACGCCTGGGGTCATCACACAGCCTTCACACCCTCTCCGCTTCGCGATGTCGTTTACTGACCGTTCCCGCTCGAAGTCGACGAGTTCTGCCGACGGAAGCGGGGCCGGAGTCCTCAGGACTCCGGCCCCGCGACGGGACGACAGTGCGCGGCGGCTGTCAGCCGAACATCAGCTTGGTCGTGCCCCAGAGGCTGTCCGCGCTGATCACCGCCGCCCCCGTGCCGATCGTCGCCGCTCCACCCTTGTAGAAGTAGATGCTGCCGGCGCTGGACAGGGCCCAGATGTCGGGGACGGCGTCGCCGGTGACGTCCGGGGTGCCGCGCAGGTGGGTGACGGGCACGGTGGTGGTGTCCCAGCCCTCGGCGTAGATCTCGTCGGCACCGGTCCTGGACGCCGCCGCGGTGGCGAGGGAGGCGATGGTGGAGCCGCCCGCGCTGTCCGCCACGCCGTACCGCAGGTAGAGGCGGCTGGAGGAACCCGAGCGCCACAGCAGGTCGGGGGCGCCGTCCTTGTCGTGGTCGCCGACCGAGACGAGGTCGCGGTCCAGCCACGCCGTCGAGGCGATCTTCGTGAGCGTCAGGAAGGTGGCGCCGGTGTAGCCCTCGAAGGCCCACAGCTCGCCGCCGGTGGCGGTGGCGAACAGGTCGGCGCGGCCGTCGGCGTCGTAGTCGCCCACGATGATCTGGTCGAACGTCGCCGGGTCCGGGGCGCCCGACGGCAGCCGGACGGTCACCCGCTGGGAGATGTCGACGCCGCCGTAGCCGTCCCCGGGGTAGACGTACAGCTTGCCGTCGGGCATGCGGGCGAAGAGGTCGCCGACGCCGTCGGCCGCGACCGCGTCGCCGCCGTGGGCGATCAGCGCGGGCTTGCCGTCACTGCCCATCCAGTAGCCCGGCAGGTGGTCCTCGCCGTCGCCGTCCGGGTCGGAGAGCAGACCGACGCCGTCGTCCTGGCCGGCCTCCAGGCCGACGTGCAGGTCGCCGGTGGTCATCGACGGGTACATCAGCAGGTTGCCGTTGGAGCTGATGGCGTACAGGTCCGCGATGCCGTCGCCCGTGGTGTCGCCGGGCTTGTCGGCGGCGTCGCGCGGGGTGACGTAGAACAGGTACTTGGTGCCCAGGGACGGGTTGCCCGCGCTGTCCACGGCCCGCACGTACAGCACGTTGGGTCCGGCGGTGGGCGGCGTGAGCGACACGGTCGCCGAGGCGCCCGCCGTGACGGTCTTGTTGCCGGCGTAGGTGGTGGTGTTGAAGGACCACTCGAACTTGGTGATGTCGGTGTCCTCGTCCGGCGCGATCGTGAAGCTGCCGGCGGTGCCGAACTTCGCCGTGGACCAGATCGATCCGTCCTCGTCGGCCGCCGGGAAGGCGGTCGACGACACCAGCGGCTCGTTGGGCTTGTCGCTGTCGAAGACGAACCGGCACACGTACGGGTCGGAGGTCGGCGCGTACGCCGAGGCCGCCCCGCTGGAGTCGATGGCGCGCACCCGCCAGGAGTACTGGTAGCCGTTGGTGAACGCGGTCTTCGCGACGGTGGCGGAGGCCTTGCCGGCGCTGGTCACCGTGACGTTCTTGTCGAGGATCTTGTCGTCGCCGTAGCCGGTGCGCCACAGCTCGAAGTCCAGGTACTTCAGGTCCTGCTTGGTGGAGGTGTCGTCGGGGTCGGAGGACACCGCCGACAGTGTCAGGTCGCGCTTGCCGATGTGGAGGTAGGGCGTGGTGCGGTCACAGCTGCCGCCGGGGGACTGGGCGACCGAGGTCGGCGTCTTCGGCTTGCGGTTGTAGACCAGGGTGAGCTTGGGCGCGCTGTCGCCCTCGGCCCGGAACTTCTTCCACGAGTACGCCGAGTCCTCGGTGGTGGCGCGCAGACCGATCGCCATCGAGGACCAGCCGCCGTCGGCGGCGTCCTGGGCGACGGACTTGGCGTCGTAGCTGACGTAGGCGTCCGGGCACGACGAGTTGTAGCCGTTCGCGAACGACTTGGTGCCGATCTCCGACTTCCAGTCCGGCTGGTTGTTCCAGGTCGTCTTGGAGGAGATGCTCCCGGTCAGCCACACCTGCATCTCCCGCGCGGAGCACGACCAGGAGTACGTCTCGCGCAGCCGGATGGAGGCGGAGGAGACGTGGGCGCCCTTGATGCTGGTGGACCAGCCGAGGCGGAAGAAGGAGCGTGACAGGCCCCAGGTGGTCGACTCGTAGCCGACGCGCGCCTCGGTGGTGCCGCTGTTGTAGTTGGCGCCGTCGTAGAAGCTGGAGCTCGGGTACTTCTTGTACGCCGTGGTCCAGTTCTTCGTCTTGCCGTAGATGGTCGGGTCGATGAAGACCGGGTAGACGGTGCTCTCGTCGGCGAGCAGGTCCGCGTCGGGGAGCAGGGTCAGGCCGGTGGAGGCGGCGCCGGGCGCGGTCAGCTTCGCGTCGGCGGCGGCCAGGTGGGTGCCGGGGTCGGCTCCGGCGAGGCCGGGCAGGGCGAAGACCTGCTCGTCGGTGGGGGCGGCGGTGGGCATGCCGTCGGCGTACGCGGCCGGCCGCAGGACGGCCGAGCCGGCCCGGGCGGAACCGGCCCCGGTCGAGCCGTGGAAGGCGGCCGGGTCGGCGGTGGCCCCCTCGGACGTGGTGGCCCCCTCGGACGCGGTGGGCTCCTCGGGTGCGGTGGACTCCTCGGAGGCGGTGGGCTCCTCGGGTGCGGTCGGCGCGTCCGTGTCCAGGCCGTCCTCGGGGACGGCGCTCTCGTCGGGAACCGGGGCGCCGGGCTCCTCGGAGTACGACGGTGTCGGCTCCGCGGTCTCCTCGACCGGCTCGGGGTCGTCGCCCTCGGTGGCGGCGTACGTTCCCGCGGAGTCCCACAGGTAGGGGGTGGGGGAGACGGCGATCTCCTGGCCGTCGCGGTCCTTGCCGCTGACGACCTTGGTGACCGGATCGAGGTGGAAGGTCAGGTCCGGCGACGACAGCCCGTACGACAGCCCGGTCAGCGACGCGTCCTTCGCGGCCTGCGCGCTGTGCACGATCAGGACGTGGCTGAAGCCACTGGCCTGCGCGGTCAGCATGAGGTCGATGCCGTCGAAGACGTTCCGGTAGAGGGCGCTCGAGCCGCTGATGACCGGTTCGGGCAGGGTGCCGGGCCAGCTCAGGGTGACCTCGTGGCCGTCGCTGGTCATGGTGGCCAGCTCGGAGTAGTTCTCGGTGGCGTCGGCGATCTGTACGGCGTCGCCGTTGCCGTCGCCGCCGGTCGCGACGGTGAAGACGGCGGGCTGGACGGTCGTCACGGCCCCGCGGCCGGCGGCGGCCTTGCGCGCACGCGAGCCGGAGCCGGTCGTCGCGTCCTCGCCGCCGCCGGAGAACACCACCGGGTCGACCGAGGCCCTGGGCGCCCAGCCACCGCCGTCCGTCTCGGCCAGGGTCGTGTCGATGGCCTTCCAGGCCCCGTTCACCTTGGCCCGTACGGGTGCGCCGTAGGTGACGAGTTCGAAGCTGCCGTCCGGGCGGGCGTACGTCGTGGACGTCTCGTCGCGCAGGGCGGTGACCTCGACGCGCTTGCCCGTGGAGACGGCCTTCTGCTGGGCGCCGTCCTGGCTCAGAGGGCCGTCGTCGGCCTTCTTCGTCACGGCTGGGGAGTCCGCGGTCCCCGGATCGTCGAACCACGGCACGGTGAGCAGGCCGACGCCGATCGCGCCGGCGACTAGTGCGCCCACCCCTGCCCGCCCGCGTCTGGACGCGGGCAGGCCGAAGCGACGACGTTCCATGGTGCTGCGTCCCCTCCCCCTGGAATTCCGGATCGCCCGGAACTCGGTGAGCTCCCTGTGCATCCCGGTCGTAATACCTGTCAGGTCTCCGGGAAAGCGAGCACAGAGCATGGCTGATGCCGGGGAATTGCGCCACACCGGTCGATCCCCTTTGCCTTTCCGTGACCTCTCGGGCGGAGTCGTCGGGCTCGCTCATCCGTCTAGCAAGTGGGCCTGACCAGCGAGTTCACTTGACGGGCAGGGTGTGCTAAACGATCACAATTTACCCGTCCTTCACGGACGATTAACCTCCGTTTGGGCGGTTCTTTAACGCATTAAACCGTCCGGATTGCATTGATCGTCGCCCGCGAGAAATGTGCTTGTGACCTAGATCACCGGCCTTATTTCGCTTGTTGACTTTCTGTGAACTCGTGGTTGAACATTCGTGTTCGTCAATGGACCGAACTGTGTGCGCGGGGGCTGCCGCTGTGTGGGGATCGCTGTCATGGAGCGGCAGGGGAGGGCGTGTGAGTACGCGTTCCGAGCGCCGCAGACGGGCGCGGATGCGCGTTGGTGTCGTCGGGTCGCTCGTGGTGGGGCTGGCGGTGGGTGTTCTGCCGGCCGCGTACGCGCTGCCGCCGGGTGACGACCGCAGCGGGGTCGAGCTGGTCGATCTTCCGGACGTCGAGCAGGCCGAGGGCGAGGAGGGCGGCAGTCTCGCCGAGCTGACCACGGCCGAGGCGGAGCCGCCGGTCGAGTACGAGCCGACGGAGGTGACGGCGCCGGCGGGTGGCACGGCCACCCAGGATCTGACCGGGCTGGCTCCGGGTGATCTGGTGCCGTTGACGCAGGCCGACGGCACGGCGCTGCCGGTGGAGGTGGGTGCGCCGGAGACGGCGACCGCGACGGAGGCCGCCGCCCTGGAGGGCGAGTGGCAGGTGTCCCTCGCCGCCCAGGACGAGATCGCCACGACGGCGATCGAGGGCGTGGCCCTGACGGTCACCCCGCCGGCGGAGTCCACCGGTGACGCGGTGATCGCCCTGGACTACAGCGACTTCTCGGAGCTGTACGGCGCGAACTGGGCGGACCGGCTGGAGTTCGTGCAGTACCCGTCCTGCTTCCTGACCACCCCGGACACCGAGGGCTGCTCGGAGCCGACCGAGGTGAGCACGGACAACGTGGTGGCGCAGACCGGCACCGATGCCGAGGGTGCTCCGGTGTACGAGCGGCGCATTCTGGCGACCGTCGCGACGGAGGACCTGGCGGCCGGTGGCACCAGCACCGAGACCGCAGCGTCGACCGAGACCGAGACCGAGGCTTCGACGGCGTCCACCGCCTCCGCCTCGGGTGAGGGTGTCGTCACCGACGGCGTGTACCGCGAGGCGAAGTCGGAGAGCGGCGCCCGTCTGGCGTCGCTGGCGGCCGCGACCGCCGACGGTTCGGGTTCCTCCGTCCTGCTGGCGACGGACTCCGGTTCGGGTTCCAAGGGTGACTTCGGTGCGACGCCGCTGGTGAGTGCCGGTTCGTGGTCGGCGGGCGGTAACTCGGGTGCGTTCACGTACTCGTACACGCTGCAGACGCCGAGTGTCCCGGGCGGCCCGTCGCCGTCGGTGTCGTTCGGTTACAACTCGCAGGTGGTGGACGGCCGTACGTCGGCGTCGAACAACCAGCCGTCGTGGATCGGTGACGGCTGGGAGTACAACGCGGGTTCGATCACGCGGACGTACACCTCGTGCCGTGACGACCAGACCGACGGCAACAACACGAAGAAGACCAGCGATCTGTGCTTCGGTTCGTACAACGCCACGCTCACGCTGGGCGGTACGACGACGGAGCTGGTCCTGCCGGACAGCGCGAGCAGCCCGTTCGGCGACGCGTGGGTCACGGCGAACGGTGACGGCTCCCGGGTGGAGCTGCTGCGTGACAGCGGCCTGGACAACGGTGACGCCGACGGCGAGTACTGGCGCGTCACCACCCGCGACGGCACGCAGTACTACTTCGGCAAGCACAAGCTGGACGCGAACTGGGCCAGCGGCGACCCGGTGACGAACTCGGTGTTCTCCGCGCCGGTCGCCGGCAACCAGAGCGGTGAGCCCTGCTACAAGTCGGGTGACTTCGCGGGCTCGTTCTGCGACCAGGCGTGGCGGTGGAACCTCGACTACGTCGTGGACACCAACGGCAACGCGATGACGCTGTGGTGGGCGAAGGAAAAGAACTACTACGCGAAGAACAACAAGTACAAGACGCCGGTCTCCTACGACCGCGGCGGCTACCTCAAGCGCATCGAGTACGGCCTGACCTCGGCCGACCCGTACGCCACGCCGATCTCGAAGGTGACCTTCGACGTCGACGAGCGGTGCTTCAAGGAAGGCGAGATCGCCTGCACGGCGGAGGGCGACGAGAACGACAACTTCACCTCCGGCGACTTCGCGAAGAACCGCATCTGGTACGACACCCCGGCCGACCTGTACTGCGCGTCGGGCAAGGAGTGCTACGTCCCCGTCCCCACCTTCTGGTCGCGCAAGCGCCTGGCCCAGGTGACCACGTGGACGCAGCGCACGCAGGGCTCGACGGAGCTGTCGAAGCTGGACAGCTGGACGCTTCAGCAGTCCCTGCCGGCCGACCTCACCGACGAGGGCACGGCCCTGTGGCTGGAGTCGATCACCCGCACCGGCTACGGCACCGACGGCGAGGCCATCGCGCTCAACCCGGTCGAGTTCCTCGCCAACAGCCTCTCCATGCCCAACCGCGTCAAGCGCGGCAGCGACGACCCCAACCCCGCCTTCGACCGGCTGCGCATCGCCCGTGTGGTGAGTGAGTACGGCGGCGAGACCGTCGTGACGTACAAGACCGACGCCTGCAAGGTCGACGGCGAGTTCCCCAAGCCGGAAGAGAACACCGGGCTGTGCTTCCCGGCGTACTGGAACCCCGATCCGGACGAGGAGACGATCGACTGGTTCCACAAGTACGTCGTCGACAACGTCCAGGAACTGCCCGCCCTCAACGGCGTCGACGCCATCACCACGACGTACGACTACCTCGGTGACGCCGCCTGGGCCCTGAACCAGGCCGAGTTCTCGAAGAAGAAGACCCGCACGTACGACCAGTGGCGCGGCTTCGCCCGGGTGCGCACGTACACAGGCGACGACAGTGCCACCGAATACATGTCCACCGAGCGGGGGATGACGGAGACCCGCTTCTTCCGGGGCATGGACGGTGACCCGCTGCCCGGCGGCGGGAGCCGCTCGGTCACCGTGAAGGACGTCGACGGCAACACGATCGCCACCGACGAGGAGGCCTTCGCCGGCCGTGTCGCCGAGTCCCTCACCTACTCCTCCGCCACTGCCTCCACCTGGCTGACCCGGACCGTGGACAAGCCGAAGGCGGTCAAGCTGGCGGCCCGCAGCCGCTCCGGCGGCATACCGGACCTGAAGGCCTGGCGCGTCCTCACGCCCGAGTCCCTCACCTACACCCGTTCCTCCGGTGACGGCGACGACAAGCGCACCGTGCGCGTCCTGCGCACGGTGACGGAGTACGAGGAGACCTACGGCCTGCCGACGCAGGTGACGGAGTACAACGACTGGTCGTCGGACCCGGCGGCCGACAAGGCGGACGACGACACCTGCACGGTGATGACGTACGTCCACAACACGTCCAAGCACCTCATCGGCCTGGCCAAGCAGACCCTGACCACCGCCGGCACCTGCGCCCAGGCGGACACGGCGACGGCGGCCGACTGGATCGACGGCTCCCGCGTCGCCTACGACGGCGGCGCCTACGGCGACGCCCCGACCACCGGCAACGCCACCGCCACCTGGGCGGTCACCGGCGCCGGCGGCGCCTGGGTCGCGGACGGCCAGGTCACCTACGACGCCTACGGCCGCACCACGTCCACCAGGAACGCGCTGGCCATCGCCAACGGCGAGGACACGAAGGACACCACGACCTACATCCCGGACACGGGCCAGGTCTACTCGATCAAGACGACCAACGCGCTGAACCAGAGCGAGACCAGCACGCTGGAACCCGGCCGCGGGGTGGCCCTCACCGACTCGGACGTCAACGGCCGCGTCACCACCTACACCTACGACGCGCTCGGCCGCACCACTCAGATGTGGAACCCGAACCGTTCCACGTCCAAGTCGCCGTCGGCGAAGATCACGTACGACACGACGATCGGCTCGCCGGTCTCGATCACGACGGAGTCGCTCACCGACACCGGTGACTACGGCGTGTCCACCGTGATCTACGACGGCATGGGCCGCGAGCGGCAGAAGCAGGAGCCGGCGGTCGGCGGCGGACGCCTGATCACCGACACCCTGTACAGCGCGAACGGCACCGTCAAGCAGACGAACAACGCCTACTACGACAAGGACGAGCCCTCCACCGTCCTGTTCGAGCTGGCCTCGGACTACCAGGTCCCCAACGCCACGCTCTACGCCTACGACGGCCTGGGCCGCACCCTCACCGAAACCCCGTATCTCAACGGTGAAGAGGTTCCGACCAAGGCGACCCGCTACGAGTACGGCCTCGACAACTCCACGGTGATCAACCCGATGGGTGCCACCGCCCAGCGCACCTGGTCCGACGCCATGGGCCGCATGGTCCGGGTGGACACGTTCACGGACGCGCTGCGTGCCGCCTACCGCTCGACGACGTACCAGTACGACGAGCGCGGCGACCGCGTCGAGGCGAAGGACTCCGAAGGCAACGTCTGGACGTGGAAGTTCGACGCCCGCGGCCGTGAGACCGAGGCCGTGGATCCGGACGCCGGTACGACCACGACGACCTACGACGTCCTGGACCGGCCGCAGCTGGTCACGGACGAGAACGCGGCCGTCTACACGGTCTACGACAAGCTGTCCCGCCCCATCGAGCAGCACGAGAACTCCGCCACCGGCACGTTGCTGGCTTCGACGACGTACGACACGCTGATCGGCGGCGTCGGTCTGGCCACCTCGCAGACCCGTTACACGGACGGTCTGGCGTACACCACGGCGGTGACCGGTTACACGACCGACTACCAGCCGACCGGCCAGAAGATCTCCATCCCCGAGTCGGTGGCACTCGCCAACGGCCTGCAGTCGAGCTACTCCTACAGCTACGAGTACTCCGAGTCCGGCCTGCTGGAGGCGGTCAACCTGCCCTCCGTGGGCACGCTGCCCGCCGAGAAGGTGGTCGTCCGCTACAACGAGGACGGCCTGCCGGTCTCGACCTCGGGCCTGGCCTGGTACACCGCGCAGACCTCGTACTCCCCGTACGGCCAGGTCCTGCGCACCGCCAGCGGTGAGAACCCCAACCGGCTGTGGACGACGAACCTGTTCGACGAGGCGACGGGTGAGCTGACCCGGAGCATCGTCGACCGCGAGTCGACCAGCGACACCACGGCCGTCACCGGCCACCGCGTCAACTCCCGGACGTACGCCTACGACCCGGCCGGCAACGTCACCTCGATCGCCGACACGTCGAACTCGGTGACCGACCGCCAGTGCTTCACCTACGACGCGCTGGGCCAGCTCACCGAGGCCTGGACGGCTCCGACGTCCTGCACGGCGACGGGCAAGACCACGGCGGCCGCGAAGTACTCGGACGGCACGACCAACGTCACGGCGGCGAACAGCGGTTACTGGCAGTCCTACGAGTACGACGCGTTGGGCAACCGCAAGACGCTCGTCGAGCACGACCCGGGCCTGGACACCACCAAGGACGCCACGACGACGTACGCGTACGGCAACGCGGACGGCACCCAGCCCCACACCCTGACGGGCATGTCCTCCACCTACAAGGCGGACTCCGGCGCGCAGGTCACGAAGGCGACGACGCTGACGTACGACGACGCGGGCAACACGCTCACCCGCACGTACGACGGCTCCGAGCAGGCGCTGGACTGGACGTGGGACGGCCAGGTCGAGAAGATCACCGGTTTCGGCGAGAACGGCGCCGGCGCGTGGAAGGGCCTGGCCAGCAAGTGCCTGGACCTGGCCAACGCGGCGACGACGGCCGACACACCGGTCCAGCTCTACACCTGCAACGGCTCCAAGGCGCAGAAGTTCCGCATCGACTCCGCGTCGTCCTCGGACCCGTCGACGGGCGCGCTGAAGATCCTCGGCAAGTGCGTGGTTCCGAAGGCCGGCGGCACCGCCAACGGCACGCTGGTCGTGATCGCGGACTGCACCGGCGCGGCGGCCCAGCAGTGGACGGCGACCTCCACCGGCACCCTGAAGCACGTCTCGTCGGGCAAGTGCCTTGACGTCCCGAGCTCCAACTCGGCCGACAGCACCGACCTCCAGCTGAACACGTGCGGCACCGCGGCGAACCAGCAGTGGGCGCCGGACAAGGAGACCAAGTACCTCTACGGCGGTGACGGATCACGCCTGATGGCCATCTCCGCCACCGAACGCACCCTGTACCTCGGCGAGTCGACGATCTCGGTCAACGCGGCCGGCGGCCCGGCCTACACCGAGCGCTACTACTCCCAGGCCGGTGCCCCGACCGTGATGCGCCACGCGCAGGGCACGGGCACGGCGGAACTGTCCGTGCAGGTCACCGACCAACAGGGCACCGCGTACATCAACGTGGCGCTCGCTTCGGGCAACAAGGTCAAGTTCTCCAAGCGCGACCCCTTCGGCGTGGAGCGGACCGAGTCCACGAGCTGGCGCTCCCACCAGAGCTACGTCGGCGGCGACGACGACACCAGCAGCGGCCTGGTCCACCTGGGCGCCCGCGAGTACGACCCGAACACGGGCCGCTTCCTCTCCCCGGACCCGGTCCTGGACCTGAACGACCCGGTCCAGATGAACGGCTACGTCTACTGCGAGAACAACCCGGTCACCTTCGCCGACCCGTCGGGCCTGGCGTCGGAAGGCGGCAGTTCGGAGTACGGCGGTCCGTCGGCGTCCGAAGAGGCGGCGGCGAATAAGACGCTGAACACCTCCGTGGCGGACGTGATCCTGTCCATCGGCTGGGCGGCGCTGAAGGAGTTCGTCGGCTGGGACAGCGTGGTCGGCTGCTTCTCCCGCGGCGACGTCTGGGCCTGCGGTGACCTTTTCCTCAACGCCATCCCCTGGACGAAGGCGTACAAGGCCTTCGGCATAGCCAAGGCGGCGTACCGCATCGCCAAGGCCGTCAACGCCCTGATGAAGGCCAAGGAGAAGGCCCGCAAGATCATCGAGTTGGCGCGCAAGGCACGCGAACTGGCCCGCAAGGCGGCAGCGGCCAAGAAGAAGGCGGCCGCGCTGGCGGCACAGCTGAAGAAGAAGGCCAAGGAGGCCGCCACCCGTCAGGCCAAGAAGGCCGCACAGAAGACCGGCAACGCGATCCAGAAGGCGCGCAAGACGGCGGCGAAGAAGGCGGAACCCAAGCCGCGGCAGACGAGTGCCGCGAAGAAGGAGTCGTCGGGCGGAGGCGATGACGACAGCGGCGCATCCGGCGCCAGCTGCCCGATCAACAGCTTCGTCCCCGGCACCCGGGTGCTGATGGCAGACGGCACCACCAAGCCGATCGAGGACGTCAAGAACGGCGACAAGGTTCTGGCGACCGACCCCGAGACCGGTGAGACCGCCGCCGAGACGGTCACCGCCGAAATCGTCGGCCAGGGCGTCAAGCATCTGGTCAAGGTGACCATCGCAGCCGGCGACGGCGAAAAGACCGCCCAGGTGACGGCCACGGACGGACATCCATTCTGGGTCCCGGAACTGGGCGAGTGGATCGACGCCACCGACCTGAAGGCGGGCGAGTGGCTGCGCACCAGCACCGGCACCTACGTCCAGGTCACGGCAGTCGAGCGCTGGACCACGCTGTGGGCCACCGTCCACAACCTGACCGTAAGTGACCTGCACACCTACTACGTGCTGGCAGGAACCACGCCGGTCCTGGTCCACAATCAGGGCTGTGGACCTGACGCCGACGAGGGGACGGCGCTGGTGCACGCACACGTCAGCGATGGGAACAACGTCCACTTCACCGTCGAGGTAATGGACGGAAGCGGTGAGATCACCCATTCCGAACTGATGCCCAACGTGGGGCACACGCAGACCGCCATTCGCAACTACACCGGATCGGCCGGGACGATGACATTCTCGTTCAGGCTTCCCAATGCCGGGGCTGCACGCGCCTTCCAGGACAAGAAGATCGGTACCGGTCAAGGGAAGTACGACTTCTTGACCAACAGTTGCCTCACCCACGTCTGTGATGTCCTGCGGGAGGGTGGAGTGACGGATCTCCCGGATACGGGAGTGCGCATGGCCGCTTGGGCGAAACGTGGTCTACAGTCTGCGTTCAGAGACGGCTGATGAGCCGACGAAAGGTCCGGCCGGTCTTCGATCGCATCCCTGGAAGCATCGGGAAAAGTTTGAAGACCGGCCTTTGTGTACTGACTCTGTTGAGGTTTTTTACGTGACTGCGGAAATCTCCCCCTATTTGGCGGCCTTCGTCAAAATGGCCTCTGACGGTCGTTTGGGTTGGGATGTCGTCGTGCTGGCCGGAAGGGGAATCTCTGCCTATGCGTCCGCCCAGCTCTGGATGCTCAGGGATGGGAAGACGTCGGTGGATCCCATGCGGCTCGCCGATGCGATCGAAGAGTTCGGTCTGGTCGTGGAGAAGGCATCAGACCTGTGGTCGGACTACGACGACGGGAAGATGTCCGAGGTGGACCTTCTGGTGCAACTCAAGGATGTCGTCCATCAGTTGGAGGCCTGGCCTGGGGATGACCTCGACGGTGCGGTCGATGAGTCGTGAGCCGCTACCGGTGACTGAACGTCCTGGAGGCGGGAAGGAGATGGGACCTTGCGGGACATGCGGATGATCACCGCAGCGGTGTGGCTGGCCTGCCTGCTGACCGGTTGCGACGCGGCGAGCGGCGGCGGTGGCAGCGAGGACGGCCTGCTGAAGCCCACCGCCCAGCCGGGCGCCACGGCGCGAGCCGGCGGCCTCGGCAGCGCCGCCCTCGCCGCCCGCGACGCGGACGGCTTCACGGTGTCCACCTCGGCCGACCGCCGCACGGTGCAGGTCACCGAGAACGCCTGCGCCCCGCTCGCCCACGCCCTGTCCGGCTCGGTGGTCGGCAAGCCGGCGTCCACGGTGGTCCGGGAGGCGTCCGGCGAGGGCGCCACCGTCACCGTGGTCCTCGCCGAGTACACCTCCGACCAGGCCCAGACGGCGATGGACGCCATCGGCACCGCCCTCGACGCGTGCGCGGACGGCTTCACGGCGACGGTCGACGGCGACGAGCACAAGGTCGGCAAGGTCACCCCGGAGATCGCCCCCGAGAGCACCGACCAGGCGATGGGCCTGGGCGCGACCGTGGAACGGGACGGCAAGAAGACGGCGGCCAAGGCCGTGATCCTCCGCTCCGGCACCACGGTGGCCTACCTCAGCGGCGCGCCGTCGATCCCTGCGGCCGTCCTGGACGCCCAGGTCGTCAAGCTGTCGTGAGCGACGGCTGAACACAGACTCGGCTGACGCCACGTCAGCCGTATCCATGCACAGAGAAAGAACGCACCGCCTCGTGAACAGAACCGGCATCCGCCGCTCCCGCACCCGCGCCACCGCCCTCACGGCCTCCGCGCTGGTGTCCCTCCTCGCGCTCACCGGCTGCGGCGGCGAGTCCGACAGCACCGATGCCGCCCCCCAGTCGACCTCGTCCGCGACGGCCTCCGCCGCGCAGGAGTCCACGGCCGCCTCCGCGGCCGAGCCGCTGACGGCCGCCGAGCTGGACAAGGCGGCCCTCACCAAGGCGGACGCGACCGGGTACGAGGTGGCCACCCCCAGCAAGGCCGAGATCACCGCCGCCGAGGCGACGACGGTCACCGGCGAGGAGTGCCTGCCGCTGGGGCGGGCCCTGGCCGGAACGGCGGTGGGGGAGCCCGCCGCGACCGCCTACCGCCGGGTGACGGGCAACGGCGCCACAGCCGCCGCCTCCTCCGAGGCCGCCGCCCTCGACATCAACACCGGCATGGTCACCCTCGCCTCCTACGCGAGCGCCGACGAGGCCGCCGCGGCCCTGAAGTCCGCCGCCGACGCGGTCACCACCTGCTCGGGCGGCTTCCAGTGGACCGCCGGCGGCGAGGACCTGTCCGCCACCGAGGTCACGCAGGACACCGCGCCGAAGGCCGGCGAGGAAGCGGTCGCCTTCACCGCCGTCACCCCGGTCGACGGTGTCGACACCCCCTGGAAGGTGGTCGTCTTCCGCGACGGCGCCACCCTCGCCCACTTCACCGTGGCCAACGCCGCCGCGATGATGTCCGGCGAGGACTTCACCTTCCCCGCCGACCTGGTCACCGCCCAGGCCGGCAAGCTGGCCTGACCCACGGACACCGCTGCCGGGCCGGGAATCTCCCCGGCCCGGCAGCGGTGTCCGCACTCTCGGATACGGATCCTCAGTCCTCGACCACCAGAGCCGGCGTCCCCGTCGTCAGGACCTCACCGCGGAAGAACGCCGGACTGCGCCGACGCATCGCCGCCATCAGGACCACGCCCAGGAGCAGCAGCCCGACCCCGATGACGAAGACGGAACCGACGCCCAGGACGGCCGAGCCGCTGCCGTAGGCCGGGTCCCACATGTCGTAGAGCGTCTTGCCGAAGACGGCCGTCAGCAGGAGGCCGCCCAGCACCGGGAAGACGCCCTTGAAGACCGCGTCCCGCACCGAGCGGGTCAGCGTGTCCCGGAAGTACCAGGCGCAGGCGAAGGCCGTCAGCGCGTAGTAGAAGCAGATCATCAGGCCGAGGGCGTAGATGGTGTCGACGAGGACGTGCTCGCTGAGGAGCGTCATGACGGTGTAGAAGACGCCGGTCGCCACGCCGGCGACGATCGTGGCCCGCCCGGGCGTGCGGAAACGCTCGTGCACGCGCGCGTACGACGCGGGCAGCGCCTCGTAGGTGGCCATCGCCAGCACCGTGCGGGCCACCGGGATGAACGTCGTCTGGAGGCTGGCGGCGGCCGAGGCGAGCACGGCGAGGAAGAGCAGGATGCCGAGGGCGCCGCCCATGACGGGGCCGGCGAGGGCGGCGAAGACGTTGTCGGAGGTGTCCGGGTTGGCGAGGCCCAGACCGTCGGTGCCGGCGCCGACCGCCATCTGGGCGGCCACCGCGGTCGTCAGGTAGGAGCCGACCAGCACCACCATCGCCACCAGCGCGGCCCGGCCCGGCGTCCGGTCGCTGCCGACGGTCTCCTCGTTCGCGGTCAGACAGGTGTCCCAGCCCCAGTACATGAAGATCGACAGGGAGAGCCCGGCACTGAACGCGGCGAACGACTTCACCTCGAACGGGTTGAGCCAGGACCAGGAGAAGTCGAGGTGACCGGCGAGCTCCCCGGAGCGGGCCTTCTGGAGGGCCAGCGCGACGAACACCGCCAGCACCACCAGTTGCAGCGCCACCAGCGCGTACTGCACGCCCTTCGTGGTGGTCATCCCCCGGTAGCTGATCGCCGTCGCGGCCGCGATCAGCAGCAGGCAGGTGATGATGTGGACCGCCTTGTCGCCGTCCAGGGCGGCGATCCGGTCGCTGCCGGTCACCTCGCCCGCCAGCAGCCAGAAGTACGAGGTGGCGACGCCCGCCAGGTTCGACAGCACGATCACCGTCGCGATGACCAGGCCCCAACCGCACATCCAGCCCAGGTGCGGCCCGAACGCCTTGACCGTCCAGGTGAAGGAGGTGCCGCAGTCCGGCACGGCCTTGTTGAGCTCGCGGTAGGCGAAGGCGACCAGCAGCATCGGCAGGAACCCCGCCAGGAACACGGCGGGCATCTGCACCCCCACCTCGCCCGCGGTGGAGCCGAGCGTGGAGGTGAGGCAGTAGACCGGCGCGACGGTCGAGACACCGATGACGGCGCTGCCCAGCAGGCCGACGGAATCGCCGCCGAGTCCTTTGCCGCGCACGCCGTCGGCGTCGTTCTGCGTCCCGTCGGTCCGTGACCGCGTCACCGTGTCTGTCATGACACGGGACGTTAAGTCATGCGTTTTCCATCGTTGGGCTGTCGGCAACCAGCCCGCTCTTCCTCGGAATCACAGCCCGCGTCGGCCAGTGCCCCGATGATTCCTTCGGCGTGAAGGGATGTGATCTTACATCGCAAGGAAGGGGTCCCGACTGTCCGGTATTCGGAAACCGTCGGACGCCTGAAATGTCGCGTTTCGATTCTTCCGTGTGACCTGCGTCGCCTACCCTGGCGCCGTGTACATGCCTGACACGCCCGGCGCCGTCGCCGCCCGTTTCACGGGTGCGACCGCGCTCCGGGAACGCCCGCGGTCCGCGACCGTGGTGGAGGTGGCGCTCGACGACGGGCGCACGGTCATGGTCAAGCGCGGCGACGGCCCGGAGGCGGTGCGGGCGGAGGCCGCCGGCCTGCGCTGGCTGGCCGACGCCGGGGCGGTCCGCGTACCCGGGGTGCACGGGCACGACGAACGGTCGCTGGTGACCGAACGGGTCGTGACGGGCCCGCCGACCCCCGAGGCGGCCCTCCGCTTCGGCCGCGACCTCGCCGCCCTGCACGCCGCCGGCGCGCCCGCCTTCGGCGCCCCGCCGCCGGGCGGACCCCGCCGGGCCCGCATCGGCCTCGCCCCGCTGCGGAACACCGAGGGCGCCGACTGGCCCGCCTGGTACGCCGAACACCGGGTGCTGCCGTATCTGCGCACGGCGGTCGACGGCGGCACGATGCGCCCCGCCGAGGCGGCCGTCGTCGAGCGGGTCTGCGCGCGGCTGCCGGAGTGGGCCGGTCCCGCCGAACCGCCGGCGCGGCTCCACGGCGACCTGTGGAACGGCAACGTGCTGTGGGGCGGGGACGGGCAGGTCCGGCTCATCGACCCGGCCGCGCACGGCGGCCACCGCGAGACCGACCTCGCGATGCTCCGCCTGTTCGGCTGCCCCCACCTGGAACTGGTGCTCGACGGCTACCGGCGTACGGCGCCGCTCGCGGACGGCTGGACCCGCCGGGTCGGGATCCACCAGCTCTTCCCGCTCCTCGTCCACGCGGTCCTCTTCGGCCGGACCTACGCCGAACAAGCACTGTCGGTGGCCGGCCGGGCCCTGCGCGACCACTGACGCCGGCCGTGACGGCGGGAGACCCGGGCCCCCTCGGAAGGGGCCCGGGCGAGGGGGCGTCCGCTCAGTGGGCGCCCAGACCGCCCCCGCCGAACGAACCGCTGCTGCCCCGGCTCCAGCGCGGACGCGTCTTGGAGTCGCTCGACCGCGTCTGCATGTTGGTCAGTTCGTACGGGGTCAGCGGACGGCCGCCCTTCGTCATGCGGGGCACCTCGTCGGGCTCCCGGTTCTCCCGGACCTCATGGACCGGGCCGTCCGGCGGCAGCTGCGGCTGTTCCTCGGGGCGCGGCCTGGGTGACTCGCGCATCTTGATACGCGCGCCCAGCCAGAAGCTGCCGGCCAGCATGGCTATCAGGGCGATGCCGACCACGAACAGTGCCAGGCTGAGCAGGCCGCTCGAGGCGGCCAGCTGCATGCTTGCGGTACTCATATCAGGCGAATACCCATCCAACCGGACATAAACCGCTCACCGGATTCGCCTGGGGGCTGTCGAAAAATAACTCCTCGGTTTCTGAGTTCTGTTGGCTCGTAGGATGCTGGTGTGGCGGAGGGGATCGAGGCGGGGCTTTCGGAGGC